>DASZOP010000145.1:0-6272 GCA_035550715.1 Gemmatimonadota bacterium | reverse complement strand
ACGTCGGTCTCGGGCGCCTCGAGGCCGGCTTGGGCGTAGCGGGCGGCGACCGCCGCCACCACCTGGGCCTCTTCGGGCCCGAGCTCGATCCGGCGGCCGGCCAGCGCCAGCGCCGTCCCGCGGCGCTCCAGGATCCCCTTCCCGAGGAGCGCGTCCAAGGCCGCCTCCGCGAGCGCGGGGTCGGCGTCGGGGATGACGCGCCGCGCGGCCGGAAGCGGCAGCCCCGGCTCGAGCGGGTGCGTCTCGTGTCGTCTGGCGACCTTCCCGGTGATCGCGGCCATGACGCGCTCCTGGGCGCCGGAAGGGAACCACCGCCCTCCGTGACGCTCCACCCGGTCGCAGGCGGCGAGCCTCCGGAGGGCCTCCGGTTCCAGACCCGTCTCCAGAGGCAGGGCGGACTCGGCGACGCCACGGACGCCCGCCGCGCGCAGGACCGCCGCCACGCGCTCAGCCCCGCGGGCCGCCTTGACCCCGTCCAGGACGGCCGCCCGCGCCACTCGCTCCGGGCCGCGTGTCCAGTGGGCCGTTCGCGCGAGGACCTCGCCACCGCCAATCGTGGTGACCGGGCTGTACGCCCTGAGGACGATCCGGTCCCCGACCGCGGGGACGATCGGCTTCTCGAGGAGGAGGAGCGCCGTGCCGGTGGCGCCGGGCGTCAGGCGCTCCCCCTGGTACAGTCTGATCCGCGCCATGACCTCCGCCGTCCCGTGATGAACGCGGACCCGGTCGCCGCTCCGGAGCGGCCGGGGCGCCCGAGCCGAGAGCCAGATCGTGGCGTCCAGCCGTCGCACCTCCTCCCATCCGCCCTCCGGGTCGACCAGGGCAGCGCCGCGACCGACCGTCCCGGCGCCCGGCCCGACCAGGGCCACGGCCGCCCGCGACCCGGCCCCCGCCATCGGCACCGGATCGCCGTGAACCTCCAGCGAGCGGATCCGTGCCGACCCTTCGCCCGGGAGGACGACCACCGCCTCCCCTTCGGCGACGACCCCGCTCCAGATCGTCCCCGTCACCACCTTGCCCGCCCCCGCCACCTGGAACGCGCGGTCCACCGGCATCCGGAAGGGAAACCGGGCGCGGCGCTCGGGTACGGTCTTCAGCACGGCCGCGAGCGCCGCCCGGAGACGGTCCAGCCCGGTCCCCCGAGAGGCCGACACGACGACGATCTCGGCCGCGGCGAGCGGCGTTCCGGCGAGCTCCTCGCGCGAGGTCTCCACCACGAGGTCGACCCAGTCCGGCCTGACCAGATCGGCCTTGGTCACCGCCACCACGCCGCGCTCGACGCCGAGCGCCTGGAGGACGAGCAGATGCTCCCGGCTCTGGGGCATGAACCCTTCGTCGGCGGCCACCGTGAACAGGACCGCGTCGATCCCGCTCGCGCCGGCGACCATGTTCCGGATGAAACCCTCGTGACCCGGCACGTCGACGACGCTGGCTGGGGGCGCGTCCGGACCCAGGTCGAGGGGCGCGAACCCGAGGTCGATGGAGATGCCCCGCTCGCGCTCCTCGGGAAGGCGGTCCGTCCAGACCCCCGTCAGCGCCTGGACGAGCGTGGTCTTGCCGTGATCGATGTGACCCGCCGTGCCGACCACCCTCCGGATCGCGGGCTCCGTCATGCCGCCTCGGGCTTGAGATCCGCGTGCCAGCGGACGAAGTCGTGGATCAGCTCCTGCACCCGTCCCTCCTCCGCCGTCACGTCCGCGATCCCCTCGAGCAGCCGGTAGTCCGGGTGCGCGTAGAGCGCGAGAAAGGCGTAGCCGCGAGCCGGGAGCCGCCGCTGACCGGGCCGGGGGGCGCACGCCCCGCACACGAGCCCGCCCTCGGCGATCGAGAACGCCAGCTCGCCTCCGTCCGGGAGCTCACGTCCGCACCCCACGCAGGCGTCCAGGCGCGGTGCCACGCCCAGCTCGGTGGCGGCGGCGAGACGGTGCCAGGTTTCCCAGCGCCGCTCCGTCCCAGGCCGCGCCCGTTCCAACCGCTCGAGCCCGGCCACCGTGAGGGCGTACAGGGAGGCCAGTGGCGCCCCGTCGGGCAGCACGGCCTGCAGAAAGCGGAACCATCGCCCGCCGGCCTCGAGGCGCGGCAGTGAGGCCGCGATCCCCCGGTGGGCGGCCAGCAGCTCCACGCCCGACAGGGTCTGCACCTCGCGGCCCTCTTTCTGGTAGTACGTGACGAGCAGACGGTGGAAGGTCCCGAGAGACGCCCCGAAGCGGCTCTTCGGACGGCGCGCTCCCTTCGCCATGACCGGCACGACGCCGCGGTCGCGGGTGAAGAGTCGGTAGATCATGCTCGTCTCGCCGAACCGGACCGCCTTCAGCACGAACGCCTCGGTCCGGACGATCACGTCGTGCCCCCTGTTCTGCAAACGGTTGCGGACGTAAGAGGGCGCTCAAGATGGCCGAGATCAAGGCGCCGGGGCACCCGCGAAGCGGGTCGCGAGGACATCCGAGGCGCACTGCGGGCGCCCGCGGAGCGGGCAGCTGCGCCGCAGGATGGCCGAGGAGGTGCAACGCAGAGATCGGCCATCTTCAGCGCCCTCACAGGAGTCCGCCCAGGAAGAGCGAGGCCGAGCCCAGAATCAGCAGAAACGACACGATGTCGGTCATGGTCGTCAGGAAGACCGACGACGACACGGCCGGATCGAGCCCCAGCCGATGAAGAAGGATCGGGAACGAGGCCCCCCACAGCACGCCCAGCGAGATCGAGACCCACATCGAGCCCCCGACGACCAGCCCGATCCGCACGTCTCCCTGCCAGAGAGCCCCCGCGAGGCCGATGCAGAAAGCGATCACGAAGCCGATGACGAGCCCGGCCACGACTTCGCGAGCCACCGATCGCAGCGGCCGAAAGGGCGTTCTCGACAACGCCAGCCGGCGGACCGCCACAGCAGTCGCCTGAACGGCCGAGTTTCCGGCCATCGCGGCGACGACGGGCATGAAGACGGCGATGAACGCCATCCGCGCGATCGTGTTCTCGAAGTACGCCACGACCAGCGCCCCCAGCCCCGAGGTGAAGAGCGTGATCAGCAGCCACGGGATCCGACTGCGGACGATCTCGATCGGCGTCGCGTACGTCTCCTCCTCCTCGTCGACGCCGGACAGTCTGAGGAAGTCTTCGGTCGCCTCGGCCTCGAGGATGTCGATCACGTCGTCCACCGTGATCCGGCCGAGGAGGCGGTCGAACTCGTCCACGACCGGGATGGAGATCAGGTTGTACCTGGCGATCAGCCGCGCGACCTCCTCCTGGTCGACGGTCGGCAGCACGCGCACCACATCGGTCTGCATGATCCGCTCGACCGGTGTGGTCCCGGCCGACACGATCAGGTCGCGGAGGGGCAGCGTCCCGACCAGGCGGCCCTCGCCGTCGACCGCGTACACCGTGAAGAAGTCTCGCACCTCCTGGCTCTGGCTGCGGACCGCAGCGATGGCTTGGTCAGCGGTCAGGGTCGCCGGAACGCTCACGAGCTCGGTGGTCATGACGCCGCCCGCCGTCTCGTCGTCGTAGCGCATCAGGGCGGCGATCTCGCGGGACTCCTCGGGCTCGATCGCCGCGAGGATCTCGCGTGCGTCCCGCGCCGGAAGCTCGCTCAGGATGTCGGCGGCGTCGTCGGCCTGGAGCTCGCGGAAGAGGGCGCTCCGCTCCGCGCCCTCGACGCCGTCGAGGAGGTAGGGCCAGGACTCCTCGTCGACCTCGCTCAGGGTCTCCGCCCGGAGCTCGAGCGGCACACGCCGGAAGAACTCCACACGGGCCTCGCCGTCCAGGCGGTCGATGATCTCCGCCAGGTCGGCCGGTCGCAGCTCGAGGAGCAGGGGATCGACGGCGGACGGGTGGCTCCCGTCCGCCAGGGCGTTCAGGATGCGGTCGACGAGCTCCTTCGTCTGTTCGGCCGATTCCGCCACGTTGAGGGCTGCTCCGGGCGCAGGGAGTGGCGGCCCGCGATGCCGGGACGGAGGCTCGCAGGGCCGAGGTCGGACGACGGGTTCCGCGGCACGACCAATCTGGAGAGCGGCCGGGGCCCCGTCAACGCACGAGCCGCGCGACCCACTCCTCCTGGGTCGCCAGCATCGCACGCTCGGTCTCGGGGGTGTCGTGATCGCGCCCGGCGAGATGGAGGGCTCCGTGGACGAAGAGCCGGACGATCTCGCGGGTCACGGGCTCGCCCCGCCCGGCGGCCTGGGCCTCGGCGCGCGGCAGCGACACGTAGACGTCGCCGAGGCTTCCACCCGCGGCCGCGGGATCATAAGGAAAGGCGAGCACGTCCGTCGGATCGTGAACCCCCCGGAAGCGCCGGTTGAGGTCCTCGAGGTCCGCATCGTCGGTCAGGACGCAATGGATCTCCCCCTCCGCCCCGGCCCACTCCGATTCCAGCAGACGGGCCAGGCGGACGGCGGGGAACGGCTCCAGGTCAGCCGGGGGCGCGACCGACGGATGGAACCGAACGCGGATCCGCATCGGTGGTGGCCTGGGTCTCCGGGGCATGGAGGGAGACGGACGGATAGTCGATCCGCTGGTGGTGCATTCCGCACAGGACCTCCACGAACTTCTCCTGCACGGCGGCCAGGTCGCGGAAGGTGAGATCGGCGTCGTCGAGCTGGCGCTCCTCGAGCTTGAGCTCGACGATCCGTTGCACCACCTCCTCGAACCGTTCGGGCGAGGGGTCGCGCACGACACGGCTGGCCGCTTCCACCGAATCGGCCAGCATGACGACCGCGGTCTCCTTCGAACGTGGCCGCGGGCCCGGGTAAACGAAGTCCCCGAGAGTGGCGGGCTCGATCCGCCCCTCCCTCTCGGCCTGGTGCCAGAAGAAGGACAAGCGGGTCGTGCCGTGATGCTCGCGGATGAAGTCGATCACGCACGCCGGAAGCCCGGCCGCGCGTGCCATCACCACGCCTTCGCTCACGTGCCGCGAGACGATCCGCGCGCTGGCGGCGGGGCGCAGCGACTGGTGGGGGTTGATGCCGTCGCGCTGGTTCTCGACGAAGTACTCGGGTCGCCGGATCTTCCCGATGTCGTGGTAGTAGGCGCCGACCCGGGCGAGGAGCGAGTTCGACCCGATGCCCTCGGCGGCCGCCTCGGCCAGGTTCCCGACCACCACCGAGTGATGGAACGTGCCGGGCGCCTCGACCAGGAGCCGCTTGAGGAGCGGCCGGTTCAGGTCGGCCAGCTCGAGCAAGGTCAGATCGGTGGTCCGCCCGGAGGCCCACTCGAGGATCGGCAGGAGCCCCATGGCGATGAACACGGACAGGGCAGCGCTCAGGGCACCCCACGCGAGCCCGACGGCGAGGTCGACCGAGGTCCAGAGCTGGACCAGCGCGAGCGCTCCGAGCGCGAAGGTGTGTCCGACGATGATGAAGAGCAGCGACTCGTAGAACTGGGTCCGCCGGCGGATCCGCCGCACGCTCCAGGCCCCGGCGAGGCCGCCCAGGAGCCCCGTCCAGAGGACCGGGAAGCCGAGCTCCACCTGGGCCATGATCAGAACCGAGAAGAACAGCGTGGTCGCGACGCTCAGGCGCGCGTCCCACAGGAGAGCGACCAGGATCGAGCCCAGGGCCACCGGAGCCGCGTGGTCGGGCATCGCGTCGACCCGCTCGGCGAACGCGGCCAGCCCGATCACGAGCGCCCAGATGAGCGCCAGGACCGCCAGCGCCCGGTAGTCGTCGAAGACGTCCCGCCGGTACTGGAAGAGATAGAAGCCGAACAGGAGCAGGACCGCGACGCCGACCGCGAACGCGCCGAGCCCCGCGCGCAGGTCGTCGGCCGAGAAACCGGCGTGCCGGCGTTCGAGCTCCTGCCTGAGGCTCGCCACCTTGGCGAACTGCTCGGGCGTCACCCGTGTGTGGGCGGCCACGATCAGCTCCCCCCGCAGGACCTCGCCCGCGTACGGGCTCACCGAGCTGCGCGCCTCGTCGCGCCGGATGCTGGTGAGCGCGGGGCGGGCTTCGAGGCTCGGGGCCATCAGGGCCGGCAGAAGGTCCAGGACCAGTCGCCGAAGCTCTGGATCGAGCCGTCGGCTCCACTCCGCCAGGGAGGCGATCTCGGCCCCCCGCTCGAGGAGCGTCAGGGCGTCGCGCGACACGATCTCGGGCGCTCGACCCGGCCGGCGGATCTCGACCTGGGTCCCCACGATCGAGGATGCTTCGTCCTCCCCCAGGAACCAGCTCTCCTCGTAGGCGGCGGGGACCGCGTCGCGTGCGAACTCACGGACCTGGTCGCGAACCTCGGGGTCCGCCAGCTCCCGTAGCTCCGACGCCCGCAGCTCGACGCCCCGGCCATCG
>DASZOP010000144.1:0-5047 GCA_035550715.1 Gemmatimonadota bacterium | reverse complement strand
CACCCCGAGACTCACGACCTCTACCTGAACTCGATCGCCTTCGCCGGCTGGATCGGGTTCTTCGTCACCGCGCTCAACATGCTGCCCCTCGGCCAGCTGGACGGAGGCCACGTCCTGTACGCCCTGGTCGGCCGGGCCCAGCACCGGATCGCCTGGCTCTTCTTCCTGGCGCTCCTCGGCATGGGGTGGTGGTGGCAAGGCTGGTACGTGTGGGCGGTGCTCATCCTGATCGTCATCCGCCTCAAGCACCCGCCCGTCCTCGACCCCCAGGTCGAGCTGGATCCGAGGCGGAAGCTGGCCGGCTGGCTGGCCGTGGCCCTCCTGGCCGGCTGCTTCGTCCCCGTCCCGTTCTCTTTCTAGGAAGTTTTGCGAAGTTCGAGAAGCCCGGCCGAGGGCGGAAGAGGGGACTGCCGACAGTCGCCCGCGAACGCCCCATCACTCCCCCCACCGCCCAACGACCAGCGCCGAGTTCTTGGACCCGAACGCGATGCAGTTCACGACCGCGGCCCCGAGGTCCCCCTCCCGACCTGCGTTGGGAACGTAGTCCAGATCGCAAGCCGGATCGGGCCTTTCGTAATTCACGGTGGGGGGGATCCATCCCGTGCGAAGCGCCTCGACGGTCTCGACCATGCCGGCCGCCCCGCAGGCGCCCTGGGGGTGCCCGATCATCGACTTCAGGGCCGAGGTGGCGAGCCGGTCGGCGTGGCCGTCGAAGGCCAGCCGGACGGCGCGCGACTCGATCCGGTCGTTGAGCTCGGTCGCGGTGCCGTGGAGGTTGACGTACCCGATCGCGTTCGGGCCGAGACCGGCGTCGGCGAGGGCCATCCCGATCGCGCGGCCGGCCTCCTCGCCCGTCGGTTCGGGCTGGACCCGGTGATAGGCGTCGCAGGTCGTCCCGTACCCCAGCACCTCGGCCAGGATCGGCGCCCCGCGGCGGCGGGCGCTCGCCAGCGTCTCGAAGACCAGCATCCACGCGCCCTCGCCCATCACGAAGCCGTCACGGTCGGCATTGAAGGGGCGGCTGGCGCGCGACGGATCGCCGTTTCGTGTCGTCATCGTTCCCATGCGACAGAAGCCGGCCATGATCCCGGGAACGATGCACGCCTCGGCGCCCCCCGTCAGCACGCGATCGACCCACCCCGCACGGAGCGCTTGGAGGGCGTATCCCATCGCGTCCGACGCCGAGGTGCAGCCGGTGGAGACCACGTGGCTCATCCCGCGCAGATTGAAGGCCATCGAGATCTCGCTCGACAGCATCCCCACGAACGTGGCGACGATCGCGTACGGGCTCACCTTCCGGTACCCATCGCGGAAGAAGACCTGGTACTGCTCCTCGCCGAAGGCGATTCCGGCCGAACCGGTTCCGACGATGACGCCCGTCCGGCGCCGCTCCTCCTCTTCCAGCCGATCCGGATCGAGGCCGGAGTCCCGAAAGGCCTCGGCCCCGGCCGCCAGCGCCATCGCCACGACGCGCATCCCGTAACGTCGGGACTTCGGCGGAAGGTGCCCCTCGACGTCGAAGCCCCGCACCTCGCCGGCGACCCTGCACGGCAGTTCGGCGGGATCGAAGAGCGTGATGGAGGCGGTCCCGCTCCCGCCATCGGCGCAGGCCCGCCAGAAGGCCTGCCGGCCGATTCCGTTGGGGCTCACCGCCCCCATGCCGGTGATCACGACGCGTGGTCCGCTCAATTCGCAGATCCGTGGAACGAGGTTTCGCGCGAGTTCCCACGGGAGGGGTGTCGAGGCGCTCGCGGGCAGACGAATATAGGGGCCTCGGGGTAGTTTGGTTCCATGACCGAACCCTCGCCGAACATCCGCTACGTCCGCCAGTCGATCCTGCCCGAGATCGGAGCCGGCGGGCAGGCCCGGCTGGCCGGGACGCACGTCGTCGTCGTCGGCTGCGGCGCCCTGGGCTCGCTACAGGCGGAGCTCCTGACGCGGGCCGGCGTGGGCCGTCTGACCGTCCTGGATCGCGACTTCGTGGAGCGGTCCAACCTCCAGCGGCAGGTCCTCTTCACCGATCGGGACGCCGAGCAGGGGCTCCCCAAGGCGCTGGCTGCCGAGCGGGCGCTCCGGGCGATCAACCCGGAGATCCGGATCGATGGCGTCGTGGACGATCTGAACCCGGGTACTGCGGCAGGCCTGCTGGGCGGAGCCGACGTCGTGGCCGACGGCACCGACAACTTCGAGACCCGTTACCTCGTCAACGACTGGGCGGTCCGGGAAGGCGTGCCCTGGGTCTACGCCGCGGTCGTCGGCACGGCCGGTCTGGTGATGCCCATTCTCCCCGGCGAGACGGCGTGCCTGCGGTGCGTGTTCGAAACCGCCCCGGCGCCGGGCTCGCTGCCGACCTGCGAGACGGCGGGCGTCCTCGGGGCCGCCGTCGCGGTCGTCGCAGGGCACCAGAACGCGGAGATCCTGAAGCTGGCCCTCGGGGCCCGGGACAAGGTCACGCGGGCGCTCCTCCGGCTGGACGTGTGGGAAACCGGCTGGACGTCGGTGGCGACCGGCCCTCCCCGGCCGGACTGCCCGGTCTGCGGGGCGCGGAGCTACGAGTGGCTCGAGGGACGGCGGGGTGGACGCGCCGCGCGGCTCTGCGGTCGGCGGGCGATCCAGCTCCTGCCCGGCGAGGGCGCCCCGCGGCCCCGGCTTCCGGAGCTGGCCGGGCGGCTTCGACCGGAGTGGGAGGTTACGCTGAACGAGCACCTTCTCCGGGCTCGGCGCGGCGACCGGACGGTGAGCGTCTTCCGGGACGGCCGGGCGATCGTCGAGGGGACCGCGGACGAGGCGGAGGCGCGAAGCCTGGTCGCCCGGGTGGTCGGGGCGTGAGGACCGCCGCGCGGTCGATTTCTTGCATTCGCCGGGACGGGAGAGAGGGCCGGACATGACGGGTGCGCTGGACAGCGCGGCGACCGGGAATGTTATAATTGCCACCCCGATCCACCTGGAGAGGAGGTGTACGCGTGGCGCACTGCCCGGAATGCGACGCCGAGATCGAAGGCGATCCCTTCGAGTTCGAGGAGGGAGAGATCATCGAGTGCGGCGAGTGCGGTGTGGAGCTGGAAGTGATCAACACATCTCCGCTCGAACTGGAGCCGATCGAGTCGGACGAGGAGGACCTCGAAGAGTCCTACGATGACTACGACGAGCAGGAGTGGAACTAGCGCCCGCCGAAACCTTCCCAGTCGCCTGAGGCTCCGCGCCGGACGCCCGCCCGGCGTGGCCCCCCGGAGTCCGGCGCGACGCCCATGAGCTGGGGGTCGACCCTCCACGCCGCCGCCTTCTTCGCCGCCCTGGCGATCGTCTTCCTGTACCTGCACCGCGAGTATCGCCTGCCTCACCACCTGCTGTGGCTGCTGGCGTGGGCCTTTCTGGTCGTGCGCGCTCTCGTCGGCCTGTTCCGGGTCGCGGACGACCGGTGGCTCGGGCTGGACGCGGGCCTGGTGGTCGTGTCGAGCTCTCTCCTCCTCCTCGGGGCCCTGTCGGCCGCCGGTCCGGAACGGCTCGGGCGCAGCCACGCGATGCGGGTGGGCGCCGCCATCGGGGGCGGCATCGTGACCGTCTTCGCCGTTCTGGTGAGCGTTCGCCCGGAGGCGAGCGCGATCCAGAGCGCGGCGCTCGCCTTCTTCGCCGTCCTGTGGATCGCCTCGGGGTGGGCCGTCGACCGGTACGTCCGCGAGTTCGCTCCGCTCGGCGCGCGCGTGGCCGGACTCGCGCTCGTGATGACGCCGCTGGCGGCGGCCTCCATCTGGATCTTCGCTCCCGGGCTGGAAGCGGCGTGGCAGGAAATCCTCGAAACCGGGCTGGGGCTGTTTCTCGGAGCCGGCATGATCGTCCTCGGTGTCGAGGAAGCGCGCACGCGCTACGCCGGCTACCGGATCGATCCGGCGACCCTGTTCGAGGACGACCCGAACATGATCCTGGTCCTCCAGGACGGCCGGGTGTCGTTCGTCAACCGGGCGTTCGCCGAGCGGACGGGCTGCAAGGAGGCCGATTTCTCCGACGGGGACCTGGGGAAGATCGTGCCACCCGAGCACCGCGACCGGATCCCCGAGCCCCCGGATGGTCGAGGGTCCGTCGTCCGGACACCGGCGGGAAATCTGGAGATCGACCTGCTCGACGCGCGCGGAGCCCGCGTCCCGGTTCTGGTGGTGGCCGATCCAGTTCCGTGGCGCGGCCGGCAGGCCGTCAAGTACGAGTTCATCGACGTGACGGGCCGCCGCCGCGCCGAGGACGAGGTGCGCAAGATCAACGAGGAGCTACAGCACATCAACCGCGAACTCGAGCGGAGCAACGAGATCAAGAGCGAATTCCTCTCGAACACCAGCCACGAGCTGAAGACGCCACTGACCTCCATCATCGCCAACACCGAGATCCTCGAGTACGAGATGTGCGGTCCGGTGAACGAAGCGCAGCGGAAGGTGCTCTCCAACATCAGCCGCAACAGCCAGCACCTGCTGGAGATGATCTCCCGGCTGCTGGACTTCGCCCGCCACGAGGAAGGCCACGCCACCCTGCGCTACGAGAAGGTCGATCTGCGAACCCTGGTCGAAGGCGTGGTCGACACCGCCGCTCCCCTGACGGGCGACGGCATGCGGCGCGTGACGGGCCGCGTCGACGAGCGCCTCGAACCGTGCTACATGGACGGCGAGAAGATCTACCGCGTCTTCCTGAACCTGGTGGAGAACGCGATCAAGTTCTCGCGGGAGGGCCAGATCTTCGTCGAGGCGGAGCGGATCGACGACGAGGTGGAGGGTCGCGTCACCGATCATGGCATCGGCATCCCCGAGGAAAAGCTGACCGAGGTCTTCGATGCCTTCCGTCAGGTGGAGCCGTCACAGACCCGGGCCTATCAGGGGGTCGGACTCGGCCTCGCGATCTGCAAGCAGCTGGTCGAGATGCACGGGGGGCGGATCTGGGCCGAATCCCATCTCGACGAGGGAACCGTCATGCGCTTCCGGATCCCCTACCACGAGTCGGTCCCGGCGGCGCCCGCGCCGGCCGCGACGTCGCCTCCCACCGCGTAGTTCGTTGACCGGCATCACGG
>DASZOP010000143.1:0-2603 GCA_035550715.1 Gemmatimonadota bacterium | reverse complement strand
GCGACGACCCCGAGGCGGCGGTCTTCTACGCCCTGGCGCTCGACCAGTCGGCGGTCTCCGAGGTGCCGCCGGACAAGACGTACGCCCAGCGGCTCGCGGCGGGAGCGCTCCTGGAGGAGCTCTTCGCCGCGCAGCCCGACCACCCCGGGATCGCCCACTACATCATCCACAGCTACGACGTGCCGGCGCTGGCCCCGAGGGCGCTCGACGCGGCCCGCAGATACGCCCGGATTGCCCCCGCCGCGCCCCACGCCCTTCACATGCCCTCCCACACCTTCACGCTGGTCGGGGAGTGGCAGGAGTCGATCGACACGAACACGGTCTCGGCCGGGGTGGCCCGGGAGGAGGGCTCGGTCGCCGAGGAGCTCCACGCCATGGACTATCAGACGTACGCCTACCTCCAGACGTGCCGGGACGCCTCGGCGCGCGGCATGGTGGACGCCCTTCCCGACGCCGCGGCACGGCTCGACGTCAAGGCCGCGGGCGGGGGAGCGCCCGGCCCGGCGGGGCTCTTCGCCCTGGCGGCGATCCCGGCCCGCTACGCCCTCGAGCGGGGCATGTGGGAGGAAGCGGCCGCCCTGCCCGTGAGCGGGACGGGCTTTCCTCCCGCCGAGGCGGTCAGCCGTTTCGCGCGGGCGCTCGGCGCCGCCCGCTCCGGTGACAAGGCCCGGGCCGAGGCTGAGATCCTGGAGCTCGAGCGGCTCCGGCTGGTTCTCGAGGAGGAGGACGACGACTACTGGGCCGTGCAGGTCCTGATCCAGCGGAAGCTGGCCGGCGCCTGGCTTCTCCTCGCCGAGGGGCATCATGAAGAGGCGGTGACGCTCCTCCGATCCGCGGCCAACCTGGAGGGTGAGACCGAGAAGAGCGCCATCACGCCGGGCCCGCTAGTCCCGGCCCGGGAGCTCCGCGGCGAGATGCTGCTCGAGTTGAACCGGCCGGAAGAGGCGCTGGTGGAGTTCGAGAGAGCCTTGGACCAGGGACCCCACCGGTTCCGCTCTCTGATCGGTGCGGGCCGCGCGGCCGAGCAGGGCGGTGAGCTCGAAAAGGCGCGGCGCTACTTCGGTGAGGCGGTGCGGCTCTGTGGTGGAAGCGACGGGCCCGAGCGGGCCGAGGTCCGGCAGGCGCGCGCGTTCCTGGAGCAGCACGGCTAGGCCAACCCCGCCTGGCTTCGAACTGTTTCCCCTCCCGAACCCGGATCCGTGGAGGTCCGAATGGAGATCCCAGGCCGGAGACCGGTCGGCCTCGTCGCCTTCCTCGTCGTGGTCGGCTGCGCCAGGCCGGGGGATCGCCGTGGACCGGGAGACGTCGCCGGCCCCGACGACGCCCTACCCGAGGCGGCCGCCACGATCACCGCCGGCGGCATGCTCGATCGGATCGCCTTCCTGGCCAGCGACGAGCTGGGCGGCCGCGCGACGCCGAGCCCGGGCCTCGAGCGGACGGCCGAATACCTGGCGGGGGAGTTCGGACGGCTCGGGCTCGAGCCGGGAGGCGACGGGGGCACGTTCGTCCAGCGCTACCCCCTGGCCGCGGGGGCCGGTGAGATGGATCCCGACTCGCTCGCCCCGAACGTGGTCGCGATCCTTCGGGGGGACGATCCGGCCCTCAGGGACACGTACGTGGTCTTCAGCGCGCACATGGACCACCTCGGCGTCGGACCTGCCGACGCGGCCGGGGACTCGATCTACAACGGCGCGGACGACGACGCCTCGGGGACGGCCGCTCTCGTCGAGGTGGCCGAGGCGTTCGCCGCCCTTCCCGACCGACCCGGCCGCTCGCTGATCTTCCTGGCGGTGAGCGGAGAGGAGAGGGGGCTTCTCGGCTCGCGCTGGTTCGTCGAGCATCCACCGGTCCCCCCGGACCGGCTGGTCGCCGACCTGAACGTGGACATGATCTCCCGGAACGCGTCGGACTCGGTCGTCCTGATCGGGCAGGAGTACAGCTCGCTGGGACCGCTGGTCCGGTCGCTCTCGGGGGACCGCCCCGAGCTCGGTCTCGTCGTCCTGGACGACCCCTGGCCCGAGGAGGGGTTCTTCTTCCGGAGCGACCACTTCAGCTTCGCGCGCCGGGGGATCCCCGCGATCTTCTTCTTCGCCGGAACCCATGCCGACTACCACCGTCCGTCGGACGAGGTCGAGAGAATCGACCCCGACAAGGCGGCGCGGGTCGCCCGACTCGTCTTCTATACGGCCGCGGCGGTGGCGGACGATCCTGATCCGCCGGCGTGGACGCCGGAAGGGATCGAGGTGATCGGCCGCTGAGGGGGGCCTGTCGCGCGCTCGCCCGGCGGGCCATGTTTAGGGCGGATGGCGCCTCCCTTCCAGAGGAGTTTCCGGCCGCTCGACGAGCGGACCGTGCTGGCCGGCGTCTACGCCGCGCGGCTGGCGATCGCCAACGCGCTGGCCGTGGCGGCGACGGTCGTGAGGACGCAGGCCGAGGGACTCTCGTGGCTTCCCCTGGCCGTCTTCGTCGTCGGCGTTCCCACCGCGTGGACGATCGTCTCGGTGCTCTACAGCCGGCACCGGCCGATCGGGAACCGGTTCCTGGCCGCCCAGGTGCTCCACGACCTGCTGCTGGCGACCGTGGCCGTCCTCCTCACGGGCGGG
>DASZOP010000142.1:0-4778 GCA_035550715.1 Gemmatimonadota bacterium | reverse complement strand
GCCTCTTGAGAAGCCGGCTGAGTAGGACCCGCATGTTGCGGGTCTTGTGCTCGTGCTGAAGCGCCGCGAGGTCAAAATTGGGCATGTTCGGCTCCCTTTGGCAATTGAATTGCTGGAAGCCATTAATCTAACGCCCTTTAGGCCCACCGTCCACCGGCCGGGCGGGGGTCCGCGGTGCCGGCTACCGTCCCCTGCCATGGCGGCCGTCCTGGCTGCCATGCTGACCCTAGGCGGGGGCGTCCGATCGGCCCCGGAGGCCCCGGCCGCCCCGCCGAAGCTGGACCCCCAGGGGCCCGCCTGCGCCGTCTGGGTCGTCCGTAACGCCCTCTCGTCCCGGGCCGCCTGGGAAGAGGCCTTGGCGGCCGTCGAGCGGATCGGATGCCGGCGGATCTACCTCCAGGTCTCCGGTCGCTGGGACGCCTTCTATCCGAGCCAGGTCTTCGGCCCGCCCGCCTCGGCCCCGTTCGGCCCGGGGTGGGAGGACCCGTTCGGAGAGGCTCTGGCCGGCGCCCGGGCGCGGGGGATCGAGGTCCACGCCTGGGTGAACGCCATGCTGGCCTGGTCGGCGGAGGCGCCCCCGGCGGCCGGGCACGTCTTCCGGAGCCACCCCGACTGGTTCGTGGCCGACGCCCGGGGCCGCTCCATGCGCTCCCTCTCACGCGCGGAGCTCGACCGGCGCGGTCTTCAGGGGGAGGGGTGGTTCCTCGACCCGGCCGTCCTCGAGGTGCGGACCGAGCTCCGGCGCTTCATCCTGGAGGTGGTCCTCCGCTACCCGGTCGACGGGGTCCATCTGGACTACATCCGCTACCCCTCCGGATGGGCGCCTCCGGGCGGGGCGGCGAGCGTCTCCTACCTGGTCGGGTTGATCCGGGACGACCTGGCCCTGGTCCGGCCGGACCTCCGCCTGAGCGCGGCGGTCCTGCCGGTGCCCGAGGTCGCCCGCGAATCCTTCGGCCAGGACTGGGCGGCGTGGCTCGCGCGGGGGCTCCTCGACGAGGCGGTGCCGATGGTGTACCGGAAGGATGCGGCGGCCATCCGGGAGGTCGTGGACGCCTACCCGGAGGCGCTCGACCGCCGCCGCCTCAGGATCGGGGTCCGGCTGGACATGATCGCGCCCGACGAGGTGCGCCGGGCGGCCGCCGGTCTGGCCGGGGAGGGCGTCCCGGGGGTCGCTTTCTTCAGCCACAACCTGCTCATGGAGGACCGGGACTGGCGGGGTGTGACCGACCTGATGGTCGGCTTCAGCCGGCCTTGACGACCTTGTCGGCGCGGATGCAGCTCGCGCAGACCTGAATCCGGCGCGGAGCGCCCTCGACCATCGCGCGGATGGTCTGGAGGTTCGGCTCGAACCGCCGCCGCCGCTTGTTGTTGGCGTGGCTCACCGTGTTCCCCGACTGGGCGGCCTTGCCGCAGATGAAGCACTGTCTGGCCATGAGATTCCTCGAAGTGGGCGCTGAGCAATGAGATAGGAAAGCGATTAAGATACGCCGGCCTGCCGTGACGGACCACCATGGGCCGAGGCTCGGGACGACCTTGCCCCTGCCAGCAGGCCCGTGAGAGATTGGTCCTCCCATCCGCAGACGAACCACGGCAGCCCTTTCTCGTAGACGACCTCAGGAGCCGACGTGGAGGAATTGTCACATCGCCCCGCCCGCGTGCTCGTCACCGGCGGGGCCGGCTTCATCGGCTCGCACGTGGCCGACCGGTACCTGGCGGAGGGGTGCGACGTCACCATCGTGGACGACCTGTCGTCCGGTCGGCGCGCCCTCCTCCCCCAGGGCGCTCGCTTCATCCAGATGGACCTCGCGGATCCGTCCCTCGGCCGGGTCTTCGAGGAGAGCGGTTTCGATCTGGTCAACCACCACGCCGCCCAGATCGACGTCCGGGTGTCGGTCGCCGACCCCATGCGGGACGCCCGGACCAACGTCCTCGGTCTCCTCAACCTCCTCGAATGCGCGCGGCGGCACGGCATCGCTCGGGTCGTCTACATCTCGTCGGGCGGCGTCGTCTACGGCGAGCCCGGAAAGGTCCCGACGGACGAGACGCATCCTCTCCTGCCGCTCTCCCCATACGGCGTGACCAAGCTGGCCGGGGAGCAGTATCTCCACTACTACGCCCGTGTGCACGGCCTCAGTTATGCCGCCCTCAGGTACAGCAACGTCTACGGCCCGCGGCAATCCCCGCACGGGGAGGCCGGCGTCGTCGCAATCTTCGGCTCCCGGATCCTCGCCGGCGAGCCGATCACGATCTTCGGCGACGGTACGCAGGAGCGGGACTACGTGTACGTGGGCGACGTCGCGGAAGCGAACTGGCGGGCCAGTACGCGGGACCTTCCGGCGCTCGCCGACCTGCGCTCCAGAGCCTGGAACATCGGCACCGGATGGGGTACGAGCGTGAACGAGCTGGCCCGCCGATTGATGGCGCTGGCCGGCACCGAGGTCGAGATTCAAAAGGCCCCTGCCCGGGCGGGCGAGCTATACCGCAGCGTCCTCGATGCGTCCCGGGCCTCGAGCGATCTGGATTGGCGTCCGGCGGTCACGCTCGACGAGGGCCTCGGCCGGACCCTCGAGCATCTGAGACCGACGTCGCGATCCGATACCGCACAACCGGAGGCCATTCGATGATCGCACTGCTCCAGGCCGGCACGAACGATCTCGTGATGGAGCCCTCGATATGGAACATGGTGATGGGGACGAGCTGGGTCGGGAGGACCATCCTGATCATCCTGCTCGTATTCTCTCTCGTCTCGTGGGCCATCATCCTGCGCAAGTTCCTGTTGTTTCGAAGCCTGAAGGGAAAGCGGGCGCAGTTCTTCCACGCCTTCGAGCACCGGGCGACGCTGGCGGAGGCGTATCAGACCGCGCTCGCGATCCCGGCCAACCCCCTGACCGAGGTCTTCAAGGCGGGAATCCGCGAGCTCAAGCTCCTGAGCCAGCGCCCCACGGGTATCGAGGACGACGACCTCGGGATCGGCGGTGTGGCGGCTCCACCCCGGGGGACGACGGCGATCACGATCCTCGAGAAGGATTCGATCCACATGGCGCTCGAACGCGAGGCCGCCCAGCAGGTCGAGCACCTGGAGGAAGGGCTCTCGTTCCTCGCCTCGACCGGCAGCGTGGCCCCGTTCTTCGGGCTCCTCGGGACGGTATGGGGGATCATGGACGCGTTCCTCCAGATCGGCCTCAGGGGGTCGGGCAACATGAACGCGGTGGCTCCGGGCATCGCCGAAGCGCTGGTGACGACGGTGGCGGGCCTCGCCGTCGCCATTCCCGCGGTCCTGGCGTACAACCACTTCCTGAGCCAGTCCAAAGAGGTCGCCGACGAGCTGAGCCACTTTTCCAGCGAGCTCATCAACCTGATCGTCCGCGAGCGTAGGGCCTAGCCCATGCCCGGCACGCTGAGGCGCGAGCACGCCCCGATCGCCGACATCAACGTGACGTCGCTGGTCGACGTGACGATCGTGCTCCTCATCATCTTCATGATCGTTGCGCCGATCTCGCAGGGCGGGGTCGAGGTACGGCTGCCCCAGACGGAGAGCGCCCCGCTCCCCTCGTCGGAGGCGATCCTGGTGTCGGTCAACGCCGAGGGGCGTGTCTACATAGACGAGGCCGAGATCCGGCCCGAGGCGCTGGGGGACGTCCTCGAGCAGGTTCGCTCTAGCCGGGGACTCGCCCGCGTCTACGTCCGCGCGGACGAGGCGAACAGCTACGGGCGGGTCATGCAGGTCATGGGTCAGCTCCGCGCGGCCGGCTTCGAGAACGTCGGGCTCGTCACCGAGCCGCCGCCGCCCGAGGCGGACTGAACGCCAACCGGGCGTGATGGACAGGCGTAAGAGCCTCTTCGCTTCGGCCGCCCTCCACGCGGGGTTCGCGATCGTCGTGTTCCTGCTGGGGCTCAGCGGCCCCGGGCGATCCGACCTGCCGCCCGTCTACGCGGTCAACCTGGTGAGCGCGGCCGAGCTGACGGCCCCCCAACCGACCCGGCCGGAGCCGGCGCCCGAGGAGGAGGCCGCCCCCGAGGAGGAGATCCCGGAGCCCGAGGCCAAGGAGAAGATCCCGGAACCAGGTGAGGAGCCGCCCGCCGAGGAGAAACCGAGGGAGGCGGGCCGCCAGGAAACCCCCCGCACCGGTCCCGAGCGCGGTCTCCGCGAGGGGGTGAGCCTGCCGGTCACCCTCGAGGGCAGGCCCTTCCAGTTCCCCTGGTATCTGGAGGAGATGGTGCGGAAGGTCGAGCGGAACTGGCGTCCGCCCGGGACGACGTCGCTGAAGACCACGATCTACTTCCGGATCGACCGCTCGGGGCGGGTCCAGGACGTCAGGGTCGAGACTCCGAGCGGCCACTTCACGTTCGACCAGGCCGCCCAGCGGGCCGTCCAGGCCGCTTCGCCGATGCCGCCCCTGCCGGGCGAGTACTCCGGCGACTACCTGGGCGTTTACTTCGACTTCGACGCGAGCGTGCGGCCGGCGGGGTAGGGCATCCTTCTTGTCAAGCAGCGGTGCTCGGGATAGGGTCGGCGACGAGATCGCTGGATGCACACTGAACGGAGTACGAATAGGAGTCGATTCATGAAGACGCCCCCGATCGTGTCGAGGGAGGAGTGGCATGCCGCGCGCCAGCGACTGCTCGTGAAGGAGAAGGAGTTGACCCGCGCCCGTGATGCGCTGGCCGCCCAGCGTCGGCGGATGCCGTGGCTGGCGGTCGAAAAGGAGTACCAGTTCGACGGGCCCGAGGGCAAGGTGGGCCTCCTCGACCTCTTCGAGGACCGCCGTCAGTTGATC
>DASZOP010000141.1:0-15059 GCA_035550715.1 Gemmatimonadota bacterium | reverse complement strand
CCAGTCCAGCCGCACGTCCACCCGGCCGCCGCCGTTGGCAACGACCGCATCACGGGCGTTCTGGAGCAGGTTGACGAGCACGCGCCGGAACCCTTCCGGCTCCCCGAGGAGGGGCTTGGGCGCGCCCACCGTCTGGAGCCCATAGCGCACCCCGTCCTCCGTTCCCTGAAAGAGCGACAGCGCGTCGCCGGCGACCGAGACCGCGTCGAACGGGACGAGCGAGCCCGGGTCCGGGACGGCGAAACGGGCGAAGTTCCCGGCGATCCGTTCGAGCCGCTCGATCTCGGCGAGCACGAGCTCGAGGTTGGAGCGGAACAGCTCCTCGAAGTTCCGCGGCCGGTCGTCCACCGTCCTCTCGAGGTGCTGGAGCGACAGCTTCATGGGGGTCAAGGGATTCTTGATCTCGTGGGCCACCTGCCGGGCCATCTCGCCCCACGCCAGGACGCGCTGCGAGGCGACGTTGTCGGTGATGTCCTCGAATGCCACCACCAGCCCGGCCTCTTCCGCTCCGCCGGGCTCCCGGAGCCTGGTGAAGACCACGTGGTAGTGGCGATCTTGTCCCTTGCGGCGCAGGACCAGGTCGCGATCCGCGCGGCCCCGGGCGAGCTGGCGCTCGACCATGCCCCAGAAGCGGGATGCCCCGTCCCGGCGCCTCGCCAGCTCGCCGGCCCGGTGCCCGAGCACGGCCTCGGGGCGTTCGCCGAGCAGACTCGCCGCGCGCTCGTTGAGGAGCTGGACCTGACCCTCCCTGTCGAGGGCGACGACCCCCGCACCGACCGACGACAGGATCGCCTGGACGCGGGACTTCTCCCCCTCCAGAGCCCGCTGCCCGTGGTCGAGACGCTCGGCCATGGTGTTGAAGGCGCGCTGGAGCCTGCCGAACTCGTCCTTTCGGGCGGGCGGCGGAAGCCGGTACGCGAGCCGGCCGGAGGCGATCTGGCGCGTTCCCTGCTCGAGCGCTCCGAGAGGCCGCGCCATGAACCGCGCGAGACCCCATCCCACGATCAGCAGGAAGGCGATCGAGAAGGCGGTCAGGAGGAACACGCCTTCTCCCAGGCGCTGGAGGTCCAAGCGGGCCTCGTCCTCGCGGATCAAGAGCGGCGTCGCCAGCACGTACCCTGCCGGCGCGCCCGACTCCCTGAGCGGGTGATAGGCGACCAGGAACGAGCGGTCCCCCAGAGTCATCGAGTCGAACGCGCTCGCCCGGCCGCCGGCGAAGAGCTCGGTGTACACCTCCCCCTTCATGCGATCGGCGAAGAGACGCGAGGCGAAGATCTCGGGCCGGCTCGAGGCCACCGTCCGGCCGCGCCAGTAGAGGACGAGGTCCTGCTGGAGGATGTCCGAGATCCCGCGGAGCCGCGCGGTGAGGGCGCGGGCCGTCCCCTGCTCGAGGGCGGCGTCTCCGACCAGGAGCCGGCTCGCCGCTCCCAGCGCCTCGGTCGCCGCCGCGCGGGTGGACTCCTGGACCTCGGCGCGGGTCGCCCGGAATCCGAGCACGGCGTAGAGGGTGAGCGGGACCAGGGCGACGGCCAGGAAGGCGAGCATGAGCTGGACGCGGAACGAGCGCAGCGGGTTCTCGGCCCGCGCCCGGCCCCACGACCGTACGCGGGCGCGGGGATCGGTCCACCGCTCGCCCAACCCCAGCAGGAGCCCGCAGAGGGCCGCCACCACGGCGAAGACGGCGTA
The DNA here is from genome assembly GCA_035550715.1 of Gemmatimonadota bacterium. Classification (GTDB taxonomy): domain Bacteria; phylum Gemmatimonadota; class Gemmatimonadetes; order JACCXV01; family JAHWKZ01; genus DASRVA01. The sequence continues at coordinate 13,373 of DASZOP010000141.1, read as the reverse complement.
GGTCCGGGCGCCCGGGAGGAGGGGATCGAGCGGAAGCGCCAGCCGGATGCGGGTCCCGTCCGGTCGTTGGACGCTGGTGAGGAGCGTCCGCGGCGGCGGCGTCTCCCCGGGCTCGAGCGTCCGGTACTGGACCGGCTCGTAGGACGGCGGAGAGCCCAGCATCAGGTCGCTCAGGAGAAACGCCGCCCCGGTCGGGGTGTCCCTGAGCTGCGTCGCGCCGGTCGACATGGCGACCGCCGCTCCCAGCCGGGTCCCGTCCTGGTAGACGGGGACGGTGGCCCACCAGATCCCCCCCTCCTCCGGGACGCCCTCGACCTCCACGAGCACGTTCTCCGCCGTCGCCCGGGCCCGTGCGCGGCCCGCCAGGTCGACCGCCGTCAGCGCGAACTGGCTGACGATCGTGCCGGCGTCGTCCACCAAGTAGAGTCCCGACGCGAAATCGGGCGTCCTGAGCGGGCTCTGGCTCCAGAGGAGGAGCGCGGCATCCCGGTTTCCCTCCTCCAGGGCGCGCGCGACCCCGGGGCTCTGGATCAGATACTCGACCACGCGCGACATCGTGTACTGGAGCCATTGGGCGGACGCCTCCCCGAGCCGCTCCGCTCGCTCGACGAGCAGGTCCTGCGCGACGTCGATCCGCGCCCTCGCGAACAGCGGGAGGACCACAAGCGCCCCCAGAGTCACCGCGACCACGGCGACCCTCGGACCGGCCCCGCGACCCGTGATGCGGCGCATGCCGGCCGCGTGGACGAGCCACGCCGCGCCCGTCAGGCCGAGCGCCAGGAGAGCCCCGAACGCCATCCTGGTCCCGCGGAAGGCCTCGCCCGGCAGGATCCAGGCGGCGCCGGCCAGGGCCAGCGCGGTCCCGGCCGCGACGCCCGCCGCCCACAGCCGCCCCGCCGGCACTCCGAGCGGCCGGAGGGCGGCGGCGAGTCCGGTCACGACGAATCCCGCGAGCAGGGCGTACGCCAGCAGGACCATCAGGAAGTGGGGCGAGAAGAGAAGGGTGGTGCTGAAGAAGACCCCCAGGCTCATCCCGCGGACCGCGGCCTCGACGACGGGCGTCGCGGCGCGAACGATCAGCCAGGCGAGGATCGCGACCGCGCCGAGCCCGAGGACCGTCCCCCTCCGTGACCGGTGGCGGCGGGCCGGGACGAAGGCGTACGCCCCGATCGCGAACAGCATGCCCAGGGCCGCGGTGGTCAGGAGATCGCCGGCCGACCGGCCCCCCGACCCGAACATCTCGACCGCGAAGCCGAGCGGGCTGAACCACCCCTCGGGGAAGAAGAGGGTCGCGTAGCGCGATGCCATCAGGAAGGCCCACAGGACGGCCACCAGCGCCAGGCGGCCGGTCACGGTGAGCAGCGCGCTCGTGCCGAGCGGAGCGCCGGAGCTCCCGCTCCTCCGGGTGATCTGCCAGACGGTTCCCGCCGACCAGACCAGCGGCCACAGGAGGAGGAGCCCGAGCAGCCGCTGGGACCCCAGCCGGCGGTCCTCCAGGAACCGTTCGACCATGAGGCGGTCTCCGAGGACCCCCCCCACTGGCCGTTCCGGGCCCATGATCGGCACGCCCTGACCCGCCGAGTCGGCGGTCACCACCCGGAAGGCGAGCCCTTCCTTCTCCGCCAGCTCGGGCAGCACGAGATCGGGATCGCTGAGCCCGCCGAGCGGGCTCTCGACCCTCCAGACGTCCTTGACCACGACCCGGAACGAGTCCCCGCGGACGATCCAGGGGACGCCGGCGTACGCCAGCGTGAAGCCGGAGGGCCGGCGGACCAGCGGGTGCTCGAGCGCGCGCCCCACCGAGTCGGCCGGCAGCCGATCTCCGCGCGGGTCGCCCCACCACGCCCTCAAGCTCCCCGCCGCGTCGTAGACCTCGATGCCCACCCCCGGGCGGAGCGCCACCCCCGTGGCGCGTCCCAGGGCTACGAACAGCTCCGGATCCTGAGCCACCTCGGCCGGATACCGCTCGGCCCGCTCCGACAGCCGCCGGCTGGTCCGCGCCGCCAGCCGGCGGTCCTGCTCGAGGCGTTCGGCGAGGATTCGGGCAAGGTCCTCCCCCTTGTCCTCCGCCAGCCGCCGGACCGCTTCCGACCGCCCCTGGCTGAGCCGCCACGACTCCAGGTGGACGTACGCCCAGACCCCCAGGAAGGCCAGCAGGAGCGCGTATCCGATCCTGAGGCTCCAGCGCCGCGGGCGGGCCAGGGCGAGGGCGGCCCCGGCCACCCCCGCCGTTGCGAGGGCCAGGACGATCCCCGCCGGGCCCGGCCCGATCACGAGGACCATCCCACCCAGCGCGGTGGCCGCCACGAAGGCCTGGGCGGCCGGGCTCACGGCTCGGCGCCGGCCTCGGGCGCCTCGACGCGGTCACGGAGCATGCCGGGAATATAGGGCGCGCCCCGGCCCCGGCCGGTGACGTTGCCGATTTCATTTGAACATAGGGCGCAGGGCAGGGATGACTGCTGCGGCCGCCGCCGGCGGCCGCCGCTACCCGCGGACGAACGCCTGGAGCCGCTCCATGGTGCGGTGCTGTCGCAGCGGGTTCCTCTCCCCCGTCGCCCGGCTGGCCACGTCCGAGGCCAGCATGACGAGGAGCGACAGGCCGAGCCACCAGCGCAAGGCCAGCGGGCCGACGCCCCACGTCTCGAGCGCGACGAAGGCAGCCACCACGACGAAGTGGGGGCCGGCCTGGAGCCACTTCTCCCGGAGCCACACGGCCCACCGCTGGCGCCGCGTCAGGAGGGACCCCCGTGCTCCCGCTGCCCCGGCCAGCGCCGCGGCCGGACCGGCGGCGACCAGCAGGGCCAGCGAATAGACCCCCGTCACCGGCAGGAGCAGGACCTCCTGCCAGGCCCGGACGCGCGGCTCGCCGGCCATGGCGCGCCGAAGGGCCCGATTCCGCGTCCGGTCGAACGCCTCGTAATGCTCGACGACGTACCCGTGCGCCAGGTTGATGCGCTCCATCTGGCGGGTCGCCTCGGCAGCATCGCCGTGCAACGCGACGCGGTCGGGATGATAGGTCTTGGCCCGCCGCCGGTACGCGGTCTGGATCTCCTCCATCGTGACCGGCGCGAACAGCCCGAGGGCCCTCAAGGCCTCCCGGAACCGTACTTCATCGTACTCGGAGGCGGATGCCGGGCGGGGCTGCGGCTGCTTCTTCACGGCGTCGATGCGCATCCCACCCGGTGGCGGGTCTACGCACCTCCCGGAGACGCGGGGTCGGCGGTCTCGGCCACGGGCTCGGCAGCGGGCTCGAGCTCCACGACCTCCTCGCCACCCGAGATCATCTCGGCGATCGAGCCCATCGGGGCCTGCGAACGCCCGCCGTAGCGGTATTCGGCGGGATCCGGGACGTAGCTCTCGTCGGGCATGTCGAGGAAGTACGACTTGCAGGCCCGGTCGAGCAGGTCGACGGTCAGCTCCGGCTTGTGGTTCAGGTACCGCGCCGTGTCACACAGGTGGTCGATCAGATCCCGCGGATGGCACGAGCGCGCCGGCATCGGGATCCGCTCGTAGTACTGGCGGTAGATGTACTGCACCCTCCCGGCCACGAACGGGATCTGCTTGGCGACGCAGCAGCGGCGGAAGATCTGCACGTACTGATCGTACGTCGGGCTCGGCACGTGGATCTTGTAGTGGATCCGGCGCAGGAACGCCTCGTCCACGAGCTCGGTCGGATTCAGGTTCGTGGCGAAGATCAGCAGGCAGTCGAACGGCACCGGGAACTTGTGGCCGGTGTGGAGCGTCAGGAAGTCGATCCGCTTCTCGAGCGGCACGATCCACCGGTTCAGGAGGTCCCGCGGTCGAACCCGCTGGCGGCCGAAGTCGTCGATGATCAGCACCCCGCCGTTCGCCTTCACCTGGAAGGGCGCCTGATAGATCTTGCTGGTCGTGTCGTACTGGAGGTCGAGATCCTCGAGCGTCAGCTCGCCGCCGGTGAACACGACCGGCCGGTGGACCCGGGCGAAGCGCAGATCGTAGCCGGGAGCGTTCTCGAGCCAGTCCGGGCCGTCGCCATTCGGCCCCGTCCCGGGCTCGTCGGGGAGCGCCCGATGGTAGACGGGATCGTAGACCACCATGATCTGGCCGTCGACGTCGATGGCGTGCGGGACGAAGATGTCTCCGCCCAGCATGCGGGCGATCGACTCCGCCATGTTGGTCTTGCCGTTCCCCGAGTCGCCATACAGGAACATCGACTTGGCCGAGTTGATGGCCGGGCCGAGCTGCTCGACGAACTCGGTGTCGAGGACCAGATGCCCGAATCCCGCCTGGATGCGGTCCACCGTGATGTGGACCTTGCGGATGGTCTGGATCTCGACCCACAGCCGGTAGGTCTCGAGGGGGACCGGCGCCGGCCCGACGTACTGGTTGGCGGTCATCGCCTCGCGGGCGCGCTCGCGGCCCTGCCCGGTCAGGTCGTAGAGGTAGCTGCCGCGGCCGTGACCGGTCGCCCTGCGCACCTCGACGAGCTGCCGCTGCTGCAGGTCCTGGTACAGATCGTCCAGCAGCGGGAACGGGAGTCGCAGGTCCAGAGAGAGCTGCTTCCCGGTCGTCGCCCCCTTCACGTACAGGGTCTTGACGATCAGGTCGTTGATGGCTTCGGGCATGAGCCCCGTCTCCTCCAACGTGGTGGGGACGGGCGGCTTGCCCGACCGCGTCGGAGATCCCGCTCCCGTGGCCAGACCGTAACTGGCGTTCATCGTTCCTCCTCGGCGGGCCGGCACGCTAGAACGTCGCCGACCTGGGTTCCCGTGTCCGCCAGCGTTCCCGGCGGCAGCTCGATGGCCTTGCGTGCGGGCCGGTGGAAAGGCGTCCGTCGACCGGGGCCGAGGTCGGGATAGAGCGCCACGACCGACCCCCTTTCGTCCACGAACGCCACGTCCAGCGCCTGCTTCATTCCGTACATGTGAACAGCCTTGCAGGGGACGAGGACCAGCCCCTCGCCGGCTGCGATGCGACGTCCCATGAGGCCCCTCAGCCGCGGCCACCAGCGGTCCGCCAGACCGATCCGACCGCCCAGCTCGCGTCCGCGCGTCTCGTTGACCACGCGGAGCATCTTCACACCAGCCCGCCGAGCTGCTCGAGGATGTGCAGCACGGCCGGCCCGAGAATCACGACGAACATGGCCGGGAAGATGAAGAGGACGAGCGGGAAGACGAGTTTGATGGTCGTCTTGGCGGCGGCCTCCTCGGCGCGCTGGCGGCGCTTGGTCCGCATCGTGTCGGAGTGGACACGCAGGGCGGTCGCGATGGACGTCCCGAACCGATCCGTCTGGATCAGCATCGCGGTCAGGGATTTCAGGTCCTCCACGCCCGAGCGGTGACCAAGGTTCCTGAGGGCCTCGTCGCGCGGCGTTCCGGCCCGGATCTCGAAGTTGGTGAGCATCAGCTCTTCGCTCATGTCCGGGCTCACGTGCGCGATCTCGTCGGAGACTCGGACCAGCGCCTGGTTGAGGCCGAGCCCGGCCTCGACGCAGACCACCAGCAGGTCGAGGGTGTCGGCGAGGGCGTGCCGGATCTCGGTCTGCCGCTTCCGGACCTTGCGCTTGATGACGAAGCCGGGCAGGACCCAGCCGACGAGCCCTGCGATTCCCGTCGCGAGCAGGGACTTCGAGAAGCCCGCGCCCAGGAAGGTCCCCGCGAAGAACCCCGTCCCGGCCAGGCCCAGCACGACGACCAGGCGGAGACCGAAATAGACGGCCACCGAGCGGCGACCGCGATAGCCCGCCCGCAGCATGAGCTCCTGCATCTTGCTCCACTGGACGTCCTTCTTCGCGACCCGCTCGCCGAAGGCCTCGAGCACGGACTGGACTTTCTCGCGCTTCTCCTGCCGGAGACGGCGGTCCATCGAATAGTGGCGCGCGGCGCCGGCCTCCAGCTCCGCCAGCCGCCGCGCGATGGTCCGCGAGCGGACGGGCGCGAAGGTGGCGATGCCGTAGACGAGGGCGGTCACCGACATCATGACGAGTCCGACGACGAGATAGAGGAGCATGGGCGGCCTGCCTTAGATCTTGATGTTGATGATCTTGCGGATGACGAAGAACCCGATGATCTGGAGCACCGCGGCCGCCGCCATCAGGAGCCGTCCCACCTGTCGCTCCCAGAGGATCGTCATGTACTCGCGGTTGAGCATGTAGATCAGGAACCCGATGGCGATCGGGAGCCCGGCCAGCAGATATCCCGTGAACCGGCCCTGGGCGGTGTAGACACGCACCTGCCGCTCGATCGTGAACCGCTCACGGATCGTGTACGAGATCTTGTCGAGGATCTCCGCCAGGTTGCCGCCGACCTCACGCTGGATCATGACGGCGGTCACGAAGATCCGCATGTCGACCAGCTCGATCCGGTCGGCCAGGGCGAGCAGCGAATCCTCCAGGCTCAGGCCGAACTTCTGCTCCTCGAACACCCGCCGGAACTCCATGCCGATCGGCTGGGGGGACTCTTCGGCCATGAGCTGGAGGCCGGTAGAGAACGCGTGGCCGGCGCGGATCGCGCGGCCGAGGAGGTCGATCGACTCCGGGAAGTGCTCCTCGAACTTGCGCAGCCGCTTGGTCTTCCGGCGCCGCACGTACATGTAGGGCAGGGTGGCGGCGAAAGCAGCCACGGCGATGGCGACGAAAGGGATCCGGATCAGGAGCAGCACCACCAGCCCGAAGGCCGTCGCCACGCCCGTCGTGATCAGCAGGAACGTCCCCACCCGCCAGTTCATGTCGGCCTGGTCCAGCAGGTGCTGGAGGTCGCGGGTATGGGGCAGCCTTGCCACGACGGGCTGGAGCCACTTGACTTCCTTGGCCGCTCCTTCGCGGAAGAGGTCCCCGAACGGATCGCCGCCCGGCGTGCGCTCACCCTTCGCCGCCGCTTCCAGCCGCGACGTGATGTCCCGGCTCCGGCGCCGCTCGCTGATCCACTCCCAGAGGAGGGCCAGCAGCAAAACGCCGCAACCGACGCTGGCGAAAACCATGATCGCGAGGATGACGTTGTCGCTCATCCCTGGGCCGCCTGCGAGAAGTAGTCGGCGTTCGAGAACAGGGCGGTCGGGAGCTCGATCCCCGCCGTCCGCAGGCGCTCGGCGAACCGCGGCCGGATTCCCGTCGCCTTGAACCGGCCCATGACCTTGCCGTCCTCGCCGATTCCCTGGCGCTCGAACATGAAGATCTCCTGCATCGTGATCACGTCGCCCTCCATCCCCACGATCTCCGAGATCGAGGAGAGGCGGCGGGTGCCGTCGGAAAGACGGCTCACCTGGATCACGACCTGGAGCGCCGACGCGACCTGCTGCCGCATCGCCTTCTCGGGCAGGTTCAGGTTGGCCATCGAGATCATCGTCTCGAGCCTCGACAGGGCGTCACGCGGGCTGTTGGCGTGGAGCGTCGTCAGCGAGCCGTCGTGGCCGGTGTTCATGGCCTGCATCATGTCGACCGCCTCGGCGCCGCGGACCTCGCCGACGATGATCCGGTCGGGCCGCATCCGGAGCGCGTTGATCACGAGCTGCCGGGCCGTGATCTGGCCCACGCCCTCGACGTTCGGCGGACGGGTCTCGAGCCGGACCACGTGCGGCTGGCGGAGCTGCAGCTCGGCCGAGTCCTCGATCGTGACGATCCGCTCGTTCCCCGGGATCGACGACGACAGGACGTTCAGGAGCGTCGTCTTCCCCGCGCCGGTGCCCCCCGAGATCAAGGTGTTGAGCCGCGCCTTGATGATCCCCTGGAGGAGCTCCAGCATGGGCGCCGTCACCGTCTCGTAGCGCAGCAGGTCCTCGGCCGAGAGGGCGTCCTTCTTGAACTTACGGATCGAGACGTGCGGGCCGTCGATCGCCAAGGGCGGGATGACCGCGTTGACGCGCGAGCCGTCGGCCAGCCGGGCGTCGACCATCGGGCTCGAGTCGTCGATCCGCCGGCCCACCGCCGACACGATCCGGTCGATCACCTGCATCAGGTGCTTGTCGTCCTTGAACCGGACGTCGGTCTTCTCGATCCGACCACCGCGCTCGATGAAGACCTGCTTGTACGTGTTGACCAGGATGTCCGACACGGTCGGGTCCTGGAGCAGGGGCTCGAGCGGGCCCAGGCCGAAGATCTCGTGGAGGACCTGCTCGACGAGGGCTTCCCGCTCCTCGAAGTTGAGCGGCGCGACCTCGCGATCGAGGAGGTCCTGGACGACCTTGCGGATCTCGGCGACGACCTGGCTCCGGTCGTAGGAATCCAGGTTCGACAGGTTGAGCCGCTCGAGCAGCATCTTGTGGATGCGGCTCTTGATCTCGTGCGCGTCCGAGCCGCTCTCGTACGGCTCCTCGATCGGGACCAGCGGTTCGGGCGTCGGGATGCGGGCCGGCGGCCCGGCGGTTGCCTTGGAGTCCTCGGGCGCCTCGCTCGGGTCCGGCGGCTCCCAGGGAAGGCGTCCGCGGTTGACGTCGCCGTCCCGCGTGAACAGGGGTACGGTGTAGGGATCCTTCGGGTTCATGCGTGCTCACCTCCAACGACGGCCGGAGGCAGCATGAGCGGATCCTTTGCCCGCCTCGACTCCCCGCCCATCATGTTCTTCAGGGGATCCACGATCGCCCGCGAGAACCACCCCTTGCGGCGTGCGCTCGTGGCCGGCAAACCGGTCATCTTGGCCGCCAGCGCCTGGAGCTCGAGCGTGTACGTGCAGCTCTCGTCGAGGATCACCGGCCGGCCGCTGTTGATCGAGTAGATCACGGATTCGTAGTCGTTGGGGAGAGCCCAGTACACCTCCAGCCCCAATGCCCGTTCGACGTCGTCCAGCGTGATCTCGCTCTCCGCCTGGTAGCGGTTCACGACGAGCCGCAGCTCGCGCTCGCCCGGAACCAGCCGGGTCATGAGATGCTGGCACCGCTGGATGTTGCGGAGGGACGGGAGGTCGACGTTCGCCACCAGGTAGATCTCATCGGCCTTCTCGAAGGTGGCCACGGTGCGGACCGTGAACGAGTTCGACAGGTCCACCACGACATACTGGTAGTGCTGCTTGAGAAACTGCAGGATCTGCTTGGTCTGGTCCGCCGTGACGACGTCCGCCCGTTCGGGCTGATACGGAGCGGACAGGACGTGGATACCCGATTCGTGGCACTCGATGAACGAGGCCAGCAGGTTCGAATCCATGCGATGAAAGTTCCGGGACAGGTCGACGAAGCTGAACCGGGGCTCGACCCCCAGGAACAGCGCGATCTCGCCGAGCTCCAGGTCCAGGTCCACGAGGACCGTTCGCTTGCCCGTCATCCGGTGCAGCTGGATCGCCGTGTTGGTGGCCACGGTCGTCGCTCCCGAGCCACCCTTGGCCGAGAAGAAGGCCATGAGCTTCCCCGGCTCGCGGCGGGCCGCGCCGGCGGGGGACGCCGCGGCGCCGGTCGCCCGCGCGCCGAGCTTCCTCCGCACGCGGTCGATCGCCGCGACCATGGCCTCGGTCGTGATCGGCTTCGGCAGGTACTCGCTGATGCCGGACTGCATGACCTGCATGAGGAAGTCGGGCGACTTGTCGGTGCCCGCGGCGATGATCCGGACGTGCGGGGTCGCCTCCGAGAGGAACTGCGCCAGCTTGCACCCCAGCAGCGGGTCCTCCTCGAGGTCGAGGAAGACCATGTCCGGGCCGACGACCTTCAGCTCCTCGAGATGCCCGTGGCTGATCTCGACGAAGGGGACCAGGATCTCGAACGACACCTCGACCGGCGACGGATGGCCGTCGCCGTTGGGGTGGAACACCGCCCGGAACTGCGGGTCGGTCGAGATGACGGCGCCGGTGATGGCCTGACGATCCACGATATCTCCCGTAGCTGGGGTTACTGCACCAGATGCACGGTCTTCGCCTGGTTTCCGCCGCCGCCCGGTCCAGGTCCGGGACCCGAGAGGATGATGCCGCTGGCGAAGAGGAAGCGGCCGACCACGTAATCGCCCTGCATCCCGTGGATGAAGAATGACGTCAGGTTGTTGAACACGATCGGCTTCTTCCCCGGTTTGACCGGCGAGGTCGGGTCGTAAAGCGGGATCGTGACGACCCGTGGGCTCGCCTTCCAGGGCTGATAGGCGCTCCCAACCACGCTGTCGGCGTCGACGTCCCACTCGGCGTCGGGATCAAGTGCGACCAAGTCCTCCACGCCTTGCCGGGTCGGGCCCTTCATGTTCCCGTTCTCGACCTGGTACTGCTGGCCGATGAAGACGGGATTCGTGTTGCAGTTCGCGATGTTCCACCGATACCGGTCGGCGCCGGTAATCGGCGCGCCCTGCTGCTGCGGCACGTCCCACGGGAAGTACCACGAGGGGACGGTCGCGTCGTTAGGATTTCCATCCTTGACTGACATTGGGCGGCCGAAGTCTTTGACGTAGGTCGTCCCGGCGGGATCGAGGTCGTTCCACCATTCGGGGCCCATGTCGATCTTGTTCCGCATCCCGTTCCGGTAGCCACTGCCGTAGCCGGTGTTCGGCGGATCGTAGACCTCGCCACCGTCGTACACGCCGTCCCAGTCCACATCCGCCCAGGCGTCGGGCACGGTAAAGGGCTTGACGCACACAGCGGCGGTCGCCAGGGCCGCTTCCGCGGTCGCCACCGCGTCCACGTCGGCCTGGCCCACACCGAACACGTTGGCGAACCAGGTCAGGACCGGGTTGCCGCGGGCGGCGGTACGGCGGACCGTGACCGTCACCCGCTCGTTCACCAGATCGACCACGACGTCCTCGTCGGGGTCGATCACGACCGGCTGATCCTGCACGGTGTTCTCGCCGCCGATCTGGGCGGCCACGGTCCTGGCGAGCTGCTCGTCCCCCGGAGAGTCCAGGAACCCGGCGGAGGCCCCGGCCAGCGCGGCCGCGTCGGCGGCGCGCTGGGCCTCGCTCCGCGCCGTGTACAGCATGCCCACGTCCACGGCCAGCGCCACGATCGAGAGCATCGCCGCTATGGCGAGGCTCACGAAGACGACTGTGGCTCCACGCTCGTCACCGAGCTTGAACACGTGGCCTGAACGGATGGGCTTCACGGTGTCTTGTCCTCCTCGGTTCAGTCGTTGAGATCGGTCGAGCCGGTCTGACCCGACGGCTCGTCGAGGGGCTTCACCCAGTCCCACGTGTCGACCTCGCCCGACGGGATCGGCGGCGCCTCGTCCGAGGGCTGGACGAGCCGCGGCGTCACGAGAACGAGCAGCTCGCTCCGGTTCTGGCGCAGCTCGCTCGAGCGGAACAGAGGGCCCAGGATGGGCAGGTCGCCCAGAACGGGGATCTTGTCGACGTTGTCCGCGATCGAGTTGTCGATCAGGCCGGCGATCGCGAAGGTCTGGCCGTCCCTGAGCTCGATCTCGGTTTCCGCCCGGCGCGACAGGATGGTCGGGATCTGGAAGCCCGAGACCACCAGGCCGCTGCCGAAATCGAGCGACGAGACCTCGGGCGCCACCTTGAGGTGGATGTTCCCGCTGTTGGTCACGGTCGGCGTGAAGTTCAGCCGGATGCCGAACTCCTTGAACACGATCGTCACGGCGTCGCTGGCGCCGCCCTGGACCACCGGGAACGGGAACTCACCGCCCGCCAGGAACGAGGCCTCCTTGCCGTCCAGCGCGAGCAGGTTCGGCTCGGCCAGGCTGCGCATCTTGCCGGTCGACTTGAGCGCCCGCAGGAACATCGCGAACTTCGAGTCGTCCAGGTCGAACAGGAGGATGTTCACCGCATCGACGAGGGTGGTCGGCGGATCGTCGATGGCGCCGGGCCCGAACGACCCCTCGGGCGGCGGAATGAAGCGGCCCGTGGTCACGAAACCGCCGTTGTTCGCGATCATGCGCTGGAAGTTGGCCGCCAGGTCCCGCATGACGGTCCGGCTGACCTCGGAGAAGCGGACCTGGAGCAGGATCTGGTGCGGGGACGGGATCGCGATGTTGTTGACCACCCCTGCGCCGGTCGCCTCGGCGAGCTCGACGGCGCGCGCCGCCACGGTACCGTTCGAGACGTTCCCCGAAAGCACGTAGACGTTGCCGCTGGCCGAGACCTCGATCTGCTCGTTCGGGAACAGGGCCCGGAAATGGTTCTCCAGGGCCGCCGCGTCGAGCGTCACCTCGACCGGGTAGAGCGTGCGCCGCCCTTCGGCGTCCCAGATCACGAGGCTCGTCGTGCCGATCTCCTTGCCGTTCAAGAGGAGCTCGTTGGGCGACACGACCACCGCCTCGGCCACCTCGGCGTTCGAGACCGAGACCCGTCGCATGGCGATCGGATGGGTCACGAGCTGCGCCGTTCCCTTGCCCAAGCTGATGGTCCGACCCTCGCCGGCAACGGCGGCCTGTCCCGCCGCCCCGGCGGGCTGCGTCAGGCCATACACAGCGATCCCGAGGACGAGCGGGATCAGGCGCGCCGAGTACCGCAGGGAGCCGCGCGTGCAAAGCGTACGGGAGTGAGCTGGCATCTTGCCCTCCGGCCTAGAAGGTGGTTTCCGAGCGCTGGGTCCCATTGAACGTGACAATGGTCGTTCCCGAGCGCCTGGGAGCCCCCGAACGGCGAACGCGAGGCGCCGCGGCCTTGACCGGCTCGACCGTCTTCACGAGCTGGCCGGCCTTGACGCCGTCCGTTTCCACTTCCGCCATGTCGAGGGTATTGCGGAGCGCAAGATGGATCCTGCCCTCGGTCGCCGCCAGAGTCAACTCTTCGGCCTGCTCGGGCGAGACCAGGAGGGTGATGACGGTCACGGTCTGCGGGGTGCCCTCGGCGTCCTTCTGGATCGTCTGGCCCGCCGTGAGGACCTGCACGTTCTGGAGGATGACCCGGGTCGTGGCCTCCTCGGCCTCGTTCTCCGGATTGATCGTGACCAGGACGTCGACCCGGGTGCCCGGCAGGACGAACCCCGCCACGCCGATCACCTCGTCGACCTTGACGCTGAGCCCGCGCATCCCCTCGGGGATGACGATGGGCAGGCCGCCGCCCTCTTCCTTGGCGGCCAGCTTGCCGGCCAGCAACGGCTCGTTGATGGAAACCGGCTGGATCACGCCGCGGCCCACGACCTGCTCGATGCTGGTCGCATACCCGGTGGGCGCGTTGGAGGCCGGCCAGTCCACGACCTTCACGTCGGCCGGTCCGACGACGGATCCGAGCTGGAGCTGCTGAGCGGCCACGACGACCGGGGTCGTCCCCGGCGCCCCGGCGACGGCCGGGGTGGCGGAGCGATCACCCAGATAGTTCATGGCCAGGTACCCCGCCGTGCCGCCCGAAACGAGCGCCATGACGAGCGCCATCCACTTTCTACGCTTGCGTTTCATGGTTCCTCCCGTGTCCTCCCTCAGCGTGGGCGCCTGGCGCCCTACTCGTGGCGCATGACGGCCGTTGTCTGGAGCGAGATCGTCCCGGCCATGGCCGAGTCGTCCCCCTGCAGAAGTGCAACTATCGGGCCGATGAAGCGGAA
>DASZOP010000140.1:0-6556 GCA_035550715.1 Gemmatimonadota bacterium | reverse complement strand
GTTGACCTCGAGGAAGGGCACGTCGCGCCCGACCCCGACCTGGGCTCGTGCCGGTGCGGCCGCCCCGAAAACGAGCGCGACCAGGAGCCCTGACAGGAGCGTCTTCATCATCGAAGCACCTTTCTGGTAGAGTGCCGCCGGGAAGGGCGAGCCTCAGAGCCGCCACGACCGGTGGGCCCACGGTTCGGAATTCCGCCGTTCGGTTCCGCAAAGTATATACCAACCAAGGCCTTCCGGACGGCCGGCCCTGAGGGGCCGCGCGGGGCGTGTCTTTGTGACCACACGCAGATAGGTTTACTAAGAATAGAACTCGTGCGGCCGGTGGGCGCTCCCCCGGTTCCCGCCGGGCCGTCGCCAGCCCGTCTTGCAAACTGAGCCGCTACTTCTTGATGATCCCGACCGGTAGGAGGACGCAGTACCCGAGGACCAGGAGGAGCGGGGCCAGGGTCATGCTCCCCTGAGCGAGGAGAAAGTAGCCCAGCGCGATCGAGCCGGCGGCGGCTCCGAGCACGATCGCGTTGATCCGGGAGAAGGACAGGGTCGGGGTGACCGGCTTCGCCTGGCCTCGACTTCCGGGCTTCTCGGCGCCGCGCGTCTTTTCGGGGGTAGGCGTTCGAGCGGCCATGAGGTGCGCGAACCTAGGCGCGGCCTGGGTGGCGGTCAATGCCGGAATTGCCGCATCCCGGTGAAGAGCATGGGGATCCCGGCCCGGTCGGCGGCCTGGATGACCTCGGCGTCACGGATCGAGCCTCCCGGCTGGATGATCGCCGCGATCCCCGCCGCCCGCGCGACCTCGACCGCGTCGGGGAACGGGAAGAATCCGTCGGAGGCGAGGACCGCGCCGGCCGGATCGTGGTCCAGCTCGCGCGCCGTCCGGACGGCGAGCTCGACCGCCCCCACGCGGTTGGTCTGGCCACCTCCCACGCCGACCGTCGTCCGGTCCCGCGCCAGCACGATCGCGTTCGAGGCCACGGCGCGGCAGACCGTCCAGGCGAACAGGAGATCCGCGCGCTGCTCGGGGGACGGCGCCGTTTCGGTCGCCACCTGGAGGGAGGCGTCTCCGCCCTGGAGGATCCGGACGTTGGCCGACTGGACCAGGATCCCGCCACCCACCCGGCGCACCTCGAACGCCGACGGGTCGGCCGGAGGGACGGGCCCCTCAAGGAGCCGCAAATTCTTCCGCCCGGCCAGGACCTCCCGCGCGGACGGGTCGAACTCGGGCGCCCAGACGACCTCGAGGAAGTGCTCGGCCAGCCGTTCGGCGAGCGCCCCGTCGACCGGTCGATCGAGCGCCACGATGCCGCCGAACGCCGACACCGGGTCCGCAGCCAGCGCGCGGTCGTAGGCCTCGCGAGCCGTCGTCGCGCTCGCCGCGCCGCACGGGATCGTGTGCTTGATGATCGCGCAGTGGGCGGACCCGCGGTCGATCGCGCGCAGGTCGCGGACCAGCCGGCGGGCGGCCTCGACGTCCAGGTAGTTGTTGTAGGAGAGCTCTTTCCCCTGGAGGACGTCCACCGCGGTCAGGTCGTCCGGCCGCGGGGCGCGATCACGATAGAGCGCCGCGCCCTGGTGCGGGTTCTCGCCGTAGCGTAGCTCGCCGATCCGGTCCAGACCGATCGCCCACCGGTCGGGCCACCCTTCCTCGCCCTCGGAGAGCCAGGCGGCGATCCTGGCGTCGTACCAGGACGTCAGCCGGAACGCGCGGGCGGCGAGGCGGCGCCGGAGCGGCTCGCCGAGCGTTCCTTCCCGGGCCAGCTCCTCCAGGACCTCCCCGTAGTCGGCGGGATCCGACACGACGGCGACGTCGCGCCAGTTCTTCGCCGCGGCCCGGAGGAGCGCCACACCACCGATGTCGATCAGCTCGGTCCGTGACTCGGGGTCCGAGGCGCCGAGCCCCTCGGCGTCCTCGAACGGGTAGAGGTTCACGACCACGAGGTCGATGGGCTCGATCCCGCGCTCCTCGAGCTCCTCGAGGTCCCCGCTCTGGTCGCGCCGGGCCAGGATCGCCCCGTGGACCGCGGGGTGAAGCGTCTTGACGCGCCCCCCCAGGAACTCGGGCGCCCCGGTCAGCTCTTCCACCGTCCGGACGGTCAGACCCGCCTGTCCGAGGAGCCGCGCGGTTCCGCCGCTCGCCACGAGCTCGATCCCGTGGCCCGCCAGGGCGCCCGCCAGCTCGTCCAGGCCGCGCTTGTCCCACACCGACAGGAGGGCCCGTCGCGGGCGGAGGGGCCGGTCGTCCTCGATCCATGCCCGGCCTCCCGCGACCCGGATCCGGCCCTCGGCGGCGGCCGCGACGACGCTCGGCAGCAGCTCGTGCTCGATCGCGAGCACGCGTTCGGCCAGGCTCGCGGGTGTATCTCCACGTTCCACCGGAACCTTGCGCTGGGCCACGATCGGACCGCGGTCGTACTCCTCGTCGACCAGGTGGACGGTGGCGCCCGACTCGCTGTCTCCCGCGTCGAGGACGGCCTTATGGACGCGCTCGCCGTACATCCCTCCCCCCCCGTGCCGCGGAAGGAGCGCCGGATGGACGTTCAGGATCCGGTTCCGGTATGCCTCGACGACGCCGGCGGGCACCTTCCTCAGATAGCCGGCCAGGACGATCCAGTCGATCTCGTGCTCCGCGAGGAGCGCGAGCAGGACGGCCGAGTCCCCGGGCTCCACGGTCGTCGCGGGCACGTCACGCCTCCGGGCCCGGTCGAGCGCCTCGGCCTCGCGGTCGGCGACCACGAGCGCGATCTCGGCTTCCGGATGGCCGGTCAGCCGCTCGAACAGCGACTCCAGGTTGGAGCCGCGTCCGGACGCGAAGACGGCGATGCGTGTCATGGGATCCTCCATCGGTCTCGTACGTCAGCAGCGGGCGGCGCAAGGTAGGCCCCTTGTGCGCTCCCGCCCACGGGATTAACGAGTGCGTGCACCGGGTTCCTTGGACCATACAGCGGGTCGTTCCAGCTCGATGTCCGCCACCCTCACCGTGGAGGGAACCATGTGGAAGGAGTTCAAGGAGTTCGCATTGAAGGGCAGCGTCCTGGACATGGCGATCGGCATCATCATCGGCGCCGCTTTCGCGCCCATCGTCAAGTCTCTGGTGGACGACATCATCATGCCGCCCATCGGGCTCCTCCTCGGTGGCGTCGACTTCACGAACCTCTTCGCGGTCGTGCGCGAGGGGAGCCCCGGTGGTCCGTACTCGACGCTCGAAGCCGCCAAGGCGGCGAGCGCGGTCACCGTGAACTACGGGGTCTTCGTCAACACGGTGATCACCTTTCTGATCATCTCGTTCGCCATCTTCCTGATGGTCAAGATGATCAACCGGTGGCGGGCCGAGGAGCCGCCCGAGGCGACGACGCGCGAATGCCCGCAGTGCCTGTCCACGATTCCGCTGAGGGCGCGGCGGTGCGCGAACTGCACGATGGAGGTGGCGCCGGCCTAGCCGCGCCTATCGGAGGTCCCCCCGGGCGGGCGCCCGCACCCCACCTGCTCCCGCCCACCGGGGAACCCACCCGAGCGCGACGAGCCGGGGCGCGACGTCATCCTTCTCGGGACGGAGCGTCGCCTGCTCGAGCGTCTCGGTCATGGGATCGATGCGGGTCTTCATGGCCTCGATCTCAACGGCGAGCTCGGCGTCCAGCGCCGCGAGCTCGTCGCGAAGCTGCGCCACGTTCTCCTCCGCCCGTCCGACGTCCCCGGCCTGGTCCATCGACCGGCCCACCCCCCGTGCGGCCGTCGTCGCCCGTCCGAGCGCGCGGCGACCGAAGAGCGTGCCGAGAACGGTCGCGCCGATCGAGACCGCCGTCTGGAGCCTGGCCTGCCGCGCCTGCTCGGCCTCCCGCGCGACCGCCTGCTCGGCCTTCCGGATCCGCTCCTCGAGACGGGCCGCCCGCGCGCCGTACTTCTCCTCGAGCTTCCCGCGCTCGGCGTCGCGGCGCTCCCGGGCGTGCTGCTGGAGCCGGATCCGGAACTCGCGCTCGTCCTCCTCGGGCTGCGAGACCTGGCCGAGAGACAGGCTCTTCCAGAGGGTCACCGACTGGGTCCGGGTCACCCAGTCCACGAACTGTCGCTTCCATCCGGCGTAGCTCTTCGGCTCGGCCGCGGCCGGAGGGAGCGCGTCGAACGTGGCCCCGGCCACGGGGCTCCCGGCGAGATCGCCGGCCTCGATCTCGAGGACGCGCGCCGCTTCCCACGCCACCGGGATGGCCCCCGTGGTGAGCGGCACCGCCACCGCGATCTCACGCATGGGTGCCTCTTCCCATCGCCGATCGTCGATCCGATAGCTGCCCAGGGCGAGAAGGAACGGCTCGTAGTGGAGTTCGTGCTCCGCGGGCGGATCGATCGAGGCGGGCACGAACACTTCCTCGATTCCCGGGGAGACGAGCGGGCGGCCGGCCCGGGCCGGAGCCGCTTCGGAGACGAGCGACGCTCCCGTCGCGGCCGGGGACGGACCCGCGGTCCCGGCGGCGGTCGCCGCAGGGTCCGTCGTCGTCGCCTCGCCGGGCGTAAGCCTCCGGATCTCGGCCCGCGTCAGCGGTCCCCTCAGGTACGACATCGCCCATCGCGTCTCGAAGATCACCGGCTCCGCGTCGTGGACGTCGTGCATCAGGAAGATCCGCTTCCCCAGCCCCGCCAGGACCTCGCCCATCCGCTCACGGTCGAACGCGGCGCCGCTTCCGGCGGTCGCTCCCTCGAGGCCCTCGAGCACCCTCGCCTTGTCGCGCTCCGTCTGGAGGCGTCCCAGGAACCACGTTCCTATGTTGGCGAGCCCTTTGTAGTCGAGGTCGACGGGGTTCTGGGTCGCGAGCACGACCCCGAGCCCGTGCGCGCGCGCCTGCTTGAGGAGCGTAAGGAGCGGTCTCTTGGAGGGCGGCTCCGCGACGGGCGGAAAGAAGCCGAAGATCTCGTCCATGTAGAGGATGGCCCGCAGGCTCGTCGTGCCCGGCTGGGTCCGCATCCATCCCACGATCTCGTTGAGGAGGAGGGACACGATGAACATCCGCTCGGCGTCCGAGAGGTGGGCGATCGAGACGATCGAGATCCGCGGTCTCGCGGTCTCGGTGAAGAGGAGCCGGCCCGGGTCCAGGGGATCGCCCTCGAGCCAGGTCGCGAACCCCGGCGAGGCGAGCAGGTTGTTGATCCGGAGCGAGAGCGCGTACCGCTCCTTCGACGGGAAGAAGGCCTCGACGTCCATCACGCCGACGCGCTCGACGGGCGGCTCCTGGATCGCGCGGATCAGCCCGGCGAGGTCGAGATCGCGGCCCGCCCGCCACGATTCCTGGAGGATGGTCGAGATCAGGATGTGCTCCCGGCTCTGGAGGGGGTCGGCCTCGACCCCGAGGAGCCCCAGAAGCCCGGTGACCGTGGTGCCGATCCGGTCCCCCAGGAGCTCGGGGTCCACGTGCAGGGCGGCCGGCGGGGCCGCGAGGGAGCGCAGGATCGAGAGCGGCCGCCCCGCCGTGCTGCCCGGCGTGTAGACCGCGAAGTCGGCGGCTTCGCGGAAGCGGCGGATCCGATCCCCGTCCTGGTCCCAATCGGCCAACCCCCTTCGCCAGAGCTCCGCCTGGGCCGCCGCATGCGCGTCGGGCGTCGTCCCCTCCCGTCGCGCCTCCTCCTCGTCGATCCAGGGACGGAAGTCGGCGGGGCTCAGATCGGGGAAGGCGAGGAGCAGGTTGCCCAGGTCCCCCTTCGGGTCGATCGCGATCGCCGGGACGCCGTCCAGCACCGCCTCCTCCAGGAGATCGATGCAGAGGCCGGTCTTACCGCTCCCCGTCATCCCGACGCAGACCGCGTGGGTGACCAGGTCGCGGGAATCGTAGAGGAGGGGCTCGCCGGTCGTCTTCCCGGCTTTCAGGTCGTGCACGCGGCCCAGATAGAAGACGCCCAGTTTCTCGTAGTCCACGGCCTTCATCCCCGCTCCGTGCGAAAGGATCGCGATGGGCGGGCGTAACGTATTCGAGGCCCTTGCGACCGACCAACGCGAGCGCCCGCAGACCCGACGAGTGGACTCCACACGAGGTCTTCGACGCATTCATGAACGCCGTCGGAGGGCCCGCGGGGACCGCCCTCAGGAGATAGGTTCAGGGAGCTCCACCGTGAACGACCACAGCCCCGAGTTGTAGTCGGTCGCGTACAGCATGTCGCCCGTCGGTCGCCAGCCGTTCGAGAACATCGGGAACACGCCCCACACCATCGGCTGGTACGGGAGCTTAGCCTCGTCGGGCACCGCGGTGGGCAGGAAGTAGGCGATCTCGCGCCCCTGGCGATAGATCTCGCCACGTAGCTCACCCGTCACGTCAACGACCCTGATCCCACCCTGGTAGTACCCCACATAGAGGACCCCCGCCTCGGGGTCGATCCAGAAGTTGTGCGCACCGGCCTCCGGAACCTCGTATTTGCCGACGTACCTCGGCCGCTCGAGATCCGACACGTCCACGACGTGAATCGGGCCGCGGGGATCGGCGTCCAGCCCCTCGATCCGGGGCTGAGTGCCCTGAAGCGAGAAATCCTCGTCTCCGACGAACACGTAGTCGCCGTACCGGAACGCCGAGTGGGTCGGGCCGCC
>DASZOP010000139.1:0-3721 GCA_035550715.1 Gemmatimonadota bacterium | reverse complement strand
CCACGGCCGGCCAGGGCCAGCGCGATCGTGCGTCCGACCCGGACCCCGGCGCCCGTGACGAGCGCGATCTTGCCTTGGACCTCCATCGGACCCGCAATAGCTTGGGGAACGCCATGGAGCGGGGAAGCCTCTGCGTGCTGCTCTCCGGCGGCTTGGACAGCGCGGTCGCGCTGGCCGAGGCCGCCTCGGGCCCGGTGCCGGTCTTGCCGGTGTACGTCCGGTCGGGCCTCGTATGGGAGCCGGCCGAAATGTACTGGCTGGGCCGATTCCTGCCATCGCTCGAGGCCTCCGCCCTGCAACCGCTCGAGGTCCTCGAGATGCCGGTCCGGGACCTCTACGGCGACCACTGGAGCCTGACCGGCGTGGACCCGCCGGGACGCGAGTCGCCCGACGAGGCGGTCTACCTCCCGGGGCGAAACCTCCTGCTCCTGGGCAAGACCGGGGTACTGGCCGCGCGGCGCGGCTGCCGGGCCATCGTGATGGGGCCGCTCGCCGCCAACCCCTTTCCTGACGGCCGGCGGGCATTCTTCGACCGTATGGGCGCGGCGATCGGCCTCGCGATGGGGCTCGAGGGGCCCCTCCCGATCGAGACCCCGCTCGCCGGGCTCTCGAAAGCCGACGTCATCCGGCGCGGGAGGGGGCTCCGCCTCGACCTCACGTTCTCGTGCCTGGCGCCCGGGCCCGACCACCGCCACTGCGGCCGCTGCAACAAGTGCGCGGAGCGGATACGGGGCTTCGCCGCCGCGGGAGTCGGCGATCCGACGGAGTACGTGTCACCGCCGGATCGTGACGACGATCGCGAACACCCGACGGTACGCGGGCGCTCCCTCGAATCGAAAGGCAGGTAGCGGTGCGTGTTCTGGTGATCGGAGGGACGGGTACGGTCGGCCGGCATCTCGTGACCCGGCTCCGGGAGCGTGGTGTCCAGACCCGCGTATTGACGCGCTCGCCCGAGAAGCACCGACAGGACGGGGTCGAGTTCGTGAAGGGCGACCTCGAGAGGGCGGAGACCCTCGCCCCGGCCTTCGCCGGCGCCGACCGTGTCTATCTCCTCACCCCCCTCCACCCGAGGGAGGCCGAACTCGGGCTCGCGGCGATCGGCGCCGCGGTCGAGGCGGGCGCCGAGCGGATCGTGCTGCAGACCGTGCATCAGGCCGAGGCGGCGCCCCACGTCCCCCACTTCGCGAGCAAGCTCGAGATGGTGCAGGCGGTTCGCGAATCGGGCATCCCGTGGGTCGATCTCGCCCCCAACAGCTTCTTCCAGAACGACCTCCGGTACCGGGCAGCGCTTCTCGATCACGGGGTGTACCCGCAGCCGATCGGCAACGTGGGGGCGAGCCGGGTGGACGTGCGTGACGTCGCCGACCTGGCCATGGTCATGCTGCTCGGGAACAGCCACGAAGGTCGGACGATCGCGGTCGTCGGGCCCGAGCCCCAGACCGGCGAGCAGGCCGCGGAGGCGTGGAGCGATCGCCTGGGCCGAGACGTCCGCTACGTCGGCGACGACCTCGAGGCCTGGACCTCCCAGGCACGAGCCGTCCTGCCCGACTGGATGGTGGGGAGTCTCGCGATGATGTACCGGCGCTTCCAGGAGCACGGCCTGGTCGCGACCGACGACGAGCTCGCCCAGATGCGCGACCTTCTGGGCCGGGAGCCGCGAGCCTTCGACGACTTCGCCGCCGAGACCGCGACGCGCTGGAAGTCCGACGGCTAGGGCTCCCGGCCGGGGGCCGGCTCCACGTAGAGCTCGAACTCGACGTCGGGGAGACCGCAGGCATCGTCCACGAGGTGGAGCTTCTCGGTCCCCTGGATCGTCGTCTCTTTGATCGTGACCAGGCCGCGCCCGCGCTCGAAACGAGCGACGGCTCCCGCGTCCGCGCACCGGGCGCACCAGAGATAGACCAGCGTGGTCGGTGCGCCGGCGGAGTTCCCGAACGCGTACCAGCCGTCCTCGAGGTCCATGCTGCGAGCCTGGTCCGGCGTCACCCCCTCGAGGAACCGGAGCGTGGCGGGCTCGGGCGAGTGGAGCGGCTCCGCGAAGGGACGCGGGCCGGGTGTCCGGACGACCGCCAGCCCGAGCGTCCCGTCGTGGGCGAGGAGAATCTGGCTGTCGCTGGCGAGGGTGGGCCAGGGGAGTCCCTGAAGGGGCACCCAGACACGATGCTGGAGCTCCCGCGGGCTCCCGACCCGGACGCAGTGCCGCTCCCCGCGCCTGTCCTCGAAGGTGACCGTCTGGCCGATCTCCCACCCCGACCATTCGAGAAGGCTCACCCCGTTCGGAACCGCGGGTCCGGCCGACCCGGGAGGGGTCTGCGCAGCCGCGGGGGACGCGAGGCCCAGGAGCACGCCGAGCGCCATGTTGGTGAAGGGTGGGATTGTCATGCCGTTTCTACCCTAAGGCGGGAAATCTTGCTCCGGAGAGCTCACTACGCTTTCTGTGACAGGGAACGCGCGACTACGTCTTCTGTGAGGATCCGAGGGCGGGTGCCGGCCCGAACAGCCCGTCGGCGTTGTCCTGGAGGAGCCTTCGCTGGATGCCTTCGTCCAGATCGAGGGCCAGGAACTCGTCGAGGTTCTCGCGCATCCCGGGCACCATGGGGCCCGGCCAGTCGGTACCCCAGAGGAGCTTGTCGGCGACCTCGGCGAGGCGCGGGAAGTAGCGCAGGAGGCCGCGGGGGGGGATCCCGGAGACGTCGCCGAAAAACCGGCGGTGACGCCGCAGCAGGAAGAAGGACGTCTCGGCGTAGAGCGGCCGGCCGAGATGCGCCAGGATGACGACCAGCTCGGGAAAGTCGACGCCCACGTCGTCCAGCGGCATCGGATCCGCGTAGACGTTCCGGGCGCCGGGGAAGATCGAGGTTCCCGTGTGGACCATGACCGGAACCCCCAGCTCCTCGGCCCTCCCGTAGAGGTCCGCCAGCCCGGCCACGCCGTCACGGTAGGCGTTGGCGGCGATCTCCTGGTGCGGAGGGTGGAGCTTGATCGCCCGGACGCCCATGTCCCGGAGCCGTTCGACCTCTTCGGCGGGCCGCTTCCCCCGTGGGTCGACGCCGCCGAACGGGATCAGCCGCTCCGGGGCGTGACGGGCGAGGTCGGCCACCCACGGGTTCACCTCGGGTGTGAACCCCATCAGGTTCGGGCTCACGTAGTTGATGACGCCGATCCGGGCGATCCCGGCCTCGTCCATCCGCCGCAGGACCTCGTCCGGATCGCCCATGAGGCGCTCGAGCTCGGCGAAGTCCGCGCGGCCCTTCGCCATTCGGGCCCGGACATCGGGTTTGAGCATCCCCCACGGCTGGATGTGGACGTGGACGTCGGTGATCCGGAGCGCCGGCCTCAGGTCCCCCCCTGGAACGACAGCAGCACGGCGCCGACCAGGAACATCACGACAGCCACCGCGATCGCCGAGCCGCGCGACATCCTGAGCGCGTGGATGCCTGCGATCACCACCAGTACCGTGTACCAGATCGAGAAGAAGTTGAGGCTCGCCAGGAGGCCCCACGCGAGCCGGGGGAACTCGTCGCGATCGAGGAAGAGCGAGAGCCCGAACAGGGGCGGACCTCCTTCGCGAGCGATCTGCTCGGCCCCCTTGATTCCGATCACGATCGCCTGCAGGACCATCTGCACGACGATCACGACGCTGGCGTAGATCAGCGAGCTGTAGGCGACCCTGTAGTCGGCGTTCCCGGCACCCGAGATCGCCGCCCAGCCCCAGAAGATG
>DASZOP010000138.1:0-7763 GCA_035550715.1 Gemmatimonadota bacterium | reverse complement strand
TCCCCGGCGTTCTCCGCGAGCGTCCGCTGCCGCAGCTCGCCGACCTCCTCGGACTTCATCAGGATCGAGCGCCGGGCGTCGTCGAGGACCGCCTTCACGTCCGGATGGCGCTCGAAGAAGTCCCCCACGAGCTCCCACACTACGTGGCAGAGGGTCTGGATCAGCTCCTGGCGGACGAACGCGTCGGCGGTCGGCGGCACGAACTCCCATTCCGCTCCGACGTTCTCGAAGGCGATCGTGAGGCAACCATGCTTTCGGGCGAATGCCAGCGCGGCCGCGGTCTCAGGGTCGCGCTCGGCCGCGAAGCCGATCACGACGTCGGGGGACTCGACGAGGAGCTCGACGCCGTGCGAAAGCGCGATCGCGGGGAGGGCCCGCCTGCCGACCGTTACGGGGTGCACGAACCCGACCGCGACGCGGCGCGCGTCGGATCGGGCGGCGGGCGAGCCTCCGACCGTGATCAGGCGGCCCCCCCGCGCGAAGCGCTTGGCGACGGACCGGCAGAGTCGCGCCAGCCGCTCCGCCTCGAGGGCGAAGAATCGCGTGTTCGCCCGCGTCCTTCGCTCGACGAAATCGGTCAGTCCACCGAGCGTCGCTACCTGATTCAGAGTGCGCTCCCCAGGCTGGACCTGCGTGTCTAGCGCGCCGAACGACCGGCTGCAACCCGAGACCTACCGGGTCCAGGTGTTGTTCTGCGGGTTCACGTCTCCCCACTCCGGTCCGGCGTTCACCGTGATCCGCTGAGCGCGGGCGGGCAGGCTCACCGTCGCCGTCGCGCGGTCGGAGCCGTAGAACGCCTGGACCGGGATCGTGACCGATGCCGTCGCCCCGCCGTCCGCGGTCGCCTCGACCCTGGCCGGCATGAGCAGGTCGCCGCGCTGGTCGACCGACACCGTGACGATCCACCGATCTCCGGCCTGGTCCTGGTCGACGCCCAGGATCGCCATGTCGCTCGTCGCGGTCGTCTCGATCCACCCGTGCCAGAACCATCCCAGCTCCATCCCGAGCTCGTCCTGCATCAGTCGGAAGAAGTCGGCGGGTTGAGGATGCCGGAAGCTCCACACCTCGAAGTAGCGCCCGAGGGCGGCGTCGAAGGCCTCTTCCCCGGCAACGGCGCGTAGCGCGTTCAGCATGACGGCCGGCTTGACGTACGCGCCGATCCCCAGCGCGAGGTCACCGTCGAATTCATCGGGGAACGTTCCGATCGGCTGCTCCGGGTAGGTACGGATCCCCATGACGTACTGGGCCACGTTCAGGAGCTCCGGCGTGCTCTCGGGAAAGTAGCCGCGTTTGCTGAGCTCGTTGATGAACGTGTTGATCCCCTCGTCCATCCACGCGTAGCGCCGCTCGTCCGAGCCCACGACCATCGGGAACCACATGTGGCCCCACTCGTGGTCCAGGACGTCGAACAGCTCCTCGCGGCCCTCTTCCGGCGCCACGAAGACCACCATCGGGTACTCCATCCCGAACACGGGCCCCTCGACGGCGGTGGCGGTAGGGTACGGATACGGGCCGAGATAGTCGGAGTAGTACTCGATCGAATGCCTCGTCATGGCAGCCGCCTCCTGCCAGGCCCGGGCTTCGGGGCGGTAGAGGGCGTGGATCAGGACGTCCCCCGCGCTCGTCGCGTCCCACACGAAGCGCCGGCTGGCCGCCCAGGCGAAGTCGCGCACGTTCTCGGCGCGGAAGCGCCACGTGAGGTTCCCCGTCGTCGCCGGCCGGATGGCGGTCGGATCGGCCAGCTCGGTCTCGGCCACGACGTGCACGACCTGGCCCGCGCGCGCCTCTTCGAGGCGCTGGCGCTGCTCCGCGGTCAGGACCTCCTCCGGGTTCTCGAGCGCTCCGGTCGCGCCCACCAGATAGCCGGCCGGCACCGTCAGCGCGACGTCGAAGTCGCCGTACTCGAGATAGAACTCGCCCTGCCCGAGGTAGGGCATGGTGTTCCACCCTTCCACGTCGTCGTAGACGGCGAGGCGCGGATACCACTGGGCCAGGAGCCAGTGGTCTCCGTCGTGTCCCATCCGGTCGGCCCCCGTCTCGGGGACGGCGAAGCTCCAGCCGATGTCGAGGCTCGTGGAGCCGCCCGGCGGAATCGGGGCGGAGAGGTCCACGCGCATCAGGGTCCCGTCGATCCGCCGGTCGAGATCCTGCCCCGCGGAGGCGACCCGCGTGATCGTATACCCGCCGCCCGCCTCCGATCCCCCGAACCGTCCTTCCTGCGGGAACGTCTGCGCCCCCTGGCTCCCCGTCGCGAACAGGTTCTGGTCGAGCTGCACCCACAGATAGGCGAGCGTGTCGGGGGAGCGGTTGGCGTAGGTGATGGTCTCCGACCCCGTCACGGTGCCCGTCCCGGGATCGAGCGTGGCCTGGATCTCGTAGTCGACCCGCTGCTGCCAGTACTGCGGTCCTGGGCGGCCGCTCGCGCTCCGGAACACGTTCGGTGCGGGCAGATCGGGCGACCCGAACCGTGGATCGACGCCGGTTCCTCCCGTCTCCTGCGCCCCGGCCGAGGCGCCTGTCCAGGCCAGCATCGACAGCGCGAGGGCGGCGGCTTTCCGAAGCGACGCGTGGATCAACATGGCCTCCTTGTCAGATACACGAACAGGGGGATGCCTGCGGCCTTCACACTCACCCCTGCCGCTCGTACGGTGCATAGCGATGGTGCAGCATGAGATCGTTGCCGTCGGGATCGGTGAAGAGCGCCATATGGCAGACCCCGGTGTCGATGATGTCTCCATGGAAGGTGATGCCCTTCGACTCGAGTTCCTGCCGGGCCGCCGCGACGTCCTCGACGTGCAGGGCGGGATGGGCGTTCTTCTGCGGCGTAAAGGCAAGGCCGACCTTCTCCGGTTCCCAGATACCCAGGCAGGTCTCGCCCGCCCAGACCTCGAACCGGGCGTGGTCGTCGGGCCTCAGACCGAGCATTTCGACATAGAACTCCCGTGAGCGCTCGGCGTCCCGCGAAGGCACGCCCACGAAATCGATCCTGCTGATCATCGACTTCCTCCTCGAGGGTGATCGATGTAGGGCCGTCAAGCTAAACGCCGCCGAATGATCCAGCCCAGGCCGACGGCGTTCGGTGGGACGAATCCATTAGGTTACAGCGATTCAACCGCGGATCGCTGTCTTCGATCCTGGCCGTTCCGTCTGCCGAGCCTCGTCCGTCATGTTGCAGTACGCGCTCCGCCGCATCCTCCACACGATCCCCGTGCTCGCGGGCGTTCTCGTCGTGACGTTCGTCCTGCTCTACATCGCTCCCGGCGACCCGGTGCTGGCGATGGTCGGCGACCGGTTCGACCCGGCGACGCTGGAACGGCTGCGGGCGGAGCTGCATCTGGACGACCCCGTCTGGAAGCAGTTCTACCATTACGTGGCCGGCTTGATCCGGGGCGACTGGGGGACCTCCTACATGACCCGCCAGCCGGTCCTGGACGGGATCCTCGAACACTTCCCGAAGACCTTGTATCTGGCCTCGGTGGCCATCCTCTTCGCCACGCTCTCGGGCGTGGCGATCGGCGTCCTTTCGGCCGTCCGCCAGTCGACCTGGATCGACGGGCTCGGCATGACGTTCGCCTTCCTCGGGATCTCCTTTCCCGTCTACTGGGTCGGGCTGATCATGATTCTGGTCGTAGCCGTCGAGTGGGGGGCCCTGCCGCCGTCGGGCTTCGGCGGCGGAGCGCTGCCGTACCTGATCCTCCCGGCCCTGACTCTGGGCATGCGCTCGACCGCCTACATCGCGCGCCTGACCCGCTCCTCGATGCTCGAGGTGATCCGGCTCGACTACATCCGGACCGCCCGCGCCAAGGGGCTCGCCGAGTGGACGGTGATCGGCAAGCACGCGCTCAAGGCGGCGCTGATCCCGGTCGTGACCGCGATCGGTCTCGACTTCGGGGCGTACCTGTCGGGTTCGGTCCTGACCGAGTCGATCTTCGCCTGGCCGGGAATCGGCCGCTTCGCTTTGAACGCGATCCTGAAGCGCGACCTCCCGGTCATCCAGGGGACGGTGCTGTTCCTGGCGATCGTGTTCGTGCTGGTCAACCTGTTGGTGGATCTGCTCTACGGGATGCTGGATCCGCGCGTGAGGTACGAACGTGCGGAGGCGTGACCGATGAGGCGCTCGATCGCATGCATCACGGGGCTCGCGCTGTTTGTCCTCCCGGACCTTCACGCCCAGGAAGCCCGGGAGGTCCGGCCCGGCGATCGAGTGCGGGTGACCCTGGCGAGCCGGATCGCACGGGCGCCCCTGATCGGAACCCTGACGGAGCTCGGGCCGGACACCCTGGTGGTCGAGCGCGAGGGAGGAGGGTCGCGGCGGCTTTCGAGCGCTCAGGTCGATCGGATCGAGGTCAGCATCCGCCGCCAGTACGAAGGCGGAAAGGCCGCGGGCTATGGCGTTCTCGCGGCGACTCCGCTACTCGTCCTGCTGGCGATCGCGGCTCCAATCATCGCCGCAGAGGGCAACGACGCACTGGTTTGGGCCATGCTCGGCGCGGCGGTCGGCGGAAGCCTCCTCGTGGGCGCCCTTATCGGCGGGACGACTCCCCAGGACACAGGGGTCGAGGCGCACTGGCCTGGCGAACCAGGGCCTTCCGGAGTGGACGACACTCTGCAGGACCATCGGCTACCCACCGATTTCCGCGAGGATCCATGAAGCTTCAGGCTGACGTCTTGACCGTCACGTTGATCACCGCGCTCTCCTGCGCATCTCCACAACCGGCCCAGCGCGGAGACCTCGTTCGCGTCAGGTTGGGGCCCGCGTTTTCTGAATCCCAGATCGAAGGGCGGTTGATCGCCGTTCATCTCGACAGCCTCGTCGTTCGACCTGTGGAGAGTGATCTGGCCTGGACGCTGGCACGAGCGGATGTCGAGCAGATCCACGTCGCTCGGCCCGGTCATCGCCGAGCGATGCGGATCACCGGATGCGCAATGACGGCGCTAGGCGGGGCGCTCCCCTTTCTTGTGGATCCGGAGGGCGTGGCGGGCTGGTCCCTATGGGCCATGGGCGAGGCGCAGTTCGCGTGGGGCTGCATCCGTCCCTCTGATATGTGGAGGCTCGCGCTCCTTCCCTCCCTGCCTTCAGACCCTTCTTCCCGATGACCGACCTCTGGGATGCTCTTCGCCGCAACCCGCTCGCGGTGGCCGGCCTCTCCGTCGTGGCGCTCCTCGTCGTCCTCGGTCTCGCCGGGCCCTGGATCACCCCTTACGACCCGCTCGCCCAGAACCTGGCGCGGAGCCTCGAGGGGCCGTCGGCCGACCACTGGTTCGGCACCGACTCCTTCGGTCGCGACATCCTCTCCCGCGTCCTCTATGGCGCCCGGATCTCGCTCCTGGTCGGCGTGGCGTCCCAGGCGATCGCGTTCACGCTGGGGGTCCTTCTCGGCATCGTGTCGGGCTACTACGGCGGCCGGATCGAGGGCCTCATCATGCGGCTCGCCGACGTGACGCTCGCCTTCCCGACCCTCCTTCTCCTGATCGCGATCACCGCCGCCTTCCAGCCCGGGCTGACCGTCGTGTTCGTCGCGATCGGCGTGGTCGGCTGGGCGGGGATGGCGCGGCTCGTCCGCTCGCAGGCCCTGGTCGTCCGCGAGCTCGACTTCGTCCAGGCGGCGCGCGCGCTCGGGATGGGGGACCTGCGCCTCCTCGCCCGCCACGTCCTCCCGAACTGCCTGGCCCCGGCGATCATCGCCGTGACCTTGGGGATGGCGAGCGCGATCCTCCTGGAGGCGGCGCTCTCCTTCATCGGCCTGGGCGCCCAGCCGCCGACGCCGTCCTGGGGCTCGATGATCTCCGACGGGCGCGACTTCCTCCGGACGGCGCCCTGGATCTCGGTCTTTCCGGGTCTCGCGATCGGCTTCGTGGTCCTCGGGTTCAACCTGTTCGGGGACGGGCTTCGGGACGCCATGGACCCCCGTCTCCGCGGAGCGGCGAGGAGGGCGATGCCGCGGCCGGAGTGAGCCTTCGGGCCGCGGCTTAACGTTTCGGTCCCCTTCACGTCCAAAGGGCCGCGGAGGGGTTCCAGGCGTGGAGAGCGAATGGACGACCGTGAGCTGGTCCGGCGGGCGCAGGACGGCGACAGCGAGGCCTACGGCCGGCTCGTCGAGCTCCATCAGCCGATGGTCTACGCCACGCTCGCCAAGATCACGCACGACCGTGACCTGGCCCTGGACGTCACCCAGGACGCGTTCATCCGCGCCTGGGAGGAGCTGGACGGGTTCGAGCGACGCTCGGCGTTCTCGACCTGGCTCTATCGGATCGCGGTGCGGCTCGCCTACGACGCGCTCCGCCGCGAGCGGCCGCGGGAGGGAGCCGGCGCGACGGACCGTCTGCCCGACGCGGCCCCGCAGCCCGATGAGCGCGCCGCTGCCGAGGACGAGGCGGCCCTGCTCCGGCGGCGGATCGAGGAGCTCCCGGTGATGCAGCGCGCCGTGGTGACGCTCCGAACCTGGAACGATCTCTCGTACCGGGAGATCGCCGAGATCCTGGGGACGACCGAGGTCAGCGCCCGCGTCTCCTTCCA
The DNA here is from genome assembly GCA_035550715.1 of Gemmatimonadota bacterium. Lineage (GTDB taxonomy): Bacteria > Gemmatimonadota > Gemmatimonadetes > JACCXV01 > JAHWKZ01 > DASRVA01. The sequence goes on along the minus strand of DASZOP010000138.1, from coordinate 1,246 downwards.
TCATGCGATCAGGCGCCTCAGGGCGTGGTACGAGAGCGAGGCGAACACGCGATGAGCACGTCCGATCGACATCTGAGCAACGAGGAGATCATCCGGTGGGTCGAGGAGAGCGATCCGCCGCGGGACGCCGCCGCGGTGCACCTCGATCGCTGCGAGTCCTGCCGTGCGCGGGTCGCCGGAGTCGAAGCGCTCCTTTCCGCTCTGCGAGCGGAGCCTCCGGCCGCCAGCGCCACGGAGATGGCCGCCCAGCGTGAGCGCATCCTGGCGGCGGTGCGGTCGCGGCCGCGAGCCAGGGTGCGCCGGCTGCCGCGGCGGGCGGTCTGGCTGCCGGCCGCAGCGGCGGCGGTCGCGGCCCTGCTCCTCTGGGCGCCGCGGGGGACCCGGTCGCCCGGACCCGCGCCCGACGCGGAAGCGGACTCGGCGACCCTGCCCGTCGTTTTCGACGCCACCCGGGCCGCCGAGGAGGTGGTCGAAGCCGCCGACGATCCTGACGCGGCCGAGCGGCTCCTCCAGACCCCGTCGCTGGACCCGGTGGACCCCGACGTCGCCGCCACGATCTCCGACGGCTGGAGCGAGACGCTCGAGATCGAGGCGGAGTTCGCGGGGCTTTCGGCCGCCGACCGCGAGGCGATCCTGACCGAGCTCGCCAGCGTCAACTTCATGAACGATCCAGAGGAGTGATCGCAATGCTACGATCCGGCCGATCCCTGACCCTCCTGCTCACGCTGGCGGCCGCGCCGGCGTACGCCCAGGAGCCGCCCGACGTCCACCGCCTCGAAGAGCTGCGGTTCCGGCGCATGCAGGAGGCGCTGTCTTTGACCCCGGCGCAGGTGGAGTCGTTGCGCTCCACCATGGAGGCGCTCCGCGAACGGGCCCTTGGTCTGCGCGAGTCCGAGATCGAGTCGATGGAGGGGCTCCGGGAAGCGCTTCGGAGACAGCCGATCGACGGGACCGCGCTCGCCCGCGCCCTCGAATCGCTCGAAGAGCGCCGCGCCGAGGCCGAGCGCCTCCGGGCCGAGCACCGGCAGCGGCTGGACGAGGTCCTCGGGCCCGAGCAGCGCGCGCGGCTCCTCCTCTTCAACCAGCACTTCGATGACCGTCTCCGCGAGCTGATCGATCGCCGGCGGGGACCGGGAGCGGGTCCCGGACGTCCGGGCTCGCCGCCCGGATTTCGGGGCGAAGGGTGGCTCGAGCGGCTCCGGGGCCTGCCCCCCGCCGAGCGCCGGCGGGCGATCGAGCGCCTGCG
>DASZOP010000137.1:0-18112 GCA_035550715.1 Gemmatimonadota bacterium | reverse complement strand
CTGAAGGATCGGCTCGACGAGCTTCGGATAGTCGCGCGGATCGTACTCCAGGTCGGCGTCCTGGACGAGTACGATCTCGCCGCGCGCCTCCACGAACCCGCGCCGCAAAGCGGCACCCTTGCCCCGGTTCTCTGGGAGAAGGACGACTCGCACAGGCACCGGGCCGCCGTCCGGTCCGGAAAAGATCCTCGATCCGCGGGTCACGTCCTCCAGGAACTCGCGAGTCCCATCGGTCGAGCGGTCGTCGACGACGACGATCTCCTTGGTGAATGGTGATGCCGCGATCCGCTCCAGGATACGCCCGATCGTGCGCGCCTCGTTGTAGGCCGGCACGACGATCGTGAGCTGCGGACGCACGTCCTCGACCACGTCAGCGATCGCCCTTGCCGGGCGCCCGGGACGGGCTCCCGGCGGCCTCCGCGGCAAGCCCGCCCGTTCCCTCATCCTCCACGCGCTCGAAGAGGATCTTCAGGAAAGGGGGCGTGATGAGCGTGGTCGCCATGACCATGATGAGGACGGCCGAAAACACGTCCTGGGCCAGCACCCCTCCGAGGAGCCCGATCTGGGCGAAGATGAGGCCCACCTCGCCACGCGGGACCATCCCGACACCCACGGCCAGCTTGTGGATGTCCTTCCGCCACGGCAAGGAGTAGCCGGCCGCCACCTTGCCCAGCACCGCGATCACGAAGAGTCCGGCGCCCACGATCAGAATGCCATGGTTCTCGGGCACGCGCGGATCGAGAATCGCCACGTTGACCGCGGCCCCGATCGATACGAAGAAGATCGGTGTGAAGACATCGGCCACCGGCTTGATCTGCCCGACGATCGTATCGAACTGATTGGTGCGCGAGAGGAGCAGACCGGCGGCGAAGCTTCCGACGATGGGCGCCAGCCCCACCCGGTCGGCAAGGAAGGCGAGCGTAAGCGCGAACACCAGCGCGAAGCTCACCAGCACGCCCCGGACCCGCATCCGGTTGACCAGGTCGAAGACCCGGCGCGCCGTCGTGAGGCCGATCACCATGGCCACGGCGAGGAAGCCGAACGCCAGTCCGAACAGACGGGTCACGCCCGGAACCGAGACCGAGCCCGTCGACGCCAGTCCCTCCACCACGGCCAGGATGAGGAGCCCCAGGATGTCGTCGATGACCGCGGCGCCGATGATGATCCGCGCCTCGGACGTGTGGATCTTCCCGAGGTCGGTCAGGACGCGGGCCGTGATGCCGACCGAGGTCGCCGTGAGGGTGGCGCCGATGAAGATCGCGGTGAGGCTGGCCCCGCCTTCGTAGAGATGCCAGAACAAGTAACCGAACAGGAACGGCAGGACGACACCGACCACCGCCACCGTGAGCGCCGACGGGCCGACCCGGAACATCTGCACGAGGTCGGTCTCGAGGCCGATCTCGAACAGGAGGATCGCCACCCCGATCTCGGCCAGGACATGGACCACGGACCCGTAGGGGTCCGCGGGATCCACCGGCACGAGGCCGAGGACGCTCGCTCCCACGAGGACGCCGGCGACGAGCTCGCCGAGTACCGCCGGCTGGCCGATCCGCTCGAAGAGCTCTCCGAAGAGCCTGGCCGCCAGCAGGATGATGATGAGGATGAAGAAGACGTGTGCGACTTCGACGAGGTGGGCGGCTCCCTCCATCAGCCTCCGATGGCGAGCCGGCGCGGACGCGTCCGGCCCCGGTCAATCAAGGAACAGGTAGGGTCGCCAGCGCTTGTCGGGTATGGGGGTATAAAAGGTGATCTGCATGTAGCGATGGGGCGCTCGAGGAGCTCGGGCCAGCCCCATCCCGGCCTGCTCGGGGGTTCGATTGCCCTTCCTGTTGTTGCAGCGGATGCAGGCGCATACCAGGTTGTCCCACCGGTCGCGACCGCCGAGAGCCCGCGGAACGACGTGGTCGGTGGTCATGGGGCCGCGCCGCGTCCCGCAGTACTGACAGCGGTAGCCGTCGCGTTTGAGGACGTTGCGGCGCGTGAGTGCGATCCGCTTGCGGGGGGTCTGGATGTACACCTGGAGGCGGACCACCGATGGCAGAGGGACGACCCGCGAGACCGAGCGCACGTCCATCTCGTACCGTTCCACGATCTCGGCCTTCCCCAGCACCACCATCACGATGGCGCGCTGGGCATGGCAAACCGCCAGCGGCTCGTAGTTCTGGTTGAGGACCAGAACCTTCTTCTGCAGCAGCGGACTCATCGCGGGCGCGAATGTAGGAAGGGGCCCGGAACCCGGCCACGGACGGCGGTTTCTCTAGAACTCTTCGACCACATGCCGCAGGATCTCCTCGGCGATCTTGTCGACCGCCCGGTCGATTCCCACCTCCCTGTCCTCGTTCGCCTCTTCGTTGAACTCTCCCCACTCCGTGAGGCCTGGGTTCTCCCATAGCGTCTCGTCCTCGACCCGGTCCTGGAGACGCAGGTCGACGGTGAGCAGGACCCGCCGCGTGAACACGTCGGGGTTGGCCTCCTGCCCCGGATCGTACGACAGGGCCTCCTCCTGGTAGTCGCGGATCGCCCCGAAGACCACTAGGTCGGCCTCCTCCTCGTCGCTCACGAGCCGTAGGCGCGATTCGTTCAGAAACTCGTTGATCACGCGCTCCGTGAGCTGCTGGGTGAGCTGGAATTCCCGGGTCTCGTTCTCGAAGGTCGGGATGTAAACCGTGTTGAGGTGGGCCGGTACGGGAGAGCGGAACGAATAGCCGCAGGCGGCCGCCGCGATCAGGGCCGCGGCTGCCGCCGGTCGTAGCAGGGGTGGTCGAGCCGCCGGCGGCTCAGATCCCCGTGACCTCCTGGTGCTCGCGCGTGACATCGATGACCAGCTGTCGCCCCTGGTTGAAATCCCTCAGCACCACGCGACGCGGACTCTCCCGCGCCCCGACCGTCTGAAAATCGCCGAACTGGACCCGATACACCAGCCTCCCGTCCCGACCCTGCCGGTACTCGACCAGCCGGTCCCCGGGTGCCTCGACCGTGAACGCATGCAGTACGCCCCCCCGCTGGAGGTAGAGGGTCTGCCGGTCTCCCTCCGCCGCGGCGGCCATCCAGTCGGCGTCCCGGGCCAGCCCGGCCACGTCGTAGGCCCCGACGAGGGCTCCCAGGATCTCCGGGCTGACCAGCGCCCGCTCGCCGGTGAGTTCGGCGAAGCGCGGGTCCCCGAGATTCCCGGTCAGGACCTCGCCCTCCTGGGGAAGCCGCACCGTGAGCCGATCGCCCTCCAGGCGGACCGCCAGCACGTGGGTGTCGTGCGGTCCGAAGACGTCGGCCGCCAGGCGCCGCGGATCGGCCCGGTACTCGACCGCGCCGGCACCCGCGAAGCGTCGGCGGCCCTCGATCAGGGTCACGTCGAAGATCCGCTTGGTGACGTCGATCGCCCGGTGCTGGGCCGACAGCCGCTCGACCAGGGGAAGCGGGTCGATGCCGCCCTCGCGCGCGCGCCTGGCCTCCGACACGAGCGTGGTCGCGCAGCCGGCGAGCAGCGTGACCGCGAGTGCGCCCAGCGCCGCACAGCCGCGCCGCGCTGGCGCCTTTCTCCTCCGGTCCCGAACTTGGCACGCCGTGCGCGCCCTCTCCGTCCTCCTGCTCCTCGGCTCCCTGCTCGGCGGTTGCAGGGGAGAGCCATTCCCACCCGAAGCGGCCACCATTCCGCCCGGCACCTTCGCGCGCGTCCTGGCCGAGCTCTCGGAAGCGCGGGTGGAGACCCTTCCGGACACGGTCCTGTACCGACGTCGGCGCGCCGAGATCCTCGAACGGGCCGGCGTCACGGAATCCGACCTGCGCGAGTTCGCCGCCCGACGCGGCGGAGACGCCGATCTGATGTCGGAGATCTACCGGCAGGTCGGCGCACGCCTGGACTCGGCCGCCCAGCACTGAACCCTACTCCCACTCGATCGTCGCCGGCGGCTTGCTCGACACGTCGTACACCACGCGGTTGACCCCGCGGACCTCGTTGATGATCCGGTTCGAAACCCCGGCCAGGAAGTCGGGGGCAAACGGGTACCAGTCGGCCGTCATGCCGTCCCGGCTCGTCACGGCGCGCAGGGCGACCACGCTCTCGTAGGTGCGGAAGTCGCCCATCACGCCGACGGCACGGACGGGGAGCAGCACTGCGAACGCCTGCCAGATCCGGTCGTAGAGCCCGGCCGCCTGAATTTCCAGGAGGAAGATCGCGTCCACCTCCTGGAGGAGCGCCACCCGCTCGCGCGTCACCTCGCCCACGACCCGCACTGCCAGCCCCGGGCCGGGGAACGGATGGCGCCCCAGGACGTCCTCCGGAAGGGCGAGCTCGCGCCCGACCTGGCGGACCTCGTCCTTGAACAGCTCGCGCAGCGGCTCGACCACAGCGAGCCGCATCCGCTCGGGGAGGCCGCCGACGTTGTGATGGGTCTTGATGGTGACCGACGGACCACGCACGGACGTCGATTCGATGACGTCCGGATAGAGGGTTCCCTGGACCAGGAACCGGGCGTCCTCGACCCGCTCCGCCTCTTCCTCGAAGACCTCCACGAAGCGGTGTCCGATCCGGCGGCGCTTTTCCTCGGGGTCCTCGACGCCGGCCAGGTCGGCCAGAAAGCGGTCGCCCGCGTCCACCACCCGGAGGGGCAGCCCCACGTGCTCGCGGAAGGTGCGCTCGACCTGATGCCGCTCATCCTTCCGCAGCAGCCCCGTATCCACGAAGATGCAGGTCAGGCGATCGCCGATGGCGCGATGGACGAGCGCCGCGGCCACCGTCGAGTCGACCCCGCCGGACAGGCCGCAGACCGCGTTGCCCTCCCCGATCCGCCGCCGTATCGAGGCCACCGCCTCGTCGATGAACGCGGCCATCGTCCAGTCGGGGACGCAGCCGCAGATCTCGAACACGAAGTTGGCCAGCATCTCCTCCCCGCGCTCGGTGTGGGCGACCTCGGGATGGAACTGGACCCCGTAGCGGCCGGTCTCGGGGTCGCCGAACGCCGCGATCGTGTCCTCACCGGACATCGCGTAGGCGGCGTAACGGTGTGGGGGCGACTCGACCCGGTCGCCGTGGCTCATCCAGACGTCGAGGGCTTCGCGATCGTCGAACCCCTGGAACAGGCCGACAGGCTCGGTGACCGTCACCCGGGCGCGCCCGTACTCGCGCGACCGGGCCGGCCGGACGGGCGCGCCCTCGGCATGGGCCAGCAGCTGCATCCCGTAGCAGATCCCCAGGATCGGGGTCCGCAGGTCGAGCAGCCCGTCGGCCGGATGGGGGGCGTCGTCGTCGTAGACGCTAGACGGCCCGCCCGAGAGGACGATCCCGGCGGGCTCCCAGCCGCGGATCGTCCCGGCGTCGAGCGAGAACGGATGGATCTCGCAGTACACGCGCAGCTCGCGGATCCGGCGTGCGATGAGCTGCGTGTACTGGCCTCCGAAATCCAGGATCAGGATCCACCTTCCGGGCCGTCGATGGCCGCCGGCCGAACCTGGCTCAGAATTCATGGAACTCCACCTCTCCGCTCCCCGTGTCGTAGACCGCGAACGACGGCACGCCGCCGAGCCAGCCGCATACCTCCCCCGGATTGACGATCCGCGCCGGGCCGACCATCCGCTCGTCCCGCTCGTGCGTGTGGCCGTAGACGACCAGGTCGTGCTTTCCGGCCGCCGCCACCGCATCGACCCCGCGCGGCTCGTGCATGAGGAGGATCCGCCGGCCGTCGAGCTCGGCCTCCCACCACTGCCATTCCAGCCGGGCCCCGATGGCGGCGAACGCCTCGCCGAGGCGATAGACGTCGCCGTCGTTGTTGCCCCAGATGCCGTGGAGCGGGGCCTCGAGCCTCCCCAGCTCGCGGACCGCGAACGGCGAGCAGTAGTCGCCCGCGTGGAGCACCACGTCGACGGCGAGCCGGTTGAGCTGGCTGACGGCTTCACGGATCCGCAGCACGTGGTCGTGCGTGTCGCTGACGAGACCGACCCTCACCCCTCCGCCACGCGTCGCCCGAGCCGGGCGACCGCCTCCTCGAGGCCGAGCGAGCTCTCCTCGCCAGATTCCAGGTCGCGGAGGGTCACCCCTGCCGCCTCGCGCTCCCGCTCCCCGACCACGACCGCGACCCGGGCACCGGCCTGGGCCGCGCTCTTCATGCCGCGCCCCAGCGAGGCGTCGCGAAGGGCGAGATCGGTCCGGACCCCGGCCTCGCGCAGACGCGCCGCGACGCCGATCGCGTGGAGACGGTCGGCGGCGGTGACCGGGATGACGTACGCCTCGCACCGGCCCGTCTCGGGCGGAGACGCCCCGACCCGTTCCAGGAGTTCCGCCAGGACCGCCTCGCCGAGCCCGAACCCCACCGCCGGCAGCCGCTCCCCGCCGACCCCCCCCAGCAGGTCGTCGTAGCGACCCCCCCCGCAGATCGCCCGGAGCTGGCCGGCCCGGTCGTAGATCTCGAACACGACACCCGTATAGTAGGCGAGCCCCCGGACGACGGCCGCGTCGAAGGCGCAGAAGCCAGCCACTCCGTAGGCCTCGAGACGGGCCTCGAGCTCGGACAGCTCGGCCGACTCGGCCGCCACGTCCACCCCCGTCCCGGCCAGGGCCCCCTCGAACCCCACCCGCTCGCGTAGCTCGACCGCCTCGACCAGGGTCGCCGCCGCCCGGTCGGCGACGCCGGCCCTGGCGAGCGCCGCCCGCGCGTCGTCGGGGCCGCCCCGGAGCAGCTTGTCGAGCGCCGCGAAGGCCGCCGGCCACCCCTCCCGAGGGACCCCCAGGCGTTCGAGAGCCCGGTCCAGAAGCCGCCGATCGCTGTACCGGACGACGAAGTCGTCGGCACCGAGGCCGCACCCTCGGAGGACGTCCACGGCGGCCGCGATGATCTCGGCGTCGGCCTCGATCCCCGCCACGCCGAAGATGTCCAGGTTGAGCTGCCAGAACTCGCGGAAGCGGCCCCGCTGCGGGCGTTCGTACCGGAAGAGCCGGGGGATCGAGAACCACTTGATCGGCTTGGGCAGTCCCTGGCTCCTGGCGGCCACCATCCGCGCCACGGTCGGCGTCATCTCCGGGCGCAGGGCGACCCGGCGGCCGCCCCGGTCCTCGAACGCGTAGAGCTGCCCGACGATCTCGTCCCCCGACTTGACCGTGTACAGCTCGAGCGGCTCGATCACCGGACCGTCGACCTCCTCGAACCCGTACCGGAGCGCCACCTCCCGCCAGCGCGATTCGATCCACCGCCTGAGGCGCATGTCCGGGGGATAGAAGTCGCGGGTGCCGGGCAGGCCCGCGAAGCGGGTCACCGGGCGGCCTCCGCCGCGGTGGTTCGATAGAAGGTGCCCGGGCCGCGGCGACCCAGGGCGCGCATGGCCGCCTCCACGGTGTGGAAGGACCCGGTGACGAGGATCCGGTCCGCCGCGCCCAGGGCCGCCTGGCGGCGGGCCTCGGCGAGCGCGCAAGCGACCGTGTCGGCCCAGACCAGGCCCGGCCAGCGGGACAGGTCGGGACGCTCCAGGCGGCGCTCGGCCGGTGCGTCCGGAAGCCCGCACAGCCAGCCCCGGCCGCCGAGAGAGGCCAGACCGTCCAGCATCGCCTGCCAGTCCTTGTCGGCCAGAAACCCGAGCACGAGGAGGGTGCGTCCGTCGCTCCCGCCGCGGAGACCGGCGACCAGCTGGTCGACGGCGGCCGGATTGTGCGCCACGTCGAACACGATGGGGACGCCGTCCAGCGTCCACCGCTCGGCACGTCCGATCGGGCGGACGCCGGACACGGCCTCCCGGGCGGCGGTCTCGGCGAGCGGCCGGATCGCGGCCACCTCCCAGGCCCTGAGGGCGAGCGCGGCATCCCACGCGAAGTGCGCGCCGGCCATCGGCAGCACCAGGCCCTCGGCCCGCCAGGCCGGGCTCGCGTAATCGAACCCGGTCTCTCCCTCCCCGGGGCGGATCTCCAGCCGGACCTCGTCCTCGAAGAAGTGAAGCGGCGATCCGGCCGCCCCGGCCGCCTCCACGAACACCCTCCGCACTTCGGCCCGGCGGGCGTCGCCGATCAAGGCCGGGATCCCGGCCTTGAAGATCCCCGCCTTCTCACGCGCGATACCGGCGAGCTCGCGCCCCAGCTGCGGCTCGTGATCGCGGGCCACGTTGGTGACGACCGCCACCTCGGGCACGACCACGTTGGTCGCGTCGAGGCGGCCCCCCAGGCCCACCTCGACGACGGCCAGATCGATGCCGGCCCTCGCGAAGTGATCGAAAGCCATGAGGGTCGTGGCTTCGAAGTAGGTGAGCCCGTTCCGACGGACCCGCGCAGCCACGCGGCTCCACGCCTCTCCGACCGCGTCCTCGGCGATCGGTTCGCCATCGATCCGGATCCGCTCCCGGAAGTCCAGCACGTGCGGCGACGTGTAGCAGCCGGTCCGGAACCCGTGGGCGGTCCCGAGGGCGGCCAGCACCGCCACCGTCGTCCCCTTGCCGTTCGTCCCGCCCACGTGAAGGACCGGGGCCGAGCGCTCGGGGTGACCCGAGGCCGCGCAGATGGCGCGCATCTCCTCGAGCCCCAGCCGGATCCCGAACCTCTCGAGCCGGTGGAGCGCGTCGAGCGCCTCGCGATATCCGCTCACGCGTCTCCGGCGGGCGCCTCGCGACCCGTCATCCAGCGCAGCGTGCGCGAGACCGTCCGCTTGAGCCGTTCGCGCGGAATCACCGCGTCGACGAAGCCATGCTCCAGCAGGAACTCGGCGGTCTGGAACTCGTCCGGCAGGTCCTGACCGATCGTCTGCTTGATCACCCGCGGTCCGGCGAAGCCGATCTGGGCCGCCGGCTCCGCGTAGATGACGTCCCCGAGCATGGCGTAGGAGGCGGTCACACCGCCGGTCGTCGGGTCCGTGTCGACGGCGACGAACGGCAGGCCGCGACGATCGAGCTCGGCGAGCAGCGCGCTCGTCTTCGCCATCTGCATGAGCGAGAGCACGCCCTCCTGCATGCGGGCCCCGCCGCTGGCCGAGACGATCACCAGCGGGATGTCGCGGTCGATCGCGCGCTCGATCGCGCGAGCGACCTTCTCGCCGACCACCGACCCCATGCTGCCGCCCATGAAGCCGAAGTCCATGATCGCCACCGAGACGTCGACGCCGTCGATCCGGCCCAGGCCGCACACGACGGCGTCGGAGCGGCCCGTGCGATCGCGGTACTCCGCCAGCCGCTGCGGATACGGCTTGGAGTCGACGAACTGCAGCGCGTCGACGCTGGCCAGGTCGGCGTCGTGCTCCTCGAACGATTCCTCGTCCAGCAGGAGCTCCCCGTACTCGTCGACACCGATCCGGAAGTGATGCCCGCAGTGAGGGCAGACCCATGTTCGACCCGACAGGTCCTTGCGGTAGAGGATGCTCCCGCACGACGGGCACTTCTGCCACAGCTCGCCCGGCAGCTCCTTGCGGGCCGTCGTCTCCTCGATCTTTCGCTTGTCGCGCTTGAACCAGCTCATGGGATCGCCGTTGCTCGGCGGGCGGTAAGCCTAGGTGGCCTCAGGGATCAGGGCAACCGCCATCGTGAGCGCGTCCTCACGTGGGCGGCTGTAGTAGTCGCGGCGGCGCCCGGTGACGCTGAAGCCGCGGGAGCGATAGAAGGCCTGCGCGACCTCGTTCGAGACCCGCACCTCCAGATACATCCGGGTCGCCCCGAGGGCGGCGGCCTCCCCCCGCATCGCCTCCAGCAGCCGGTCCCCTACGCCGGAGCGCCGATGCGGCGCCGCCACCGCGATGTTGGCGAGCTCGGCCTCGTCGGCAGCGACCCAGCCCAGCGCGTACCCGACGATCCCGCCCGCCTCGAGCTCGGCGACCTGGCCGATGGCTCCCGGCAGCGCGACGATGCGGGCGAGGTGCTCTTCCGGCCACGGCGACGGGTAGACCGACCGCTCGAGGGACAGGACCTCCGCGAGGTCGGAGGGTCGGAGCGGGCGCACCTGCGCGTCGGGGAGAGGCGCTCTCACGGCGCGGGCCGGTCGGTCGCCGGCCGGGCATAGACGATCCGAAGCTCGGCGGGCGACGCCAGGCGGTAGGCGTCGGGGGCGCGGGCGACCAGCCGGGCCAGGGCGGCCGCCGGCGAGCCTCCCGGGCGGGGCGTCTCGAGACGGGCATGCGGCAGCCCCGGGGCCCACCCCTCCTCGGCTCCCGCCTCCAGGTCGGTCGGACCGTCGGTGAGCGCCCAGACCGTTCCCCTCCTCTCGAGGACGGCGGCGTAGCGCCTCCCGCGGCGGGCGTCCAGCGTGGCCAGGACCCGACCGGCGCCGATCGGGGCGGCCGCCTCGGCCACGACGGCGAGCGTGGAGGGCGCCGACAGGGGAACGGCGCCCAGCTCGGCGATCCCGAGCGCCAGGGCCGCGCCGACCCTGAGGCCGGTGAACGATCCCGGGCCGGCGGGGACGGCGATCCCGTCCAGCTCCCCCAACCCGATCCCCCCCCGCCGCAGCAGCTCGAGGAGGGCGGGCGCGGTCTCCCGGAAGGCCGAGCGCCACGTCACCGGACGCTCGACGGTGCGCCCGTCCACCAGCAGGGCGACCGCCGACTCGTCGGTGGCGGTGTCGATGGCGAGGATCCTCAACCCTGGGCCTCCAAGGCCTCCCGCACCGCGGACCACCCGGTTCCCACCAGCCGCCCCGCGATCCGGCGCCCGTCCCCGTCGCGGACGAGGGCGACCGCCGCGTACGGCGGCCGGGCCCGGCCGGCCACCAGCGCCGGCCACTCCACCACCGCCAGTCCGGAGGGGGACAGGACCTCCTCGAGGTCCACGGTCTCCAGCTCTTCGGGGCCGGCCAGGCGGTAGAAGTCGGCGTGGACGAACGGCCGCCGGCCGGAGTAATGAAGCACGAGGTTGTAGGTTGGGCTCGATACCGGGCCCGGAACCCCGCACCCTTCGGCCACGCCCTGCGCGAAGGTGGTCTTGCCGGCCCCCAGGACACCCTCGACGAGGAGGACCGCGCCGTCCGGGCTCGATCGCCCGAACACCCGCCCCAGCCGCCGTGTGTCGTCGGGACCCGGCGCCGGGCGGTCGAACGTGGCCGCCTCTCCCGAGACGCTCCCCGTTCCCGGCACCTACAGTCCGATCCGCTCCCGCAAGGTGCCGCGGTCGCGGACCGCGCGCTCCGATTTTCCCCGGATCTCGAAGAGCTGATCGCGGAGCAGCGCCGCGGCCTGGAAATCCAGCCGTTCGGCGGCGGCCTTCATCTCGGCCTCGAGGGCGCGCGCGAGCTCCTCGCGCTCGAGCTCGCCCTGGAGGCCCCGGAGCCGCTCCCGCACGGCCCGCGGAGCACCGCCGGCCCGCGTATCGGCCACCGAGGTCGTGCGGAGGATCTGCTCGCGCGTCTTGGTGACCGTCTCGGGGACGATGCCATGCGCCTGATTGTGGGCGGCCTGGATCTCGCGGCGCCGCTCGGTCTCCTCCATCATCCGCCGCATGGCCTCGGTGAGCCGGTCCGCGTACAGCACGACCTTGCCGTTGGCGTTCCGCGCCGCCCGCCCCGCCGTCTGGATGAGCGCGGTCTCCGAGCGCAGGAACCCCTCCTTGTCGGCGTCGAGGACGGCCACCAGCGAGACCTCCGGGAGGTCGAGACCCTCGCGAAGCAGGTTGATCCCCACCAGCACGTCGAACTCGTCCATCCGGAGCCCGCGGATGATCTCCATCCGCTCGAGGGCGTCGATGTCGGAATGCATGTACCGGACGCGGACCCCCGACTCGTTCAGGTAATCCGCCAGGTCCTCGGCCATGCGCTTGGTGAGCGTCGTCACGAGGACCTTCTCCCCGAGCGTCTCGCGGCGCCGTATCTCCTCCATGAGGTCGTCGACCTGGCCCCGGACGGGCCGCACGACGACATCCGGATCGAGGAGCCCGGTCGGCCGAATGATCTGCTCGACCACGATGCCCCCCGACTTCTCCAGTTCGAAGTCGGCGGGCGTGGCCGACACGAAGATCGTCCGCTGCATGAAGCGCTCGAACTCCTGGAACCGGAGTGGCCGGTTGTCGAGCGCCGACGGCAGCCGGTAGCCGTGCTCCACGAGCGTCTCCTTGCGGGATCGGTCCCCTGCATACATCCCCCCGATCTGGGGGACGGTGACATGGGATTCGTCCAGGACCAGCAGGAAGTCGTCGGGGAAATAGTCCAGCAGGCAGGCCGGCCGCTCGCCCGGGGCGCGGCCGGAGAGGTGCCGGGAATAGTTCTCGATCCCGGCACAGTACCCCATCTCCTCCATCATCTCGATGTCGAAACGGGTCCGCGTCTCGAGCTTGTGGGCCTCCAGCATCCGGCCGTTCTCGCGCAAGGCGACCAGCCGCCCCTCGAGCTCGGCCCGGATGGCACGCGTGGCCTCCTCGAGCTGGGGACGCGTGGTCACGAAATGCTTGGCCGGGTAGATGGCCGCCCGGTCCAGGGTCGCGATCGTCGTGCCCCGCAGCGGGTCGATCTTCGAGATCCGCTCGACCTCGTCGCCCCACAGCTCGATCCGGACCGCCTGCTCCTCGTAGGCCGGGAATATCTCGATCACGTCCCCGCGCACGCGAAAGCGGCCGGGCTCGAAGTCGTAATCGCCCCGGGCGTACTGGATCCGCACCAGCTCCTCGAGGATCCGGTCGCGCGGAATCTCCTGGCCGGTCTCGAGGACCACCATGAGCGAACGGTACTCGCGCGGGCTGCCAAGGCCATAGATGGCCGAGACGGAAGCCACCACGATGACGTCGTCCCGCTCGATCAGCGACGACGTCGTCCGCAGCCGCAGGCGATCGATGTCGTCGTTGATCGACGCATCCTTCTCGATGTAGGTGTCGGTGGCCGGAATGTACGCCTCGGGCTGGTAGTAGTCGTAGTACGAGATGAAGTACTCGACCGCGTTGTGCGGAAAGAGCTGCTTGAGCTCCCCGTAGAGCTGGGCGGCGAGCGTCTTGTTATGGGACATGACCAGGGTGGGTCGGCCGTACCTCGCGATCACGTGGCCGATCGTGAAGGTCTTGCCGGTGCCGGTCGCTCCGAGCAGGGTCTGATAGCGGCGCCCCTCGGCGAGGCCCGCGCTCAGCTCGGCGATGGCCTTCGGCTGATCTCCCCGGGGGACCAGATCGGTGACGAGCTCGAACTTCGGCATGTCGTTCAATGTACCGCGCGGAGCAAGCGAGCCGCCCCCGCGGGGGTGCGGCCGGCTACGAGTCGAAGACCTCCACTCCCGCCGGCGGATCGAACCGGAAGGCCGTGCTCGGAACCCGGGCGTTGGGCTCCAGCCGCACGAACGTGTACGTGGTGGCGATGCCCTCGTCGGTGCGGGTCCGGACCTGACGCGGGAAGCCGGTCTCCCGGTCGACCCACACCTCAAGCAGCATGAAGGGCGCGCCCGAGCCCTCGGGCGTCAGGACCAGCCGATCGGTCGGGCGGCCGGCGACCGTCTGCGCGCCGCCCGACACTGCCACGTAGTCGTCCCGCAGGTCGCGCAGATAGGTGAGCGGATTCCGGACCCCGCTCTCGGTCGCCGGCTGGCGGATCACCTGGCCCGGTTGGCTGCTCGGGAGATAGATCCAGACCCGGTCGCCGTCGTTGACGACGACGTCGCCGGCCGGGTCGTCGTAGGCGATCCGGAAGAGCTCGGGCGAGCGATAGGTCAGCGTGCCGTGGCCGGTGCTCGTCCGCTCGAGGACCGGATTGTACACCCGCTGATCGAACTCCGCCCGCAAGGTCTCCAGCCCGTCGAGGGCCCGGTCGGCCCGACGGAGCACCTGCTCCGGATCGCCCTGTAGGCCGAGCCCCGCCGCCGGGTGGAGGAGCGACAGGGCCAGGAGCCCGGCGCCGATTCGGCCGTGTCCGCGGTTCATGGGCTCTCTGACACCGCGCGAGGGGCTGGGGTTCCGGGGCGACACGGGATTCCTACGAGACGGCCCGGCTCGCGTTCGTCCCCAGGTGGTGGGCCCCGAAGTACTCCTTTCTCTCCACGTCCAGGATCCCGTCGATCGACTTCATCGACTCGATGACGCGGTTCAAGTGCTCGAGATCGGTGACCTCGACGACGAAGGTTCCCTCGATGCCGTTCTCGGCGGCGCTCAGATCCGCGCTCTTGATGTCGGTCGACGTCCGGGACACCGCTCCCGCCACGTCGGCGAACAGCCCCCGCCGGTCGGTGCCTGTCACCACCAGCCGCACGATGAAGGTCCGCGCACCGCTCGTGTCCCATTCGACTTCGATCTTGCGATCGGGCTCCTCGGTGAGGTTGAGGATGTTCGGGCAGTCGACGCGGTGGATGGAAACGCCCCGCCCGCGGGTCACGTACCCCATGATCTCGTCCCCCGGGATGGGCTGACAGCACTGGCTGAAGCGCACCATCATGTTGTCGAATCCCTGGATACGAACACCTCCCGGACGACCCTTGATCTTCTCGACGAGCCGCTCGAACGCCGTCGCCGGCTTGCGCGCGCCGGTCTTCTCTTCCGGGAAGACCACGTTCCAGACCTGCGAGATCGTCAGATCGCCGCGGCCAAGGGCCGCCAGGAGCTCTTCCGTCCCGCTCACGCTGAAATGGGCAGCCGCCTTCTCCAGCTCCTCCTCGTCCGGCTTCCGGACGCGATTGCGGCGGTACTCCTTCTCGAGCATGTCCTTGCCGAGGGCCACCGAGCTGGCATGCTCCTCCTCGCGGATGGTGCGTCGGACGATCGACCGCGCCTTGGACGTCTTGACGAAGTGGAGCCAGTCGCGCGATGGTCGTTGGGCAGTGCTCGTCAGGACCTCCACCGTATCCCCGGAGCGGAGCTGGCGGTGGAGCGGCACCATCCGCCCGTTGACGCGGGCCCCCGAGCATCGCATGCCGACCTCGGTATGGACCTGAAAGGCGAAGTCGATGGGGGTGGAGCCGGCGGGAAGCTGCACCACGTCCCCGCGCGGCGTGAACACGAAGATCTCGTCCTTGTAGAGGTCGATCTGGAGATATTCCATGAACTCCTCCGGGTCCGTCATGTCCTGCTGCCACTCGAGGATCTGACGGAACCAGGCCAGCTGCTCGTCGAACTCGGTGCCCGCGACGCCCTCCTTGTACTTCCAGTGGGCCGCTATGCCGACCTCGGCCGTGCGGTGCATCTCTCCGGTGCGGATCTGGATCTCGTAAAGCGTTCCGCCCGGCCCGAACACGGTGGTATGGAGGGATTGGTACATGTTCGACTTGGGGGTCGCGATGTAGTCCTTGAACCGCTCGTGAACCGGGGTCCACAGGGTATGGATGATCCCCAGCGCGTGATAGCAGTCCCGCACCGTCTCGGTCATGACGCGCATCGCGAGGAGGTCGTAGATCTCGTCGTAGGGCTTGGTGCGGTTGACCATCTTCTTGTGAATCGACCACAGATGCTTCGGTCGACCGGTGATCTCGGCCCTGATGCCGGCCTCGCCGAGCGCCCCCTCGAGCGGGCCCGAGATCGCCGCGATCATCCTCTCCCGCTCGCGCCGCTTGGCCTTGACCTTCTTGGCCAGGTCGCGGTACGCCTCGGGCTCCAGGAACTTGAACGAAAGGTCCTCGAGCTCCCATCGGATCGTTGCCATCCCGAAACGGTGGGCCAGCGGCGCGTAGATGTCGCGTGTCTCGCGCGCGATGCGCCGGCGCTTGGCGTCGGGCAGATACTCGAGCGTCCGCATGTTGTGCAGGCGATCGGCGAGCTTGATGAGGATGATGCGGACGTCCTGGGCGATCGAGAGCAGCAGCTTGCGATAGTTCTCGACCTGTCGCTCCTCGCGCGACTGGAATCGCAGGTGACCGATCTTGGTGAGTCCGTCCACCAGGCGCGCCACCTCGGACCCGAATTCCTCCTCGACGCTCTCCAGCGAGGTGTCCGTGTCCTCCACGACGTCGTGCAGGAGGGCTGCCACGAGCGTGCTCGTATCGACGAGGTTCAGATCGAGGAGGATTCCTGCGATCTCGGCGGCATGGGATACGAAGGGTTCGCCGGAGAGACGCTTCTGCCCGGCGTGGGCGCGCTCGCTGAAGGCGTACGCCCGCTCGATCTGGGCGACGTCGACCCGCTCGGCGTGCGGCTTGAGGGTCTCGAGGATGGCTTTCCGGTCCATGACGTCGAAACTTACGAACGTCCCGGTCCGGCAACCACGACCGCCCTTGACCGGGCTCCGTGCCCGGACCCTCCGGGAGGCTCGGGCCTCCCGGATTCCTCCTCGCCGTCCGGTGCTATTTCACCGACAGCTCGACCACCTTCTGGCGGGCGTTCCACCTGGCCTCGAACGCGCGGGCCCTCTGGTGCGAGATCCCGTAATGGTCCAGAAAGCGTCCTGCGCTGACATAGTACCGATCTCCTCCCTGGGGCGACTCGCGCAGCTTGTAGGTAGCCCGGCTCGGCTTGATGCGGGGACGTAACCCGATCTTCCCGGCCTTCGGATCGTACAGCAGCTCCACGTGGGGGGCCTTGCGGAACCACTCCTCGTATACGTCGGGGCTGATTGACAGATCGCCGCTCTTCAGGATCCGGATCGTCGACTTTCCGGAGGACCGCCCCCGTTGGGGAACATACGTCTCGAACGCCATCGCGCACTCCTTGTCCTCATCGTTAAAGTCTGGGTATGCCTGGGCATGCAATTCAACCCTTGAATCAATCCGGGTTCGAGGTAGGAAGATAGAATCATGCGTCCCATAGTACCATGCTCATAGGAGTCCCGCGTCACGAAATGAGTAGTAGGAATCGGCACCAATGATGATGTGGTCGTGGAGCGGGACGTCGAGCAGGGTCCCGGCTTCGGACAATGCGCGGGTGACCTCGCGGTCCTCGCGGCTCGGGGCCGGATCACCGGATGGGTGGTTGTGGACGATTACGATCGCCGCGGCCGAGCACGCCAGCGCGGGCTTGAAGACCTCGCGCGGGTGGACGATGCTCGCGTTGAGCGATCCCATCGAGACGACGACCTCGTGCATGAGCTCGTTCCGGCTGTTCAGACACAGGGCGAGAAACCGCTCCCGGTCGCGGTCGCGGAGCTCGAGGGCGAGGTGCCGCCAGACGGCGCGGGGCGAGGAAAGGGTGGGCCGGCGCTCGCGACGCTCGCGCTGGAGACGCCGCCCCAGCTCCCACGCCGAGACCACGCGCGCCGCATTGGCGGCGCCGATCCCGGGCACGCCGATGAGCTCGGCCACGGACCGGCCGGCCAGGTCTCTCAGGGCCGGCCAGGTCGCCACGATCCGCCGCGCCGCCTGATCGGCCGAGGCTCCCCGCGCGCCCGAACCGATCAGGATCGTCAGCAGCTCGACGGTGGAAAGCGCCCCCGGACCCAGCCGCACGAGCCGCTCCCGCGGCCGGTCGTCCGCGGGACAGTCCTTGATGGTGAGGACCCGCCGATCCACACGCGAGTCAGGCGCAAGCCGCGAGCCAAGGGAAGGATGTCCATGGGAGGGAGCGTCCTGGGGGATGGGTCTTCCAGGGCGGTTACGTCTCTACCTGGCCGTGGCTGCCTGCCCTGCGCAGCCAGCCGCTCTCGATCCTGTAGCGGGTTCCGACGCCCGGGGAGACCCTCCCCCCAGGACGCCACGACGCCTACTTCGCCATGCTCCCCAGCAGGTCCTGGTTGGACTTCGACCGGTTGATCTTGTCGATCAGGAACTCCGCCGCCTCGGTGGTCCGCATCTCCGAGAGGAAGCGGCGCAGCAGGCGAAGCCGCTCGAGGTGCTCTTCTGGATAGAGGAGCTCCTCGCGCCGGGTGCCGCTCGAGGTCACGTCGATGGCCGGCCATATGCGTTGATCCGCCAGCTCGCGGCTGAGGACGATCTCGGCGTTGCCTGTGCCCTTGAACTCCTCGAAGATCACTTCGTCCGCACGGCTTCCCGTGTCGACCAGCGCCGTGGCAACGATCGTGAGGCTCCCGCCACGGTCTCCGACCACCTTGCGGGCCGAGCCGAAGAATCGCTTCGGGGCCTCGAGCGCCCCCGCCTCGATGCCTCCCGACATCGTCCGTCCGCTCGAGCGCTCGATGGCGTTGTAGGCGCGGGCCAGCCTGGTGATCGAATCCAGGACCAGGACCACGTCCTTGCCGGACTCGACCAGACGTCGGGCCCGCTCGAGCGCCATCTCGGCGACCTGGACGTGCCGCTCGGGCGGAAAGTCGAAGGACGAGGCGATCGTCTCGCCGCGACCCAGACTCTCCACCATGCGCTCCATCTCGGTCACCTCCTCG
>DASZOP010000136.1:0-1868 GCA_035550715.1 Gemmatimonadota bacterium | reverse complement strand
CTGGCGTCGACGCCCTAGCCGTGGCGCCGGTCGCGGCGGTCCTCACGGCGATCCCACCGGTTCTCACGGCGGTCCCACCGGTCCTCGCGGCGGTCGCGCAGGTTCTCGCGTCGATCCCACCGGTCTTCCCGCCGGTCTAATCGGTCCTCGAGACGGTCACGGAAACCCCCGTGATAGCGGCGGTCGCGGACATCTTCCCGGCGGTCGCGGACATCCTCGAGCCGGTCGCGGCGGTTCTCGCGTCGATCCCACCGGTCCTCGCGGCGGTCGCGGCGATCCTCGCGGCGATCGAGAAGATCTTCGAGGCGGTCCCAGCGAGGGGCGTGGCTGGCGAGAACCTGGGCCGAGGCGGGGGCGGCCGGGAGCAGAGTCAAGGCGGCGCCGAGCGCCGCCGTTCGAATGATGGACATGTGCGACCTCCAGGCTTGGGTTCCGGGAAGCATGATCCTGTGGTCCGACGCGGCGGGGACGGCAGCTCGTTAAGCGGAACCACTCCTCTGGCAGGGGTAGAATCCCGCCGGGTCGCAATCCTCAAAGGGAGGAAGGCCATGCGAACCACGCGCTGTGCCGTGTTCCTGGTCGCTCTCGGCCTGGCCGCCTGTCGCGGCACGATGCCGATCGGGGACCTGCTCGACGATCCCGGGCGCTACGACGGCGAGACCGTGAAGATCAAGGGGGAGGTGACAGGATCGGTCGGCGCGCTGGGCCAGGGCGCCTATCGCGTCGACGACGGGACGGGGACCATGAACGTCCTGAGCCGGGGCGGCGGTGCCCCCCGCGAGGGTGCGGAGGTGGGTGTAGAGGGCGAGTTCCGCTCCGTCTTCACGTTCGGCGATACGTCGCAGGCGGTCATCATGGAGGAGCGGCGCTTCGATCCATAGATCGAGGCTCGGTCACGGCGCCTCGAGAGCCCGGCGCGCGGCCTCGAGGCGATCCGGGGAGCCGATCTCGAGCCACAGCGCATCGCCGGCGTCCCAGGGAACGATCCTCTCGCCCTCGGCCGCGAGCCGCAGATACACGTCGACGATCGAGAACGCGCCCGTCTCGGTGATCCGTTCGAAGATCCGGGGCGAGATCACGTGGATCCCGGCAAAGGGCCACCGCACAAGCCCCCCGACCTCTTCCCGGCATCGCAGGCCTTCGCCGGTCGCGTCGTTCTCCCAGCCACACAGGCCCTCGTCGTCGAAGAGGAGAAAGCGCGTGGTGTCACGCCGGCCGACCGCGAGCGTGGCCAGGCGGTCGGGACCGTGGGCCCGGTGGAGCGCGCCCAGATCGATCGCGGTCACGATGTCGCCGTTGTGCAGGAAGAAGGGCGCTTCACGACGGAAGAGCGGCGCGGCGTGCAGCAGGCCCCCGCCGGTCTCGAGCGGTTGCTCGGTCTCCCGCGACACGAGGACCTCGACGTCCAGCCCGAGCCCATCGAGATGGGCCTCGATCCGGTCCGCGTGCCGGTGGACGTTGACGATCAAGCGGTCGGCGCCGGCCTCGACCAGCCGGCGCGCGATCCACTCGAGGATCGAGACGCCGCCGACTTCGATGAGCGCCTTGGGGGTGTGATCGGTGAGCGGGCGGAGGCGTGTTCCCAGCCCCGCGGCCAGGATCATCGCGTCCACGAAATCCCCCGTCCGATCAGGAGGAAGCGGCGGCCCGCTCGGGCCGTGGGCTCTCGCTCGGGATGGCTTCCGGCCGCGGCCAGGAGGGCTCTTCCCGGTGGGTCACGCGGACCCGGATCGCGGGGAAACGGTCGCTCAGGTGGCGCGCCAGCCGCTCCGCCAGGTAGACCGAGCGGTGCTGGCCGCCCGTGCAGCCGAAGGCGATCGACAGGCTGGTGAAGCCCCGCCTCAGATACTCCTCCACCTGGGCGTCCA
>DASZOP010000135.1:0-7805 GCA_035550715.1 Gemmatimonadota bacterium | reverse complement strand
GCTCCAAAGGCAGGCGTGTTGCCCGTTACACCACCCCCCACCGAGCCACGAATCTAGACTGCACCGCCGGGCTGTGCGAACGACCGTGTCCCGTCCGCACCTCACGATAAGCACGCCACGCCGCCCGGCGTGCTAGCTTGCGCCCCGTGGATCCACAGGCCCCGGTCACAACGGAACATCCCGAAGCGACGAGCCGCCGCTGGCCTCTCTGGGCCGCGCGGGTCCTCGCCCTGGTTGGCTTCCTGGACGCGGCCTACCTGACGGCGAGCCATTTCGCGGGGCTGGGGCTCGCGTGCGGTCCGGGAGGCGGGTGCGAGACGGTGACGACGAGCCGCTGGGCGACCGTCGGCTCGGTGCCGATCGCGGCGATCGGGCTCGGCTACTACACGATGGTGAACCTGATCGCGTGGACGCCCGCGGCCTCGCTTGCGCGGGATCTCGTGCGCGCGCTCCTCGTCCTTACGGGCGCCGCGCTCCTCGTGTCGGCGTTCCTCTTCTACCTGCAGGCCGCGGTGATCGAAGCTTGGTGCCGGTACTGCCTGGTCTCGGCCGGGGTGACGCTCCTCCTCTTTCTCTCCGCCCTCGCCCTCCGGCGAACTGTCTGACGGCTCTCGCTCAGACGCCGGCGGGCACGGGGACGAATCGGTAGACGACGAGCGGGTGGTCGGGTCCGCCGAAGGCCAGGTCCGTGCGCTCGATCCCGGGCGCCGGGCTCAGGAGGCGGAAGGTGACTTCGGTCAGGAGGATCCCCTCGCCGAGGCCGCGGGTCAGCTTCTCGAGGTGAGAAGCCAGGTTGACGGTCTCGCCGACCGCCGTGTAGTCGCCCCGCACCGGTGTCCCGATCGTGCCCAGCGTGGCGGGCCCGGTATGGATGCCGATACCGAGCCGGAGCGGCGGGTCCTGGCGCTCGACCCGGCGCCGGTTGAGCGCGTCCAGCGCGCCCTTCATCCCCGCCGCGCACGTGACCGCGCGCGAAGCGTGATCGGGCTGGTCCAGCGGCGCGTTGAAGTATGCCATGAGCCCGTCGCCCATGAACTTGTCCAGCGTCCCCCCGCTCCGGAAGATCTCTTCGACCAGCGCGCTGTGGACCTCGTTCAGGAGCTGGACGACGCGGTCGGGAGGCATACCGCGCGTGAGCGTCGTGAATCCCCGGAGATCGCTGAAGAGCACGGTCACGACTCGGGTCGTGTCGGCCACGCCCTCGGGCTGCTCCTCGAGGAGGTTCGCCACGGTCGGGCTGAAGTAGCGGCGGAGCCGGTCCCGCCGGGATTGCTCCGCGGCAGCGGTGGTGACCAGGGCCTGAAGCCTCCTCAACGTGTAGAGCGCCATCACGGCGAAGGAGCCCGACAGGATGATCATCCACGAAATCCAGGGCAGGGCCGTCAGGCCGACCATCGTGGCGTACACGAGGGCCAGGAAAAGCCCGCTCGCGGCGGTCGCTGCCACGATCCACGTGCGGAGCGATAGGATCGAGACGAGGGCCAGGAACAGCATGACCGCGTGAAGGGCGGGCGCCGACGGGAGGACGTCCTGCGGCGCGTGATACGGGAGCGTGATGACCTGGAGGGTGAACGCGAACGGGACGTCCAGGAAGGGGACGATCAGCGGAGCCTTCAGAGCCACCGCCTCGGAGCGCCGCACGGCGAGCCAGAAGCCCACCGCGAGGATGAAATACCCGGTCATGACGACGAGTCCGAGGTGGCTGCCTCGGGGATCGAAGAGCAGATTCATGACGAGCGCGTTGGCCACGAAGAACGCCAGCGTGATGGCCCTGAGAGCGGCCAGACGTCGCCCGTTCCGGATCCGTTCGGCACGCAGGATCCGTTCGTGGACGGCGCCTCGCTCCTGCTCCCTCAATCACCCCTCCGGGAAGAGCACCGCCCGGTCCTCGAGGCGGCCGGGGCCGCCGGCGCCGGCGACCGCGAAGCGACCGGGACCGAAGATGGACGCCGAGCCGTACTCGCCGGCCTTGTTGACCGCGTAGAACGACACGTTGAACGACGGCCTGCCGTCCTCCCGCTGGAGCCGCTTCTCGACGTTGTTATCGACGATCCGCCGGCAGCCGTCGAGGCACGCCTCGGTAGGCGACTTCCCCTCGCGCATCCGCTCCACGATGAGGAACGAGGTCAGGTTGAGGAGGTTGGCCTCGCCGCGCCCGGTCGAGCCGGCCGCACCGACGTCGTTGTCGACGTAGAGGCCAGCCCCGATGATCGGCGAGTCGCCGACCCGGCCCGGGATCTTGAAGAAGAGCCCGCTGGTCGTGGTCACGCCCGCCAGGTCGCCGTTCGCGTCGACGGCGCAGCAGTTGATGGTCCCGGTCGGGCGCCGCTCCTCGGGGCCGAACAGGTCGGGGTTCTTCTCGATCAACTCCTTCGCGAGCGGCGTGAAGCCGCTCGTGTCGGGAGGCAGGTAGTCATCCTCCGCGCCCAGCGTCCCCCGCCAGTAGAGCCAGACCTGGCGCGACGTCTCGGTCAGGAGATCCTCCTCGTCGAAGCCGTGCTCGAGGGCGAACCGAAGAGCTCCGGGGCCGACCAGGAGGACGTGGTCCGTCTCCTCCATGACGAGCCGCGCGACCTTGGACGGATGCTTGATCCCCTCGAGCGCCGCCACCCCGCCGGCCCGGTGGGTGGGTCCGTGCATGCAGCAGGAATCGAGCTGGACGACGCCCAGCGCGTTCGGGAGCCCGCCGTAGCCGACCGTGACGTCGTCGGGATCGGCCTCGACCAGGTTCACCCCCTCGATCACGGCGTCCAGGGGATCGGCGCCCCGACCCAGGACCTCGAGCGCGCGGGTGACGGCAGACTCCCCGTTCCCGCTGGCGACCACGACCGGGCCCGCGGAGGTCCGCCGGGCGCGGGCCGCCCGTCGCCAGGCCGCCGTCGCGTCGCGCGGCCCGCCGATCAAGGTGCCCGCGCCCGCCGCCACCCCCGCCCCCAGGAACCCGCGGCGGGTGAGGCCGGTCACGGCGTCGTTCCCCTCGTCGTGTCCGGCGCCGGCAACGTCTCGGTCGCGCTCGCCCGTCCGCGCATCTCGGACTCGACCACCAGGGAGTCGATCAGGACGCGCTTCACGCCGAGGACGGACTGGGCGTTCGCGAGCGCGACCGACATCTCGAGGCGCGTCGGAACCGTTCCCACCAGCGTCACCTCCTGGTCCACGCTGTGGGCCTCGACACGGATGCCCTCTCCGTCGAGACGGGGGTCGGCGTCCAGGCTCGCCTGGACCTGGACCTCGATCACGGAATCGGCCACGACCGGGACCTGGTCGCCGGCCGGGGTGGGGGCCTCCTCGTCGTCTCCTCGGGCACAGGCCGTGGCGAGCAGGACAAGTGCGCCCAGACCCAGGGCGGCAATAGGACGGCGAGCGTTCACCATGAGGTTCCTCCTGTGAGAGTCAGCGGGATGAGCGACCCGGGATGTCGATCGACGTCGTGCCGGAACCGGCGGTCAAGGGCCCCGGCTCGCGCCCCAGAAAGTAATGAACCACGCGCGCGAAGGCGTCCGGCTCCTCGAGGAACGGGAAGTGGCCGCTCTCCGCAAACGCCACGAACCGCGCCGTCCGGAGATGCCCGCGGACCTGGAGCTGGTAGCGGGGCTGGACGACCCGGTCGCTCTCGCCGTAGACCACGAGCGCCGGCGCCCGGACGTTGGGGAGGGCGACCGTCATGTCGTACCCCTCGAGGCCGACCGCGATGGCGCGGTTCACCCGCGCGCTGAAGCGGATGCCGTCGGCGAAGGCGTCGGAATCGTCGGGACCGAGGACGCGATGGAAGTAGAGGGGCAAGGCGAGCCGGAACCGCTCCCGGTACACCTGGTCGGTGAGCTCGGCCCCCTGGAGGTCGGCCAGCCCGCGCCGGGCCTCCTCGGGGAGCTCCTCGAGGACGGCCCGGCGGTACCCCTCCATGAACTCCCGCGTGGGGGCCCCGCCCGTCAGGATCAGCTTCGAGACCCCGTGCGGATGATAGAGGGCATGGAGGAGAGCGAGCACGGTGCCGAACGAGTGCGCCAGGATGGCCGGTCGCTCCAGGCCGAGCGCCCGGCGAACGGCCTCGATGTCGTCCACGTGCCTGGAGAGGGCGAGCGGCTGGTCGACCTCGGGGACCCCAGAGCCCCCGCACCCCCGCTGGTCGTAGGCGATCACCCGGTGCTCCCGAGCGAGCTCACGGAGACCGGGGCCGAAGCGGGTGGTCTCGGGAAAGAAGTAGGAGCTGTCGAGGCCCGGACCGCCGTGGAGGCAGAGGACCGGTGGACCCGTCTCCGGGCCCGCTTCACGGACGAGAATCGGGAAGCCGTCGAGCTCGAGCGTCCGGGTCGAGGGTTCGGGGAGCGCCACGACGGGCGAAGATAGGCGCCCGCGGGGCCGGGGCTCCAGGTGGACGCCGCGCCTCCCGGATGGCAATCTCCGGGGCATGAACGGGGATCCCGGCAAGGCCATCGAACTCGTGTGGCGGGGCGACGAGCGGTTCGACGCCGTCACCCCGACCGGCATCCAGGTCGCCGTGGACGGCGCCACGGAGACGGGGATCTCGCCCGTCCAGGCGCTCGCCATGGCCCTTGCCGCCTGCATGGGGATCGACGTCGTCGACATCCTGAGGAAGGGGCGCGAGGACTTGACCGGTTGTCGGATCCGGGTCGAAGGGGATCGCCGGGAGAGCCCGCCCCGCCGCTACACGGTCCTCCGGCTCTGGATCGAGCTGACCGGCTGGAGCCTGAGCCGCGCCAAGGCCGAGCGCGCCGTCCAGCTGAGCCGGGACACCTACTGCTCGGTCTGGAACTCGATGGCGCCGGACATCGACCTCGCCGTCGAGCTCGAGCTCAGGGAGCCCCTCCTGGCCGATGGCGAGACCGGGTGAGCCATTCCGGCCGGTTGACGCCTTTTCACCCCTCTGACTAGATTCCTCGGCTCTTTCTCGACTGAAGCGCGGGTTTCCCCTCATCACGGAACGAGAGGCCGGACGGTGGGCGTCAGCCACGAGCTCCGGCTGCTGAGCGGCGGGGCCAACCCCGCCCTGGCGGCCGAGATCGCGGAGCACATGCAGACCCGTCTCGCGGACGTCGAGCTGCGCCGGTTCGCGGACGGCGAGATCTTCGTCAAGATCAACGAGAACATCCGTGGCCGGGACGTCTTCATCGTCCAGTCCACGAACCCGCCGGCCGAGAACCTTTTGGAGCTTCTACTCCTGATCGACGCGGCGCGGCGGGCCTCGGCGCACCGGATCGCGGCCGTGGTGCCGTACTTCGGATACGCGCGGGCGGACCGCAAGGATCAGCCCCGCGTGGCGATCAGCTCGAAGCTGGTGGCCAACATGCTGACGCAGGCGGGGATCGATCGGCTGATCACGATCGATCTCCACTCGCATCAGGTCCAGGGATTCTTCGACATCCCGCTCGACCACCTCTACGCCTCACCCGTGTTCCTGGACTACTTCAGGGCCAAGGGGCTCAAGAACGTGGCGGTGGTCGCGCCGGACGTCGGAGCGGCGAAGATGGCGCGCGGTTTCGCCCGCCGGATGGACGGGACGATGGCGCTGATCGACAAGCGCCGGCCGGAGGCGAACGAAGCCGAGGTCGTCCATCTGGTCGGCGACGTGGCCGGCAAGACAGCGGTCATCATCGACGACATGATCGATACCGCCGGCACCTTCGCTCAGGCGGCGCACGCGCTGAAGAAGAACGGTGCGGCGCGGATCTTCGGGTGCGCCACCCACGCGCTGCTCAGCCGGAACGCGTGCGAGAGGCTGCAGTCGGCGCCGTTCGAGGAGGTCTGCGTCACCGATACGTTGCACGTTCCGGAGGAGCGGAGGTTCCCTCAGCTCAAGGTGTTGTCGATCGGGGAGCTGCTCGCGAAGGCGATAACCTACAATCACGAGAACCGGTCGGTCTCGTCGCTCTTTCCCGACTGAGCGGCGAGCCGCGATAGCCCAAGGAGAGAGGAAATGGCCAAGAGCGCCAGCATCACCGCCGAGCGGCGGGAGGAGATCGGTAAAGGAGCGGCGCGAACGAGCCGCCGGACGGGACGCGTCCCCGGCGTCCTCTACGGTCACGGCGAGGACTCCGTGCCGGTGAGCGTGGATGCACGGGAGCTCTCGAGGCTCGTCCAGTCGATCTCGGTGGAGAACACGATCGTGGATCTGGACCTGGCGGACGGCGAAACGTTCAAGGTCCTGATCCGTGAGCTCCAGCGTCATCCCTTCAAGGACGAGACCCTGCACGTGGATTTCTTCCACGTCGCAATGGACGAGAAGATCTACGTCGAGGTCCCGATCGTGGTCCTGGGGACGCCGATCGGGGTCAAGAACAAGGGCGGCATCGTCGACCACCAGCTCCGCGAGCTGGAGGTGTACTGCCTGCCGGGGAGCATCCCCGAGAAGTTCGAGGTCGACATCTCGAACCTCGACATCGGCGATGCGATCCACGTCTCGGATCTGAGCATCGAGGGGGTGGAGATCGAGACCGACCTCGAGCGCTCGGTCGTGACGGTCCTGGCGCCCACGGTCATCGAGGAGCCGGAGGTGGCGGCGGCCGAGGAGGAGCTCCTGGAGCCCGAGGTGATCGGACGCGCCCGCGAGGAAGAGGGAGAGGAAGAGGGGCCGCGCCGCGAGGGCAAGAGGGAAAAGACCGAAGAGAAAGAGTAGCACGCGCTGGCGGTCCGGATCGTCGTCGGTTTGGGGAACCCGGGGCCGGAGTACGAGGCGACCCGTCACAACGTCGGCTTCCGGGTGGTCGAGCGACTGGCGCGCGAGCGGCGCCTGGCGGAGTGGAAGCGGACGGGCGAGCGCCTCGAGACCCGGGGCGCGATCGACGGGGTCCGGGTGACGCTGGTGAAGCCGCTCACCTGGATGAACGCCTCCGGCCGCGCCCTCGCGGCACTGGCCCGCGAGGCGCCCTTCGAGCCGGAGGAGATCCTGGTGTGCTACGACGAGCTCGCGCTCCCGCTCGGGCGGCTCAGGCTTCGGGCGTCCGGATCGCACGCCGGGCACAACGGCATGCGCTCGGTCCTCGAGCATCTCGGCAGCGAACAGGTCCCGCGTCTTCGTCTGGGCATCCACCCCGAGAGCGGCGGAACCGGCGATCCGACCGAGTTCGTCCTGCGTCCATTCCGCCGCCGCGAGGAACCCGTGATCGACGAGGCGATCGCGCGCGGTGTGGACGCCGTTTCTTGCGTGGTCACCGAGGGCCTGATCGCCGCCATGAACCGCTTCAATCCGGAACCCGCCTGAGGGTCGCCAGGGCCCGAATCTCCCGACACTCTCGCAAGGAGCATCCATGGAGATCCTCGTATCGTCGGCGCCCGTCTGGGGATTGCTCGGACTCCTCGTCGCCTGGGGGATCTACGCGTACTTGAAGCGCCAGCCCGACGGCAACGAGACCATGCGCGAGCTGGCCGAGCAGATCCACGACGGCGCCATGGCGTTCCTCAAGCGCGAGTATTCGGTGCTGATCCCGTTCATCGCTCTGGTGTCCGTCCTTCTCGGATGGGCCGTCCACTGGCAGACCGGGGTCGCCTACGTGGCGGGCGCGACGTGCTCGATCCTGGCCGGCCTGTTCGGAATGTCGGCCGCCACTCGAGCCAACGTGCGGACGTCCGAAGCGGCGCGCTCGCAGGGGCAGGGACCGGCGCTCCGGATGGCCTTCTTCGGCGGAAGCGTCATGGGTCTCTCGGTCGCCTCGCTGGGGCTCTTGGGGATCGGGCTCGTGTTTCTCTGGCTGGGGCAGGCCGCGGTGGCCGACACCGAGCTCCAGCTCTTCTCGGAGGTCATCTCGGGATTCGCGATGGGCGCCTCGTCGATCGCCCTGTTCGCGCGG
>DASZOP010000134.1:0-3708 GCA_035550715.1 Gemmatimonadota bacterium | reverse complement strand
CGAGCTGATCGATCGCCGGCGGGGACCGGGAGCGGGTCCCGGACGTCCGGGCTCGCCGCCCGGATTTCGGGGCGAAGGGTGGCTCGAGCGGCTCCGGGGCCTGCCCCCCGCCGAGCGCCGGCGGGCGATCGAGCGCCTGCGCAGCGAGCTCGATCGTCTGGAGAAGGGGCTGGAAGCGGAGTAAGGAGCCGGATCGTTCCGACCATCGGATCAGAAGATCGCCGACGCCCCGCCGACCGAGCCGCTCAGCTCCTGCCGGACGAGAGGTAGAAATGCCAGAGGACCCGTGCCGCCGCGGCGCGCCACGGGGCCCACGTCCTGGCGACCCTGGCCATGCGATCCTCGCCCGGGGCGCGCCGCATCCGCTTGACCCGCTGGAGGGCCCGCGCGAGAGCCAGGTCGCCATTCGGCCAGACGTCCGGCCGGCGGAGCGCCATCAGCAGATAGATGTCGGCCGTCCATGGACCGATCCCCGGCAGCTCGATCAGGGCCGCTCGCACGTCGTCGTCGGGCAGCCCGTCCAGGCCACCCAGGTCGAGGCCCCCGGCGACGATCGCGTTCGCCACCCCCCGGCAATAGGCGGCCTTCTGCCGGGTGAGGCCGGCCGCGCGGAGGTCCCGCTCGCCGATCGCCGCCACGCGGGCGGGGGTGACCCGGCCGGCGAGGGCCTGGAGCCGAGCGTACGCCGCGGTCGCCGAGCGCAGCGACACCTGCTGCTCCAGGATGATCCGGACGAGGGTCGAGAAGCCCGGTCGCCGGGCCCACAGCGGCGGAGGTCCGAACCGTTCCACGACCGCCGCCAGGTCGGGGTCCCGGGCCGCCAGCTCGGCCACGGCCAGCCCGAGCGTCTCCGGTGAAAGCCGCACGACTACTCCTCCGGCGCTCCGCCCCAGTGCTCGGCGAAGGAGCGCATGCGCTCCCGGAGCTCGGGCTCGATCGACCGCGACCGGCCGGTCTTCGAATCGATCATGACCTGGACGGTCTTGCCGCGGGCAACCAGCCGCTCGCTCTGCTCGTCGAAGAGCTCGTAGTCGAGGACGAACGAGCTCGTCCCGATCCGCGACAGCCAGACCTCGACCCGGATCGTCTCCCTGAGCATCGCCGCGGACACGTAATCGCACTCCGAGCGCGCCACGACGAAGTCGAGCACGTCGTAGCGGTAGTCGTGGTGGAGCTCCTGCCAGTAGGCGGTCCGGCCGACCTCGAAGTAGGTGAGGTAGACCGAGTTGTTCACGTGCCCCATGGGATCGAGGTCGCGGAACCGGACCGGGATCTTCACTTGGAAGCGCTTGCGGGGGGGACGCCTGCTCACCGGGCCGCGAAGGTAACCGGCCCCTCCAGACCCGTCGACGCCGCGTTGCTCGCTCCCGCCGGGCGGGGATACGTTGCCGACCATGCTTGCTCGGCTGACCCTGCTGGTTGTGACCTGTATCGTCGGCCTCCCCGCGACGGCTCGATCCCAGGCCTTCATGCGAACGGGCCTCTCGGCGCGGGCGCTCGGGATGGGTGGGACGTCCGCGGCGAGCGTCGTGGACGCGGGGGCCGTCCACCACCAGCCGGCCGGAATCGTCCAGCTCACCGGCACCCATCTCCTCGTCACGGGCTTCGCCTCCGCCGACGACGGGCGGCTCACCGTCTTCGGGGACCGCGAGTACGACGAGGAGGACGGCCTCCGGCTGGACGGATCCTTCTTCGTCACCCATCAGGTCGCCCAGGGGGTGACCGCCGGGGTCTCCGTCACCGAGCCTTGGTTTCTGGACATCGACTGGGAGCGGCCGACCTCGTTCGCCGGGCGGTTCCGGGCGTCCGAGGCCCAGCTCCGAACGATCGCCGTGAGCCCGGTCGTGGCGTTCGGTCCGCTCGGCCGGTGGAGCGTGGCGGGGGGCATCGAGGCGCTCCACTCGGATCTCAACCTCCAGAGGTTCGAGCACGATCCGACCCTGAGCGCGCTGGGAGGCGGCGAACCGATATCGCTCGCCCGGACGACGATCGAGTCGGACGCGACGGGCGTAGGCTGGATGGCGTCGGCGGCATTCCGGCCCGAACCGCGGATCACGCTCGCCGCCACCTACCACAGCGAGATGGAGATCGTCTACAACGGCTTCGCCGACTTCCTGATCGTCGCTCCGGAACCGCTCCAGGACGTAGTCCTCCCGGACGGCGAGACCACCGTTCGCAACCTGCTCGACGACCGCTTCATCGACCGTCCCGTCCGGATCCCGCTCGTCTTTCCGCGACGCGTCGTGGCCGGGATTTCCGTCCGGCCCTTCGACCGTCTCGAGCTCGCCTTCGACGCCGGCTGGACGGACCGCGGGGCGGTGGACTCGCTGGCCGTTCTCTACGCCGACTCCATCCTCGACGACTCGACGCCGTGGCCTCAGCGGGGCGGATGGGATCTCCATGTCGGCTCGGAGCTGGTGGTCCGGGACGGGATGCGGGTCCGCCTGGGTTATGCCTGGGAAGACTCGCGCGGCCCCGCGGCGGCGATCACCCCGTTCGCTCCGGCATCGAGCGCGGACGCCGTCTCCGGCGGGATCGGGCTCGCATGGGAAGGCCTGGCGGTCGACATCGGATACCGGCTGACCTTCTACGACGACGCCGAAGGCGTCGCCTTCCCGCTCAACACGGCCTCGGCCGACGGGGTCTACGAGTCGATCGAGCACCGCCTGGCGATCGGCGTGTCGCGCGCGTTCTGAGCCGCGGGCAGCCGCGCTTGCTCGGCCCTGTCGAAACGACCTATCTTCATATCGGCATGAAGGTTCCGACCACCAGGATGCAGCGCGAGGATTTCATCGCCCGATGCCGGGTCGCGGGGCTCTCGGTCACCCACCAGAGGCTGGCGATCTTCGAGGCCGTGATGGCCAACTGCAACCGCCATCCCTCGGCCGAGATCATCTATCAGAGCGTCCGCGAAAAGCATCCCACGATCTCGTTCAACACGATCTACAAGAACCTGGAGACGTTCGAGGAGCTGGGCCTCGTCGTGAAGGTCAACCCCCTCTACAACGAGGCGCGGTACGACGTCGACGTCCGGCCGCACCACCACCTGATCTGCCGGACCTGCAAGAAGATCGTCGACGTCCACGACAAGAAGCTGGACAGCGTCCCCGCCCCGGAGGAGGCCGGCGACGGCTTCCGGGTCGAAAACTGGACGGTCCAGTTCACCGGCCTCTGCGCCGACTGCCAGGAGCCGGCCGCGGCGGCCGCCTCCTAGGCGCGACCGGCCGTAGGGATCGCCCCGGTGCGGGCGGTCAGGAACCCTGCCGTGGCCGCGGTGGTACAGAGTGGGTACGGCCAGCCGTCCCCGAACGGAGGTAGCCCGATGTCCCGTCCGCGCTCGCTCTTCCCGGGGGTGATCCTGCTCGCCGGAGCGCTCGCCTGCAGCCAGGGCGAGCCCGCCGACCGGGATTCCTCCCCCAGCGTCGTCTTCCAATCCTCGTCCTCGGAGACCCCGGACCTGGCCGCCGGCCGGGAGCTCGGCCCCTCCGGAGGGGCACCCGAGGTGATCGTCCTGGGCGACCCCGAGCCCGAAGAGCCGGCGACCCCGCGGACCGTCTCCCGGCCCGCGCCGGGCCCGCGCGTGATCTACCGCACCATCTACGTCCACGAGCCAGCTCCCGCATCCGATCCGGGCGTCGTCGCTCCGGAGCCCTCGCAGGGGCCCGCCGAGACGCCGGTCCCCGAGCCCGTCGTCGCTGAGACCGAGCC
>DASZOP010000133.1:0-13239 GCA_035550715.1 Gemmatimonadota bacterium | reverse complement strand
GCCTATCACTCGCTCGAGGATCGGATGGTGAAGCGCTTCTTCCGGGAGCTGGCGGCGGACTGCGTCTGCCCGCCGGACTTCCCGGTCTGCCGTTGCGACAAGCGGGCGGAGGTGGACGTCCTCACGAAGCGACCGGTGGTTCCGTCGGCGCGCGAGATCGAGACGAATCCGAGGGCCCGGAGCGCGCGGCTCAGGGCGGCCGAGAAGAAGCGCGCGGCCTGAGACTGGAGGAGGATGAACGCCTACGTCCGTGAGTACCAGAAGATCGAGCGCCGCCGGCGCCGTCGGGACAGCTTTATCCTGCGCTATCTGCCGGCCCTGCTCCTGCTGGCGGCCGCGGTCGTGGTCGGCAAGATCTGGGTCCAGTCGATCACGATCCGCTGGTCCGACAGGGTTCTCGAGCTGCAACGCCTGGCTGACGATCTCGAGGTCGACAACGAGGAGCTGACGCGCTCGATCGCCTCTCTCACCACCCGCGAACGGGTCGTTCGGGACGCCTCCGAGCGCCTCGGCATGACGTCGCCGGGGGAGGAGGACCTGGTCTGGCTTCCGGTCGTCGACCCGACCCAGCTCGGTCCAGCCGCTCACGGTCAGGCTCCCGACGAAGCGGGCGCCCTCCGAGGCTGGCTGGACCGGTTGTTCCAGGACGAAGCCCTGGCCCTCACGAGCCAGTAGGGGCGTACCGCAGGGGCGCCCTGTGAGTCTCTCGATGATGCGCTGACCGTTCGTCGAGCGGGAGGCGGCCGAACCCAGGGGGAGACGTTGGAGCCGGAGCGCCTCAAGATCGCCCGTCGGCGGCAGGCCTGGCTTCTTCTCGGGCTGCTCGGCTTCGGCGCGTGGGTCGGCTGGTCGTTCTTCGAGATCCAGGTCGTGCGGCACGACCGTTACCTCACCGCGGCCCAGCGACAGCAGAAGAAGCGCGTCGAGATCCCTCCCGAACGAGGCACGATCTACGACAGGAACGGCGTGCCGCTGGCCGTCAATCGGGAGCAGTACGGACTGTACGTCGTGCCACGTCACATCCCGGACGTCGACGCGTTCGTCGAGCGCCTGACCGCGATCATGCGGTTCGACGAGGCGGAGTTGCGCCGACGGATCGCACGCGGCGGCTGGTACGTGCGGATCGCGCGCGGCGTGCCGCGGGAGACGGTCCAGCGGATCGAGGCGGCCCGCCTCGACGGGATCGGGGTCGAGACGTACCGCGTCCGCCACCATCCCTACGGCCAGTTGGCGACCAGCGTGCTCGGCCGGGTCGACGTCGACAACGAGGGGCTGGAGGGGATCGAGCTCCAGTACGACGAGACCCTGCGGGGCAAGCCCGGCTATGCCGTTCATCAGCGGGACGCGCTCGGTCGTGAGTTTCCGAATTTCACCTTTCCGGTGGAGCCCCCTGTGGACGGGGACGACGTCTATCTGACGATCGACGTCGCCCTCCAGGAGATCGTGGAGTCGGCCCTCGAACAGGCCATGGACAAGACGCGGGCCAAATCCGGCAGCGTCGTCGTCGCCGATCCCCGCACGGGGGAGATCCTGGCGCTGGCCTCCCGGCCGGTCCTTCAGGCGGGAACCCGCCGGCTCGAGCGCAACGAGGCGGTCGTCTTCCAGTTCGAGCCCGGTTCCACGCTCAAGATCGTGACCCTGGCCGGTCTCTACGAGGAAGGGGTGGCGGCGCCCGGCGACTCACTGTTCTGCGAGAACGGCGTCTGGAACCACGACGGCCGCCTCGTACGCGATGTTCATCCCTACGGGATGATGTCCGTCGAGGGGGTGATCGAGGAGTCCTCGAAC
Source organism: Gemmatimonadota bacterium (assembly GCA_035550715.1). GTDB lineage: Bacteria > Gemmatimonadota > Gemmatimonadetes > JACCXV01 > JAHWKZ01 > DASRVA01. The sequence continues at coordinate 11,451 of DASZOP010000133.1, read as the reverse complement.
ATCTGCTCGGTGAAGCTCGCGGAGCGCCTTGGACCGGAGCGGTTCTACGAGTACGCGCGCCGCTTCGGATTCGGGCTCCCGACCGGCCTGGACTTCCCGGGTGAGCCGCGCGGGATGCTCAGGCGCCCCGACGAGTGGTCCAACCTCACGATGGCCTCGCTGGCCATGGGGTACGAAATCATGGTGACCTCGCTGCAGATGGCGATGGCATACGGGGCGGTCGCCAACGGCGGCGAGCTCCTGCGGCCGTACATCGTGGGCCGGGTCGTGAACCCCTCGGGCGAGGTCGAGTACGAGGGTCGACCGCAGACGGTCCGTCGGGTGATGGCCCCCCGGACCGCGACGCTCGTCCGGGAGGCCCTCGTGCGCGTGGTCGAGGGCGGCACGGCGCAGAGCGCGGGTATCGAGATGCTGCCGGTCGCCGGCAAGACGGGGACGGCCCGGAAGACGGGCGAGCATGGCTATGTGGTGGGCCGGTACACCTCCTCGTTCGCGGGCTTCTTCCCGGCCCAGGACGCCCGCTACGTGATCTTCGTCCGGATCGACGAGCCGGAGGGCGCCTTCTACGGCGGCGCCGTCGCGGCGCCCGTCTTCCGGGAGACGATGCGGAACGCTCTCATGAGCGAAGTGATCACCGAATCCCCGGCCGTCGTGGAGGGGTTCCGCTCTCCCGAGCGCGTCGTGTGGAAGGTTTCCGACGGCTTCCGCGAGCTGCCTCCGGCCGTCGAGGCGCCCGGCATTCAGGCCGTCCGGGAACCGGACGGCGGGGCCCCCCCCGTCCCGGAACCCGGACTCGCCGAGGCGCCCGGCGGAACGGAGGTCGCCGCGACCATCGCGTTCGACCCCCGCGACCACGTCAAGGTCCCGGACTTCACGGGACTGTCGCTGCGTGAGGCGGTCCAGGCCGCTTCCAGCCTGCGGCTCCGGCTCGTCTTCGACGGGACGGGACGGATCGTCGCTCAGGAGCCCGAGCCCGGCGAGATCGTCGACCGTGGCGCGGCCGTCCGCGTCCGGGATCGACGCTGACGATCCGGGCACGGACGGCTTCCCCGCCGTGACCCGCGCCGCCTCGCGCCCGACCCTCGCCGATCTCGCCCGTCTGGTAAGCGGGCGGGTCGAGGGCGATCCCGAGGTCCGGATCGAGCGGGTGACGCACGACAGTCGGCGCGTCCTGCCCGGCGACCTCTTCGCGACCATCCCCGGGTTCGAGGTGGACGGCCGGGCGTTCGTGGCCGACGCGGTGGAGCGGGGGGCGAAGGCGGTGCTGGCGCCGGCGCCGGGTCCGTGGGCCGTCCCGGCGCTGATCGTCGAGGACGTACGGGCGGCCCTCGGACCGATCGCGCATCGGCTCGAGGGGGACGTCACCGAGCGTCTGCCGGTCGTCGGCGTGACCGGAACCAACGGCAAGACGACGACCACGTTCCTGGCGGCGGCGGTCCTGGCTCGCGCCTACGGGGAAGTGGCGGTTCTCGGAACGCTTGGCGTGCTGCGCGGGGAGCGGGTGACGAAGACCGGCTTCACGACGCCCGAGGCGCCCGACCTGGCGCGCGTCCTCCGCGAGCTGGAGGAGGATGGGGCCGGCGCCGTCTGCATGGAGGTCTCGAGCCACGCCATCGAGCTCGGACGGATCCGGGGTATGCGGTTCAGGGCCGGCGCGTTCACCAACCTGAGCGAGGAGCATCTCGACTTCCACGGCACGATGGAGCGCTACGGCGAGATCAAACTCGACTTCTTCCGCCTGCTGGCCGAGCAGGGGGCGTTCGCGGCCGTGAACCTCGACGACGTGTGGGGGGGCCGATTCATCGAGGCCGGCCCCCGCGGGACGTGGACGTACAGCCTCGAGGATCCGGCCGCCGACGTCATGGCCGAGCGGATGGAGGCCGCTCCCGGCGCGACCCGGATGGTGGTGCGAACGCCGGCCGGGCGCTTCGAGGCCCGGCTCGCCCTGGCCGGCCGGTTCAACGCCGCCAACGCGCTGGCCGCTGCCGCCCTCGGCGTCGGCCTGGGGGTCGAGCCGGCCGAGGTCGGGGAGGCGCTGAGCGAAGTCCGCCGCGTCCCGGGCCGATACGAGGTGATCGAGGGCGGTGCCGTCACGGCGGTCGTCGACTACGCCCACACGCCGCTCGCGTTCGAGCGCCTGCTCCGGGCCGTGCGCGAGAGCGGGGCCCGGCGGATCTTCTGCGTGTTCGGCTGCGGGGGGGAGCGCGATCGCGGAAAGCGTCCCCGCATGGCACATCTGGCGGGCTCGCTGGCGGACGTCGTCTACGTCACCATCGACAACCCGCGACGCGAACCGATCGAGAGGATCATGGAGGACACGCTGCCCGGGTTCGCGGGCACCACCGCCCGCTGGGAGCGGATCGACGACCGCGAGACCGCGATCCGACGCGCCGTCGCCGAGGCCGAGCCGGGCGACGTCGTCTGCCTCCTGGGAAAGGGCGACGAGGGGTACCAGTGGATCGGAACGACCAAGCACCCGTTCTCCGACCGCGAGATCGCGGAGAGCGCGCTGGCGGCCCGTGAGGCGGCGTCATGAGCGCTCGCCTGTCGGCCGCCGACGTAACGGCCGCTCTGGGGCACCGTCCCGAGCGGCCGGCTCCGGCCGGCCTCGCGTTCACGGGGATCACGATCGACAGCCGGCGCGCCAGGCCCGGCGAGCTGTTCGTGGCGCTCAAGGGCGAGCGGTACGACGGCCAGCGGTTTCTGACCGACGCGGTCGAGGCCGGCGTGACCGGAGCGGTCGGGCGCGACGCTCCGTTCGAGGGGCGCGACCGGATCGCCTTCTGGCCGGTCCCCGGGGGCCGGGCCGCCCTCCAGGCGCTGGCCGGCTGGCACCGTTCGCGGCTGCCCGTCAAGGTCGTCGGAATCACGGGGTCGAACGGGAAGACCACCGCCAAGGAGCTCGTCCATGCCGTGCTCGCCCAGAGGTTCCGGACGGCCCGCACGGTGGGGAACCTGAACAACCAGATCGGCGTGCCGCTGACGCTCCTGGAGATCGGTGCCGAGCACGAGTGGGCGGTCGTGGAGATGGGGATGAACCGTCCGGGCGAGATCGCGCCGCTGGCCCGGATCTCCCGGCCGGAGATCGCCGTCGTCACCAACGTGGCCGCGAGCCATCTGGAAGGCGTGGGAACGATCGAGTCGGTCCTCGAGGAGAAGCTGGCGCTGCCGCGGGCGCTCCCACCGGACGGGCTGTTCGTCTTCTGCGGCGACCAGACGCCCCTCCGTGAGGCAGCTCGGGAGCTCGGCCGCCGGACCCTGTCGTACGGGCTCGAGCCCCACAACGACCTCTGCCCCGACCGGTGGTCGCTGGACGAGGAGGGGCGCGGCCTGTTCGAGCTCGACGGCCGCACCTACCGGCTGCGTCTGGTCGGCCGGCACAACGTCGTGAACGCGCTGGCGGCGGTGGCGGTCGGCCGCGAGGCGGGACTGGCCCCGAGCGCGATCGCGTGCGGGCTGGCCGAGCCGGAAGGGCTCCCGATGCGGATGCAGCTCGAGCGGTGGGGCGAGATCACCGCGCTGGTGGACTGCTACAACGCCAACCCCGACAGCGTCCTGTCGGCGGCCGCCTCGCTGGCCGCGCTGTCGGGCGTCCGGCGCCGGATCGCGGTCCTGGGCGAAATGCTCGAGCTGGGCCCCCGGAGCGCCGCCCTGCACGAGGAGGTCGGCCGCTCGCTGGCCGGCCTGATCGATCAGCTGGTGGCGGTCGGAGACCTGGCCTCCGCCATCGCGACGGGCGCCGCGGACGCCGGGCTCGACAGCCTCCGCGCCGACCGCGACGAAGCCGTCCGCTGGCTGGTCGAGAACCTCGGTCCGGGAGACGCCGTCCTCTTCAAGGCGAGCCGTGGGGCGGCGCTGGAAGAGATCGTGACCCAGGTCAGGGAGGCATGCGTGAACGGCGTCGGCGCAACCGGGGGCGGCCGCTGATGCTCTACGATCTGCTCGTCCCGCTGGCCGACCAGTACACGTTCTTCAACCTCTTCCGCTACATCACCTTCCGCGCCGCCTACGCGACCGTGACCGCGCTGATCCTGGCGTTCCTGCTGGGTCCGTGGGTGATCCGCAAGCTGCGCGACCTGAAGGCCGGTCAGATGATCCGGCAGGAGGGACCAGAGGCGCACTACGCCAAGGCCGGGACCCCGACCATGGGGGGCGTCCTGATCATCCTGGCGACCGTGATCCCGACACTCCTGTGGGCGGACCTCAGCGAGCCCTTCATCCAGATCGTCCTGGTGGCCACCCTGTGGATGGGGGGGCTCGGGTTCCTCGACGACTACCTGAAGGTCGTCAAGCGCCAGTCCAAGGGGCTGATCGCGATGCAGAAGATCGTCGGCCAGGTCCTTCTCGGCGTGATCATCGGGGCATGGCTGTACCTGGTGCCGATCCACGGCGACTTCACGACGATGACGCCGGTGCCGTTTCTGAAGGACCGGTTCGTCGACTTCGGGCCGCTCTACATCCCGTTCATCATCCTGGTCGTCATCGCCTCGACCAACGCCGTCAACCTGACCGACGGGCTCGACGGGCTGGCGATCGGGCTGGCGGCCATCGCGGCCGCCGCGTTCGCCGCGTTCGCCTACGTGATCGGCCGCGCCGACTGGTCGCAGTACCTGCAGATCCTGTTCGTCCCGGGAGGCGGCGAGCTGACGATCTACTGCCTGGCCCTCCTCGGAGCCGCGCTGGGCTTCCTGTGGTTCAATGCCCACCCGGCCCAGGTCTTCATGGGCGATACGGGATCGCTGGCCCTGGGCGGGGCGTTCGGGACGCTGGCGGTCCTGCTCAAGCTGGAGTTCGTGCTGATCTTCGTAGGCGGCGTGTTCGTGATCGAGGCGCTGTCGGTCATCATCCAGGTCGTCTCGTTCAAGCTGCGCGGGAAGCGCGTGTTCAAGATGAGCCCGATCCATCATCACTTCGAGCTCAGCGGGTGGCCGGAGGAGAAGATCGTGATGCGGTTCTACATACTGGGGATCCTGTGCGCGCTCGTGGCCGCCTCGACGCTCAAGATCCGGTGAGCGCCCGGCCCGTCGCGGTCCGGGGCGCTCGAGTGGCGGTGCTCGGGCTGGCCCGTTCGGGATCGGCGGCGGCCCGGCTCCTGGTCCGCGCGGGAGCCTCCGTGTACGCGAGCGACGTCTCCTCACTGCCGCGCGTGGAGGAGGCGGCAGCGCGTCTTCGGGAGGAGGGGATCGACGCCGCGACCGGCGGCCATGACGCGGCCCGGCTGGCGGCCAGCGACTGGCTGGTGGTCAGCCCGGGGATACCGCCCGAGTCTCCGCCACTGGCCGAGGCCGTCCAGCGCGGGCTCCCGGTCTTCGCCGAGCTCGAAGTGGCGTCGTGGTTCGCCGAGGCGCCGGTCGTCGCGGTCACCGGGACCAACGGAAAGACCACGACGACCGCGCTCCTCGAAGCGATCGCCCGGGAGGCCGGGATGCGGGCAGCTGTGGCCGGCAACATCGGCCGGCCGTTCTCGGCGGCGGTCATGGAGGATCCCGCGCCCGACTGGTTCGTGCTCGAGGTGTCGTCGTTCCAGCTCGCCGGGATCGACACCTTCCGGCCGCGGATCGCGATCATCCTCAACCTGACCGCCGATCACCTGGACCGGTATCCGGACATGGGGGCGTACGCGCGGGACAAGGAGCGGATCGCGGAGAACCAGGGCCCCGGGGACCATCTCGGGCTGAATGCCGAAGACCCCGCCCTGGCCGGCTTTGCGGCCGGCCGACCGCCCCGGCGCCACTTCTTCCACCGGACCGAGACGGTGGCATCGGGGGCGACCGCCGCCGGCGGGTGGATCGCCCTGGTCGGCCTGCCGGACGCGGGCCCCGTGCTGAAGGCCGGCGAGGTCGCGCTCCCCGGCGCTCACAACCTGCAGAACGCGCTGGCCGCCTCGCTGGCCGCCTCGCTCATGGGGATCGAGCGCCCCGCGATCGCCGCCGGGCTCAGGGCCTTCACCGGCGTCCCGCACCGGCTGGAGACGGTGGCCGAGCTCGGGGGCGTCCGGTGGGTCAACGACTCCAAGGCGACCAACGTCGACTCGGCGGCGGTGGCGCTGGAGGCGTTCGACGCCCCGCTCGTCGTCATCCTGGGTGGCCGCCACAAAGGGTCGTCGTACGCGCCCCTGATCGAGCCGCTGGGACGGGCGCGGGCGGTGCTGGCGATCGGCGAGGCGGCGCCCTTGATCGAGCGCGAGCTCGATCCGGCCATCCACGTCGAGCGGGCCGGCACGCTCGAGCGCGCGGTCGAGCGGGCGCGGTCGATCGCCCGGCCCGGGGACGTCGTCCTCCTCGCCCCGGCGTGCTCGTCCTACGACCAGTTCGCGAACTACGAGGAGCGGGGGGACCGGTTCCGCGAGCTCGTGATCCCGGCGCCCGCGGGGAGGCGACCATGAGCCGGCGGCCCAACCGGTACCCGAAGCGTCCCCGCGCGCCGCGCCCCGGGTTCCGCCGTCCGGCCGATAGGAACCTGCGCTCGCTGACCCTCCTGCTCGTGGCGTTCGGCCTCGTGATGGTCTACAGCTCGAGCAACGTCCTGGCCATGCACCAGCACGGCAACAGCGCCTACTACTTCCTCAGCCAGTCGGTGAAGGCCCTGCTGGGGATGCTCGGGATGCTCCTCGTCGCGACGATCGACTATCGCGTCTGGCAGCGGTTCGCCAAGCCCCTCGTGTGGCTGGCGGTCGTCCTGCTGGCCGTGCTCGTCCTCCCAGTGGCCGGATCGCTGACGCCGGAGATCAACGGAGCCCGGCGATGGATCGTCCTGCCCGCCTTCGCGTTCCAGCCGATCGAGATGGCCAAGCTCGCCCTCGTCGTCTGGATGGCCGCCGTCCTCGCCCGCAAGAGCGATCGGCTGGACGAGGGGTTCGACGCCCTCGTGCCGCTCCTCGTCATGCCGGTCCTGATGGCCGCGCTCGTCCTCCTCCAGCCCGACTTCAAGGGCGCGTTCCTGCTGTTCGCGCTGTCCGGGACGATGCTCTTCCTGGGTGGCGTGGCGTTACGGCACCTCGGCCGGATCGTGGCCGTCGGCGTGCCGCTGGCGATCCTCGTCATGGTCCTCGAGCCGTATCGCATGCGGCGGTTGACCGCGTACTTCGACCCGTCCGCGGACGTCCAGGGGATCTCGTACCAGATCAACCAGTCGCTGATCAGCCTTGGATCGGGGGGATGGTTCGGCGTCGGCCTCACGTCGAGCAAGCAGAAGTACGCCTTCCTTCCCATGGCCCACACGGACTTCATCGTGTCGATCATCGGCGAGGAGCTGGGCGTGGTGGGGACGATCCTGCTGCTGGGTGCGTTCCTCTATCTGGCGGCGCTCGGGTTCCGGATCGCGCGCCGGGCGCCGGACCATTTCGGGTTCCTCCTCGCTTCGGGGATCACCACGCTGATCGCGGGCTCGGCGCTCCTCAACATGGGGGTGGCCACGGCCGCGCTGCCGACGACCGGCCTCCCGCTGCCTTTCATCTCCTACGGCGGGACGGCGCTCATCGTGGATCTGGTCGCGGTGGGGATCCTCCTCAGCATCTCGCGCGACCTGGTGGAGCCGACCCGCCGGATCGACGGGGACGGGCTCCGGGCCCGGCTGGGGAAACAGCTCGGCGGCCGGGGCCGTCGTGGCCGCCACCGCCGCTCCGACCGGGGGCTCGCCGGTGAGCGGTCATGAGGGCCGCGGGGAGGCCCGCGTGCTGATCGCGGGCGGGGGCACCGGGGGCCACCTGATGCCGGCTCTCCACGTCGCCCACGAGCTCGCCGGGCGGGGTGTCTCGGTCATGCTGGTGGGGGGAGAGCGGGGCCGGGACGGGGCGATCCTCGAACGGACGTGGCGGCCCTACCGCTTGATCCCCGCCCCTTTCCTCGATCGGCGGAGGTGGTGGTCCAACGCGACCCTCCCCCTCCGGCTCTCGCGGGCCCTGGCCGCCGCGCGCCGTGTCGTCCGCGAATTCCGGCCCGACGCCGTCCTCGGGACGGGCGGATACGTGTCGGTTCCGGCGGGGCTGGCGGCCCGGGCGGCCGGCGTCCCGCTGGTTCTCCAGGAGCAGAACCGCCGGCCCGGCGTCGCGACGCGGCTCCTGGCGCGGTGGGCCGAGGCGGTGTGCGTGGGGTTCGACGAGGCCGCCGGGTGGCTGCCGGAGGGGCGCGTGGTGGTGACGGGAAACCCGATCGCCCCCCCGCGACCGACGCCGGCGGACTTCGCCGAGCGGCTCGACCCCGGCCGTCCGACCGTCGGGGTCTTCGGGGGGAGCCAGGGGGCGCGGGCGATCAACGACGCGGTGCTGGACATCTGGGGGAGCCGGCCCGACGACGCGCCAAACCTGGTCTGGCAGACCGGTCAGCTCGACGAGGCCCGCGTGCGGGCTTCCGCGGCGTGGCCCGAGCGGGTCGTGATCCGCGAGTTCTTCACCCCCATGACCGCCGTCTATCCGCTCCTCGATCTGATCGTGTGCCGGGCCGGGGCCATGACGCTGGCCGAGCTGACCGCGTGGGGGATCCCGTCCATCCTCGTGCCGTACCCGTGGGCGACCGCCGACCACCAGACCGGCAACGCGCGCGCGCTCGAGGCCGCCGGGGCGGCGCTGACGATCGCCGAGGGGAAGCTCGTCCCCGGGCGGCTGTCAGCGGCGGTGGAGGCACTCCTCGGCGAGCCGGCGAAGCGGGAGGGGATGGCCGGGGCCGCGCGCCGGCTGGGTCGGCCGGAGGCGGCCGCCCGGGTCGCCGACCGGGTGCTCGCGGCGATCGGCAGCCCCGGTGGGCGGGCCTCCTCGTGAGCGTCCTCGACGCCCGCCGGCTCCACTTCGTCGGGATCGGCGGCGCGGGGATGAGCGCCCTGGCCGAGCTCCTGGTCGAGCGCGGGCACGAGGTTTCGGGCTGCGACCGGCAGGCGGGGCCCGTCACCGAGCGGCTCGTCGCGCTCGGCGTCGACGTCCGGATCGGGCACGGCGACCACGCGCCCAGGGACGCGGCCCTGGTCGTGACCTCCGCGGTGCCCGCCGATCACCCCGAGCTCGCCGCCGCGCGCTCGCGCGGCCAGACCGTCGTACGGCGGGCCGAGCTCCTGGGCTCCGTCATGGACGGGATGCGGGGGATCGCGGTCGCCGGAACCCACGGGAAGTCCACGACCACCACGATGATCGGAGCCATCCTCGAGACCGCCGGCCTGGATCCGACCGTCCTGGTCGGGGGCCGGATACGCGGGCGGGCGGGGAACAGCCGGGTCGGGACGGGGCCGTGGCTGGTCGCCGAGGCCGACGAGTACGACCGGTCGTTCCTGACCTTGAGCCCGGAATGCGCGGTCATCAACAACGTGGAGGCCGATCACCTCGACACGTACGGGACCATGGACGGGCTCCGGGAGGCCTTCCGCGCGTTCGCCGCGCGGACCCGGAAAGGGGGGGTGCTCGTCCGCGGGGTGGACGATCCCGAGACGCGCCGGATCGAGGTCCCGGCCGGACGCCGCTCGGTATCCTTCGGGCTCGCCGGGGACGCCGACGTACGAGCCCTCGGAATCGAGCGGGAGCGGCTCGTGACGCGGTTCGGTCTCGTCCTTCCCGAGAGCCCGGCGGTTCCCGTCGTTCTCGGTGTCCCCGGCGAGCACAACGTCAGGAACGCGCTCGGCGCGGCGGCCGCCGCGTGGGCGCTCGGGGTCGAGGCCGACGCCATCCCGCGCGGCCTGGCGCTCGTCCAGGGCGTCGAGCGGCGGTTCGAGGTCGTCCACGAGGACGCCGACGTCCTGATCGTCGACGACTACGCCCATCATCCGAGCGAGATCGCGGCCACCCTGGCGAGCGCCCGCTCGGGCTGGCCGGGACGGCGGATCGTGGCCGTGTTCCAGCCCCACCTCTACTCCCGCACGCGGGAGCTGGCGGCGCAGTTCGGCGCCGCGCTGGCCGGGGCCGACCTGGTCTTCGTGACCGACGTCTACGCCGCCCGCGAGGACCCGCTGCCGGGCGTCTCGGGCCGGCTCGTGAGCGCTGCCGCGCGGGCCGCGGCGGTCGACGCCGTCGACGTCGAGGACGGGGCCGCCGACGCCGTCTCCGCGCGCCTTCGCCCGGGCGACCTGGTGGTGACCATGGGGGCGGGGGACATCGACGGGGTCGCGCGCGAGCTCGCGCGGCGGCGAACCGTCGGCGTGGCGGGCGGATGCTGAGCGCCCACAGCGAGCGTATCTTGCCGCCCGCCTGCCGGCGCGACGAGCCGCTGGCCCCGCGGACCCACTGCCGGATCGGCGGGATCGCCGAGGTCCTGTGCGAGGCGTCGGACGAGCGGGACGTCGTGGCCGCGATCGAGGTCCGGCGGTCGGCCGGTCTCGCGGACGACGAGGTCTTCATCCTGGGGGGCGGCGCCAACGTCCTCATCGACGATCGCCGCAGCTACGGGCTCGTCGTGACGCTCGGCGAGCGGTTCCGCGCGATCACGGTCGACGAAGCGGGGCGGACGGCCCGGATCGAAGCCGGGATCCGGACCCCGCGGCTGGTTCGCGAGGCGGCCGCCCGCGGCTGGGAGGGATACCAGTTCCTGGCCGGCGTGCCGGGGACGCTGGGGGGCGCGGTGGCGATGAACGCCGGGGTCCGCGAGCTCTCGACCTGGGACCGGGTGCGGGCGGTCGAGGGGTTCCGCTGGTCGGGCGAGCGGGTGCGGCTCGAGCGCGAGGCTCTTTCTCCGGCCTACCGGCGCGGGAACCTGCCGCCCGACGTGATCGTGACCATCGTCGAGTGCTCCATCCCGGCGGGAGACCCGGAGGCGATCCAGCGGGCCTCCCGGCGGCTGTCGGGCTCGCGACGCGAGACCCAGCCGCTGCGTCATCCCTCCTGGGGCAGCACGTTCCGAAACCCGTCCGGGGTGTCGTCGGAGGGGTTGACCGCGGGGGAGCTGATCGAGCGCGCAGGCCTCAAGGGTTATCGGGTCGGAGACGCCCAGATCTCGGAGCTGCACGCCAATTTCGTGGTGAATCTGGGGGCGGCCAGCGCGACCGATGCCCTGGCCTGCCTGCGTCACGCGCGGGAGGTCGTCCTGGAGCGATTCGGGGTCCGCCTCGAGCCCGAGGTCCGCCTGATCGGCTTCCCGCCCGAGGACCTGGCGTTTCTCGGGCCGGAGGACGAGGCGTGAGGGTCCGCCGCTCTCAGGCCAACCGGCGCGTCGACCGCGACCGGCGGGTGGCGCGGCGGCGGGCGTTCCGGCGGACGGTCAAGGCCGCGATTCTGGCCGTGGTCCTGGGTGGCGTCGGGGTCCAGGGCCTCCGGATGGCGGACGCCCGGGGATGGCTCTCGCCCTTCCGCGTCCGCGACGTCCGCGTCGTCGGGGCCAGCGTGGCGGACCCGCGCGTGCTGGTCGCCGAGGCGGGCCTCATGGGTCGCCCGGTCCGCTGGTGGTCGTCGCTCGGCGCCTACACGGAGCAGGTCGAGCGGAATCCGCTGGTCGCCTCCGCGCGGTTCGAGCGCGGATTCCCCAACCGGCTCACGCTCGT
>DASZOP010000132.1:0-6521 GCA_035550715.1 Gemmatimonadota bacterium | reverse complement strand
CCCTGGGCCGTCACGGTCGCCAGGTCGGATCCGCAGATCCCGGAGAGGAGGGGCCGGATGCGCACCCAGCGCGGGCCCGGGAGCGGGGGCGGGTCGACGTCGGCCAGGCGGATCGGGGAGAGGGGCGAGTCGAGGAGCCGGGGCCAGCGCGAGGCGCCGTGGCGCGCGGCCAGCCAGCGAGGCACGCTCCGGACGTAGCGGACGGCGAGCACGTCAGACCCCGGTCGGCACGAAGGGCTCCAGGTCCTTCCACCGGTAGACGTCCCAGCCCCGCTCCAGCGCGGCCTCGAGGAGCCGGCCGTCGGGGTTGACGGCGGCGGGGCGTCCGACGACCTCCAGCATGGGCATGTCGTCCAGGCTGTCGGCATAGGCGAACGAGGCGACGAGGTCGACGCCGTTTCCGCGCGCGAATTCGCGGATCGCCTCGGCCTTCCGGTCCCCCGCGAGCGGCGGACGGTCCAGCCTCCCGGTCAGGCGACCGTCCGTCGTCTCCAGCCGCGGCGCCAGGATGTCCCGCACCTCGAGCCTGTCCGCCAGCGGGCGGACGATCGCGTCGATCGATCCGCTCACCAGGACGACCCGGTGCCCCCGCCGGCGGTGATCGGCGAGCCGGCTCAGGCCGGCCGGGAAGAGGCGCGGCTCGACGTGGTGGTGGAAGAGGGCCCGCGAGCGCTCCTCGAGATCGTCGGCCGCGAGCCCGCGATACACCCGGTAGAAGGCGCGCTGGAAGGCGGCCCGGCTCTTCCGGTCCAGGGCCAGGTAGTACGGGATCCGGGGCAGGAACCCGGCCATCCAGAGGGCCCGCCGCGGCCTCGACATCTCAGCCGTCCGGATCTCGACCCCGTAGCGCACGATGTCGCTGTCGACCAGTGTCCCGTCGACGTCGAAGAAGGCCGCCGTCGTACCGCTCACGCGGTCGGCCCGGTGGTCTTCCGCCCGCCCGGCGAAGCCTCCGCGCCTCCGGCGCCGTTGCCGAGCTCGAGGATCGTCCGACGCACGTCCGAGGCGATCGTCCGGTAGAGGGCGTCGTGGGGGAGGCTCGCCTCGGCGTCACGGTAGGCGTCCATCGTGATCGGCTCTCCGAAGGTGACCGTCACCTTCCCGCGTCGCGGGAGCGAGCGCCCGGCGGGGAGCGCGTCGTAGGTGCCCGTGATCCGGACCGGGACGATGGGGACTCCGAGCTCCCAGGCCAGGAGCCCCAGCCCGGGCTTGAACGGCTGGATCTCGCCCGATCGGGAGCGGGTCCCTTCGGGGAAGATGAGCGCCGACTCCCCGCTCGCCAGGATCGACTTCACCATCCGGAGCCCGGCCAGCGAGGACTCTTCGCGCTCGATCGGGACGACGTTCAGGAAGGTGCTGAAGAACCACCGCTTGAGCGCGGTGTCGAAGAAGTAGTCGCGGGCCCCGAGCACGTGCAGCGTCCGGGCGGCCTCCGTGCCCCGCACCTTCCGGACAGCGGACAGGATCGCCGGCGCGTCCAGGTGGCTGGAGTGGTTGGCGGCGAGGAGATACGGGCTCCGGCGGGGGAGCCGCTCGGGGTGCTCGACGCTCAGGTCGAAGAACGTGCCGTAGAGGGTCTCGAGGCCCAGGACCGCCGACTCGAAGAGCCACCGGTCGAGCATCGACCGCTCGTCGAACGGGAGCGCGGACCGGAGCCCGGGCCGGCCCGCCATCACGCTCGGCTCGCGGGACCTGGACGGCACCCCCGCGGCGGCCAGCAGCTCCTCGACCGTCCGGACGCGGGCCGCTTCGTCGTCCTCGAGCGAGATCCCGAGCTCGTGCTCGAGGAAGAGGTGGAGCTCGATCGCCTTCAGGCTGTCGAGGCCGAGATCATCGTAGAGGTCGCGGTCGAGGCCGATCTCCTCGGCCGGGAGTCCCGACAGCCGGGCAAGCTCGCGGCCGATGGCCTCGGCGAGCTGCTCGCGGCTCCGGTGGGCGGGCGGTGTCTCGGGCAGCCGGACGCCCTTCCGGACCCGCTCCCGAACGGCCGCCCGGTCGATCTCGCCGTCCCGGTTCCGGGGCAGGGGCTCCCGCCACACGTGGAGCTGCTGGACCCGGTGGTAGCTGGGGAGCTCGCGGGCCAGGGCCTGGATGTCGCGCTGGATCCGTTTCCGCACCTCGCCCAGGTCGCCGGCCTCCTCGATCGCGCCGCGCCCCGGGACGACCACGGCGTGGACCTCCTCGGTGAGCCCGCTCGGGACCCCCACCACGCAGATCTCCCGGACGCTCGGGATCGAGCGATAGATCGCCTCCAGGTCGATCGGGTACACGTTCTTGCCGGCCCCCGTCACGATGACGTCCTTGACCCGACCGGTGATGTACAGGTAGCCGTCGGCGTCCACCCATCCCAGATCGCCCGTGTGGAACCAGCCGTCCACGACGACGCGGTCGGTGGCGGCGGGGTTCCGGAAGTACTCCTGCATCAGGCTCGGGCTCTGCACGATGATCTCGCCGACTCCGTCGCCGTCGGTATGCCAGAGCCGGAGCTCGACCCCTGGCAGCGGCCGGCCGCACGAGCCGGAGCGGCTCTGGTAGAGCGGGTTCACGGTCAGGACCGGCGCGGTCTCCGTGAGGCCGTACCCCTCGTAGACCGTCAGACCCATCGTCCGGAAGTCCTCGTAGAGCTCGCGGCCGAGGGCCGAGCCGCCGCTCACGAAGAAGCGGACCCGCCCGCCCATCTCCTGGTGCACGCGGCCGAAGATCTGGCGCCCGATGTTGCGGCTGAAGGTCCGCTCCACCGAGCGGCTGATCGTCTTGCTGGTCTCCATCAGGTTCGACCGGAGCGGGGACTTCCCCATCCCCAGGACGCGCCGCTCGAGGTCGTCCCGCAGGAGGGCGTACAGGGTCGGCACCCCGAGCATGATCGTGACCCCCGTCTCGCGCATGGTCTCGAGGATGACGCGCGGCTTGAGCGACCGGGCGTAGGTGACCGTGCCGCCGTGGTGGATCGGGGCCAGGAAGCCGCACGTGAACTCGAGCGCGTGATAGAGAGGCAGGACCGAGAGGAAGTGGTCCTCCTCGCTCACCGAGAGCACGCGGCTGATCCCGAACAGGTTGCTGAGGAAGTTGCGGTGCGAGTGGACGGCCCCCCTCGGATCGACCGCGGTGCCGGTCGTGAAGATGATCGAGGCCGGGTCGTCGGAGTCGACGGTCGGGCGCTCGACCGGCGCCCCGCTGGGAGCCGGACGCGTCGAGCGCGGATACTCGGCCCGGTCGAATGGGCGGGCCCGGCTCTCCAGGTCCAGGAGCGGGACCGGGTGCCGGACGCGTTCGTTGGCGGCGAGCTCTTCGGCGGTGAACTCGGCGAAGCAGGCCGGTGACGCCAGGATCGCGCGCGCCTCGGTGAAGCGCGCGACCGCCCACACCTCGCGATGCCAGGTCTGGGCGTCGAGCGGCACCACCACGAGGCCGATCGAGGTGGCGCCGAAGTAGGTCGCTCCCCAGGCAGGCTGGTTCTCCGACCACACGACCACCCGGTCGCCCTTCCGCAGCCCGAGCGAGAGCAGGCGCTCGCCGATCTCGAGCGCGCCCCGGTGGAGCTCGGCGAACGTCCACCGCTGCCATTCCCCGCCACGCTTGTGCTGGAGGGCGACCCGGTCCGGGAACCGCCGGGCCGAGTGCTCGAGGAGATCGAAGATCGTCGAGACCGAAGCCTGTCGGGCGGCGTCCTGATCGTCCACCTCCAGCGTCCCGGCGCGCTCGATCTTCAGGATGTGCTTCTTGACGCCCGAGATGTGGACCTGCATGTAGTGGCGCCAGTTGACCCTCGACACGTCGAAGTTGAACTGCCGCCGGTCCTCGGGGGTCAGGCTCTCGTAGAGCCGCATCGTCTCGTCCACGAGGAAGCGGCAGTCCAGGTTCAGGTACGGCTCGTAGAGCTCGCCGTAGTCGTGGAGCTTCTCGAGGGCGGCGAGGGCCGCGGCGAGGCGGCGGCGAGAGCGGCCCGCCCATCCGGCCGCGATCCCGCGATCCATGAGCCACTCCAGCCCGCCCTCCGCCCAGGCCAGGGGCGTGGACTTCAAGCGGTGCTGCAGCCGGAACACGGCCGGGGGTGGGAAGCGGAGCGGCTTGACGTGGATCGGCCTGCCGTCCCGGTCGAACATGGGGTTGGCCTGGAAGTACCGCACGATGAGGTCGTGGAGGTGTCGCATCCGGGCCGGATTCCGCGCTCCGGTGGCGACCTGGTAGACGGAGAGCCGCCTGTCCCTCGCCAGCCGCGGCAGAGCAGCCAGCATCGCGTTGACGACCATGTCCACCGGCACGAGGTCGAGGGTCACGTCGGGATCGAGCGGAAGCGAGCGCAGTCGGCCCTTGCCGATCGCGGCGATCAGCGGGTCGGCCATGCGCAGCCCGTCCAGCCAACCCGGGCTCGGCTCCGACATGCTGCTCTCGATGATCGCCGGACGGACGATCACGGTCGGAGTGTCGCCGCGCCGGGCCAGCACCATCTGCTCGCCGAGGGCCTTGGTGTAGGTGTAGGTGTCGTTCCAGCCGCGCTCGCGGGCCCATGCCATGCCTTCCTCGACGAGCCGGTTCTTGATCCAGCGGGCGCGCAGGCTCTGGATCATGTCGCGCCGTGGCTCCGAGCGGTCACCGCCCCGCCCCTGGCGGCGCTGGACCAGCGAGTGGACCAGCTCGCGCCGAACCTCGGGGCTCTCTCCCTGCCTGCGGACCCGCTCGATCAGCTCCCGGATCCGTTCGATGTCGAGAGCGGGGTCGCTGAACTGCCGTGGCGGGAAGGGCTCCCGGGCGGCCGCCCCGGCGGAGTGGTGGATGGTCTCGGGGACGGTCCCGTTGGTGGCCCCGCAGACGTACGCGGTCGAGACGTGCATGAGGATGGCCTGCTCGCATCCGGCCGCGAAATCGGCCACCCGGGCCGCCCCCATCGTATTGAGGGCGAGGGCCTCGTCGATCGGCGCGTCGAACGACACGACCGCAGCGCCGTTGATCACGATGTCGAGCGTGCGCTGGAGCTCGGCCCGGAGCGCGGGCTCGATCCCGAGATCGTCCTCCGCGATGTCGCCGCCTACCGCCACCACCTTCGACTCCAGGAACGCCTCCAGCTCCTCGCCGTGCCGGTACCGGAGGCGGTCGAAGACGCTCGAGCCGAAGAGCTCCTTCCTGAGCCGGTCCTCGGGCGTTTCGACGCCGCCGCCAAAGCGTCGCTTCGGCCGGATCAGGACCCAGATCCGCTCCACGTCGGGGGCTGCCCACAGGATCTTCTCGACCAGCGGCTGCCCGAGGAATCCCGTCGAGCCGGTGACCAGGAGCCGCTTGCCGGCCAGGAAGTCGGCGACCCGCTGCATGCCCTCAGCCACCGTCGACGGGGACGACGACCTTGAGCGCCCGTGGGACGACGGACGCCTCGACGGGGGCGACGCCCAGGATGTCCCCGTCGAACATCTTGGGGAGCGGAGCCTCCGCGTCGATGCGGACCGAGCGCGTCCGGTGGAGCGAGAAGCTGGAGTGCTCCAGGTGGCGTCCCTGGTAGACCCGCGGGAAGTGGACCATCAGGTCGAGCCGGCCGATCCCGTCGACCACGACCACGTCGAACAGTCCATCGTCGACCTCGGCGCCCGGAGCCATGTGGAGCCCGCCGCCCGTGAACGGCGTGTTCTGGACCATCACCGCCACGCACTCGCCTTCCAGCGTGCGGTCGTCGAGCCGGATCGTCATGCGGGTGGGTCGGAGGCGGCTCATCGCGCGGTAGACGGCCACGAAGAAGGCGGGCGACCCGCGCAGCCGGGTCTGGTTGGCCTGCTCGGCGACGACCGCGGGAAAACCGAGGCCGAGCACGGAGACGAAGTGGCGGTCCCGCTCCCGGCCCACGTCGATGGCGCGCACCCGGCCGCCGAACGCCACGTCGAGGGCGCCGTCCAGGTCGTTGAGGGGAAGGCCGAGACTGCGGGCCACGTCGTTCCCGGTCCCCATGGACAGGATGGCGAGCTCGGTGTCCGTTCCGGCGATCGCGTCGGCCACCTCCCCGATCGTGCCGTCCCCTCCGAGGACCGCCAGGCGCGGCTCGGAGCCGGCGAGCTCCCGGGCGATCCCGGTGGCGTGCCCCGGGCGCTCCGTCAGAACGATCGTGGCGTCAAGATCCCGCCGCCGGATCGCGTCGCGCAGGGCCTGGATGCTGCGCGCTCCCGTCCCGTGCCCGGCGCGCGGGTTGGCGATGATCCTCATCGTCGAACTTGTCAGTATAAGAGCGGCCCGTACCTCACGGCTAGGACAGCCCGGTCGATCGGGGTCGATGGTCGCGCGCGCCAGGTCGATTGCAGCGATATGATTCGATAGCTTGCGCCCCCGAAACATGGCCGTGCGCTCCACTCCGGATGCCGTCGTGGTCGGGGGCGGGCTGGTCGGATGCCTGACCGCCCGCGCTCTGGCGGGGGCCGGCATGACCGTCCGGGTCCTCGAACGGAACGCGGATCTGGGTCAGGGTGCATCGACGGCGGCCGCCGGGATGCTGTCGCCCCAGATGGAAGCCGCCGAGGATCTGCTGGTCGAGGTCCCCGGCCGGC
>DASZOP010000131.1:0-4315 GCA_035550715.1 Gemmatimonadota bacterium | reverse complement strand
GGGTTCGACCTGCGGGCGCTGGTCGGCTGGAATGCGGTCGACCTCCCGGAGGGGGCGGTGCACCGGACGGCGGCGGCCTTCGTCTGGGCCGAGCCGTCGGGGACGCCTCCGGCCCTCCTCTCTCCGCTGGACCCCGAGCTGGACCAGGATCTCCCCGTTCTGGCCGGCCTGGTCGGCGCCGTGCGCGCTGTGCGTGCCGCATATCAGGAGCGGCTGGCGGCCCTGCCGGCGATCCTCGACTTCCCGGGCGAGCCCCCGCCGACCGGTGGCGGCGAGGGCTCGGGCGCGCTGCGCCAGAACTTCCCCAACCCCTTCCGCGACGCGACGACGATCCGGTTCGAGATCGTGGACGGTGGCGACGTCGCGATCGTGGTCTACGATCTTCAGGGACGGGAGATCGTGCGGCTTGTCGACGGCTTCCGGGAGCCGGGCGAGCACTCGGTGGAGTGGGACGGCCGGTCGGCCGCCGACCGCGAGGTGGCGGCCGGGATCTACGTGATCCGGATGACCAGCTCGGCGGGCACGTCCACGGTCCGCGCCCTCAAGGTGCCGTGATGCGTTCGGAGCCGCAGCGGTCGATCTCGGGCGCTTCCGGGACGCCGGCCGGGCGCGTGGCGCTTCTTGCAGGGGCCTCCGGGCGCGTGCAGATTCCGGCGCCCATGCCCCGCACCCTCCTCGCTCTCCTCTTCCTCGTCGTCGTCACGGGGCCGAGCCCGGCTGCGGTCCGGGCGCAGTCCGACGAGAACGGCGGGCTGGTCGGTCTCGTCCTGCCGCTGGGGGCCCGGACCGTCGGCCAGGGCCGGGCGGTGGCCGGCGAACGGGCCGAGCTCCAGGCTCTGCCCTACAACCCCGCCGCGATCGTCGGCCTCGAGAAGGGCGCCTTGACCTACAGCCGTTTCCAGGGCGCCGATCTGGAGGACGACCTGGACGGGTTCAACGGGAACTACCTGGCCGGCGCGTACGTCGCCGCGTGGGGGACGGTGGCCGGCCACTTCGTCTATCAGGACCTGGGGCAGGTGCTCCTCACCGACAGCTCGCCCGATCCGATCGGCTCGATCGATCTCAGCGAATGGGTGGTCGGGCTCACCTACGCGAACGAGGTCCGCCGCAAGCTCGCGTACGGGGTGACCGCCAAGTGGTACCGGTCCGACCTCGGCGTGACCGAGGCGAGCGGGCCTGCTTTCGACGCCGGCGTGACGTACCGGCCGCGGGAGACGGTCCCGATCGCCCTCGCGGCGTCGCTCCGGAACCTGGGGCCGGACCTGGATTTCGAGGACACCGCGGACGCTCTCCCCGGCGGAGAGGGCGGCGGTGAGGAGTCGCTGCCGAGCCGGGTCCGGGTCGGGATCGCCGTGACGCCCGAGCGCTTCCCGGGCCTTCCCGAGGAGTACGTCGTCCGCCTCCTCTTCGACATCGAGAGTGATCTTCGCGAGCTCTCGGCCTCCAGCCAACACTTCGGGGGCGTCTTGACCGTCCATGACGCGGTGGAGATCCGCGGCGGGGTCCTCTTCGCCGACAACCCGTTTCTCGACGAGGGCGATGGCGACCGCGTCGTAGGGGGAGCATTCGGCATCGGGCTGCGGCTTCATCAGGGGTTCGAGGCCGAGATCGCGCGCGAGGTGTCGGTGAGCGAGCTCGGGGACGAGACCCACTTCGGCGTCGGATGGCGCTTCTGACCTCGTCGCGGCGGCTGGGGCGCGTCCGTCCGCCCCTCCTCTGCGCCGCTGCGGCCTGCCTCTCCGGGGCGCTCGCCTGCGGGCGGGGCCCCGCCGACGAGATCGTCGTCCTTCACACCGGCGACGCCTTCGGCTACTTCGACACATGCGGCTGCCGGTCCGACTCGACGGGAGGCCTGGCCAAACGGGCGTGGGTGATCGACAGCCTCCGGCGATCGACCGACGCGCCGATCCTTGTCTTCGACACGGGCGATTTCAGCGGCGGAGAAAACGAGGTCGGTGCCGAGATGGGGCGGACGATGGCGGAGGCCATGAAGCTGATGGCCTACGACGCGCTCACGTTCGGCGAGTGGGATCTGAACCACGGCCCGGCGTACCTGCGCTCCATCCTCGAGGCCACCGGCGCCCGATGGGTCCACACCAACTACGACGTGGTCGGGCTCGAGGACCTCGGCGACCGCACCCTCGTCCTCGAGCGGGACGGTCGGCGGATCGGCGTGATCGGCCTCTACAACCCGACCATCCTCCTGGCCGGAGCCGTTCGCGACAGCGTGGTGGTCGAGGACATCGTGGAGAGCGCGCGTGGCGCCGTCGACGATCTGCGGGGCCAGAACGTGGATCTCGTCGTGGCCCTGAGCCACCTCTCGTACAAGGGGAGCCGGGCGCTCGCCGAGTTCGTGCCCGGGATCGACGTCATCCTGAGCGGCCACGGGGGCAAGACGCTCACGGCTCCCGAAGAGGTGACGCCCGAGACGTGGGTCGCGGCCGCCGGGGATCTGGGCAGGTGGGTCGGACGGATCCAGGTCGAACTGGGGGGCGAGCCGGTGGAGGTCGAGGCCGTCGGAGGAGATCTCATCGTGATGGTTCCGAGCCTTCCCAACGACCCGCGTCTGGACCCGCTTTTCGCCCGCTACGAGCAGCGCCGCCAGGAGCTCGTGCAGCGCGAAATGGAACGCGCCGCCGCCAGCCGGGACGCCGCCCCGTCGCGTGCGTCCGATCGTCGACCCCCGGAATCGAGGTAGGACCGTGTCCTTTGTCGCCAAGGAGATGTGGCTGACGCGCGGCGTCGGCCGGCATCGAGAGAAGCTGGCCTCGTTCGAGCTCGCGCTGAGGGATGCCGGAATCGCCGAGTACAACCTCGTGCGCGTATCCAGCATCTTCCCGCCCGAGTGCAAACTCATCGGCCGGAAGGAGGCGCTCGCCAAGCTGTCTCCGGGCCAGGTCCTGTACGCGGTCATCGCCGAGTCGGCTACCAACGAGCCGAACCGTCTGATCGCCGCCTCCATTGGCGTCGCGATTCCACGCGACCGCAGCCGATACGGCTATCTCTCCGAGCATCATTCATACGGCGAGACGGACCAGAAGGCGGGGGACTACGCCGAGGACCTGGCCGCGCAGATGCTGGCCACCACCCTGGGCGTGGAGTTCGACCCCGAAGCGGCGTGGGACGAGCGCAAGGAGAACTGGCGCATCTCGAACGAGATCGTCACGACCCGTAACGTGACGCAGTCGGCGATCGGCGACAAGGACGGCCGCTGGTCGACCGTCGTCGCGGCGGCGGTCCTCGTCTCCTGACCCCACGGCCCGGATGACCGCGCCGATCTTCCTGGGCGTCGTCAAGGAGCCGCCGGCGGCATACGCGGACGCGGCCGTCGTCGTGGTGCCGGTTCCTTACGAGCGGACGGTCTCCTACGGCGGCGGCACGGCCCGCGGGCCGAACGCCATTCTCGAGGCCTCGGCCTACGTGGAGCTCTACGACGAGGTGCTCGGCGAGGAGCCGTGGCGGAAGGGCATCCACACCGCCCCCGAGGTCACCCCGGCGGACGATCCGGAAGCCTTCCTGGCGCTGCTCGAGACGCGGGCGCGGTCGGTCTTCGCCGACGGCAAGTTTCCGGTCTTCCTGGGCGGCGAGCACGGGCTGACGACGGCCCCCGTCCGGGCGGCGCGCGAGGCGTTCGAGGACCTGTCCGTCCTCCAGCTCGACGCCCACGCGGACCTTCGCCAGGAATACATGGGGACCCCCTGGTCCCACGCCTCGGTGATGCGGCGGATTCACGACCTCGGCGTCCCGGCTGTGCCGGTCGGGATCCGCGCCGTCTCGCCCGAGGAGGTGCAGTTCATCCGGGCTCACGACCTGCCGGTCTTCTGGTCGCACCGGATCGCCCACGGGGACGAATGGATCGACACGGCCCTGTCGGCGCTCACCGACACCGTCTACCTGACCTTCGACGTCGATTTCTTCGACCCGTCGCTGGTGCCGGCAACCGGCACGCCCGAGCCTGGTGGCGGCTTCTGGCACGATACGATGCGCTTTCTGGGGTACGTGTTCCAGGAGAAGCGGGTGGTCGGGATGGACGTGGTCGAGCTGGCCCCGATCGAGGGATTCCACGCGCCGGATTTCGTGGTCGCACGGTTGGTGTACAGAGCCATCGGTTACCACCTCCACGAATGGTGAGCCGGGCGCTGAAAACGAGCGATCTCTGCGTTGCGCTCCCTCGGCCGGCCTGCGGCGCACGTTTCAGTGCGCCTCGGCCGTCCTCGGTCGCGCGCCTCGAACTCGCCCGCCCTGAGCGCCCGATGAGTCTTGTGCGCCCGATGAGGCCTTGAGCGCCCGATGAGTCTCGAGCGGTCGAAGGGAG
>DASZOP010000130.1:0-8136 GCA_035550715.1 Gemmatimonadota bacterium | reverse complement strand
GTCAGGCCGAGGGCGAAGCCCAGGGCGTATGCGGTTCGCGGAATGCGCATGCTCCTCCTCCTCAGGGCTCGGGGCCGGGGCCGGGATCGTTTTCGACGACGGAGATCGACAGCGAGTCGCAGATCACGCCGGTCTGCTGGCAGACCGAGGGCGGGCCCGCGGCAGATTTGGCGAAGATCGTGGCCACCCCCTCGCCGCGGCCGGTCACTCGTCCCTCGAAATCGACGGTGGCGATCGTGATGTCGGGCGTGTTCCAGTCGAGTTGGACGTCCGGAAGGACGGTTCCGTCCGTGCTTCGCACGGTGACGGCGAGCTGGCAGATATCGTCCACCTGGAGGCCCGCGCAGTCGCCGATGGACAGGTCGATGGCCCCGATCACCTCGGGGGCCGTGAGGTCGTCTTCCTCGCAGGCCCCAAGGGGGGCCAGCGCCGCGGCCATCAGGGCCAGGCAACGTCGGGGTATCATATCCACCTCGAATCTATGTTCCCAGGACCAGGCGGCCATTTCCGGTTGACCCTCCATACGAGGGGGTCTAATTTCTTCGGCCTGTTCTCGTTGGCCCGTGGTGTAATTGGCAACACGCTTGACTCTGGATCAAGAGATTCCTGGTTCGAGTCCAGGCGGGCCAACCAGCGGCGGCGGGGGGCCCCCGAGGCCCCCCGTTTCGCCATTCGCCCGTGCGAAAAAGGGCTTTCCACGACCGAAAGTTTAAAGGAGGGATCTCTCCGTGTCGGGTCTTCGCACACCGCTGGTCGCGCTCGCGGCTACGTGGGTGTTTCCGGTCCTTGCGATCGGGCAGTCCGCCATGCCGGACTTCGGTTCCTCGACGGTGCACGTGGTGTCCGAGCTCCGCGCGCAGGACCGCGGCGACGGAAGCGGGAGCTACGCCCTGACCACCTCGTTGACGGACGCTTCGAGCCAGATCACCCTGAGACACGAGCTCACGACCGAGCGCACGGTCGAAGGGGAGGTCGTCTCGGGCGAGTCCCTGCTGGTCCTCGAGGGGGACCAGGAGCGCTACCGGTCGGAGAGCGATCCCGCGGCACTCGGACCGTACGCCATGCACGCCACCACATGGGCCATCCCGTTCGACGTCGAATTCCATTCCGATCCCCGGAAGAACTATCGCGCCCAGCAGAAGAAGGTCGCCGAGCTCGTGCATGCCATCGTGCCCGATGCCAAGGTATCGACGAAGGCGGGCTCCGACGGCCGGACGAGCGCCACGATCGAGGTGCCGGGGAGCCATCCGGCGAACGTCCTGGCGCAGCGTTTCGTCGGGATCCGTGAGGCGCTTCACGAGGCCGATCTCGGCATGGCCAAGCTCGTGATCCGGGGCACCGCCGTGCCGCCGGGGGATCTGGTCGAGGAGTCGCCCTGAGGAGGACGGTGGCCGAGCGCCTCCAGACGGAGAACGTCGTCATCCTGGGCTCCGGGTGCGCCGGCCTGACCGCGGCGATCTACGCCGCGCGGGCCAACCTGGCCCCGCTGGTCGTCCTCGGTCTGGAGTCGGGCGGCCAGCTTTCCCTGACTACGGACGTGGAGAACTATCCCGGTTTCCCGGAAGGAGTTCAGGGACCTGATCTGATCGAGAAGATGAAGGCTCAGGCGGCCCGCTTCGGAGCGCGCTTCGTGGCCGGTGACGCCACCGACGCGGACCTCTCGCGGCGCCCCTTCCGGATCGAGGTCGAGGGCGAGCCGGTCCTCGCCCGGACCCTGATCGTGGCGTCGGGCGCCTCGGCCCGGATGCTCGGCGTGCCCGGCGAGGCCCGTCTCCTCGGGCACGGCCTCTCCACCTGCGCGACCTGCGACGGCTACTTCTTCAAGGACCGCGAGATCGTCGTCGTGGGGGGTGGAGACACCGCCATGGAAGAGGCCCTCTTCCTGACCCGCTTCGCGTCGCGGGTCCACGTGGTCCATCGCCGCGACGAGCTTCGCGCGTCGAAGATCATGCAGGATAGGGCGTTCGCGAACCCCCGGATCGACTTCCTCTGGAACACGCAGGTCGTGGAGATCCTCGGGGATCGCGAGGTGAGCGGCGTGCGGCTCTGGGACATTGTCACCAACGAGCAACGCGAGATGCCGATCGACGGCGTGTTCGTGGCGATCGGCCACGAGCCGAACACGGAGATCTTCCGCGGCCAGCTACCGATGGATACGCAAGGGTATCTCCTCCTCGAAGACCCTGGCCGGTCCATGACCGAGGTCGAAGGGGTTTTCGCCGCCGGCGACGTCCACGACCACGTCTACCGCCAGGCGGTGACGGCGGCCGGGGCGGGGTGCCGCGCGGCCATCGATGCCGAGCGGTTCCTCGAGCGGCAGGGCGAGGGGTCCGGCGTCGCCGGCGCGGCGGGGGTGCGCGCCGGATGACCGAGCCCGGCAGGAGGGCGGGGGCGCCGCCCGCGTGAAGGCCGTCGTCAAGCTGGACGCCCGGCCGGGCCCGGAAGGAACGGCGGTGCGGGAGGTGCCGACGCCGGTTCCCGGAAAAGGCCAGGTCCGCCTGAGGGTCCGTGCGGCGGCCATCTGCGGCTCCGACCGTCACATCTGGCACTGGGACCCGTCCGTCCGGCATCTGGTCCGCCCCCCGCGGATCTACGGCCACGAGTTCTGCGGCGAGGTCGACCTGCTGGGACCCGACGCGGGCCGGGCCGACCTGACGCCGGGCGACTACGTCTCGGCCGAGATGCACGTCGTCTGCGGGATCTGCCGGCAGTGCCGGGCGGGTCAGGGCCACATCTGCAGGAATACCCGGATCCTCGGATTTCACGACGACGGCTCATTCGCCGAGTTCGTCGTCGTGCCGGCGGGGAATGTCATCCGTCTCGACCCGGGTGTCGTCCCTCTCAAGGTGGGGGCGTTCCTGGATGCGCTGGGCAACGCCGTCCACACGGTCCAGGACCACGACCTGGAGGGGGCCCGGATCGCCGTCCTCGGTTACGGGCCGATCGGAGCCATGGCGACCGCCATCGCGCACCACCAGCGGGCCGAGCGGATCTACGTGCTGGACGTCAGCCGGCAGGCGATCGAGCAGGCCGAAGCGTGGCGGGCCCGGAAGGGAGATCCCTCGATCACCGTGCTCGAGACGGGAGGCAAGCTGACGGCGGGCGTCGACGAGCGGATCCTGGACGAGACCGAGGGGGGGGTGGACCTGGTCCTCGAGATGTCGGGCGCCGAGTCGGCGATCAACCAGGGGCTCAGGATCGCCCGCATGGGCGGGACGCTCTCGATGCTCGGGATTCCCGGGCGCGAGGCGATCACCATCCGGGACTTCGCCCGCGACTTCATCTTCAAAGGTCTGAAGCTCCAGGCCATCATCGGACGGCGCATGTTCTCGACCTGGGAGCGGATGCTGGAGCTCCTGGCCGACGGGCTCGATGTGGCGCCGCTCGTCTCCCACGAGTATGCGTCGCTGGACGCGTTCGAGGAGGGGATGCGGGCCTTCGACGCCCACGAGGCCCTCAAGGTCGTCTTCTACCCGCACGGCAACGGAGTCGCGGTTGACACGCGGCCGGGCCGCGCGTAGAACCTGGAGCCGGAGGTCGCCGTGTCCCAATCCCCCTCGCCCGGTCCCTTCAACCTGCATTGGATCATCGGAACGGTCGGCGCCGCCATGATCGCCGGAGTGTTTACGCTGTGGGCCGCCCGCTCGGACCGCGGCGACAAGGAAGATCGAGGCGGGGCCGCGCCGGCCGACAGCGCGCCGTTCGCGCTCAGGAGCCCGGACGCGGAGTCGGGAACCGAGGACCTCCGAATGTTGGTGGGGCGGTTCCTGAGCGACGCCAACCAGGCCGAGATCGACGCCTATTCGTACGGTGATCCTGCCGCCGCGGCCGGCTTCTACACCGGCGAGGCGCTGCTCCGGCTGGAGCGTTCGATCGCCGAGCTGAACGAGGCCGGCCAGGTGCGGATGTCCGTCTTCCACTCCGAGAAGAGCTACTTCGCCGACGTCCGGCGTACCGGCGAATCGGAGGTCGAGGTCGATACGTGCGAGTTCTGGAGCCGCGACATCCTGAACCGGGAGACCGGAGATCTCCTCCGCTCGGAGCCGGCGGTGATGTACCCGCAGACCGTCCACATCCGCGACTGGCGGATCATCCGGATCGAGTTCCACGACGGACAGGCATTTTGCTGAAGCGGGGTCTGATCGACGGCCTGGGCCGGGAGCTGGACGGTCTACGGGAGGCCGGCACGTACAAGGTCGAGCACGAGCTCGAGGGACCGCAGGGCCCGAGAGTCACGGTCGACGGCCGGTCGGTCGTGATGCTGACCTCCAACAACTATCTCGGTCTGGCCAACCATCCGCGGATCATCGAAGCCGCCCGGAAGGCGCTCGAGGAGTGGGGGTTCGGGATGGCGTCGGTCCGGTTCATCTGTGGCACACAGACCCTCCACCGGGGGCTCGAGCAGACGATCGCCGACTTCTTCGAGGTGGACGATGCCGTCCTCTATACGTCGTGCTGGAACGCCAACGAGGCCCTCTTCGCGGGGGTTCTGGGCGAGGAGGACGCGGTCTACTCGGACGAGCTGAACCACGCCTCGATCATCGACGGGATCCGGCTCTGCAAGGCCAGGCGGCACCGCTATCCCCATGCCGACCTGGATGCGCTCGCCGGGCTGCTGGCCGCCGACGGAGCCCGGCACCGGATGGTGGTGACGGACGGCGTCTTCTCGATGGAGGGGGAGCTGGCGGGGATCCCCCGGCTGATCGAGCTCTGCCGGGAGCACGATGCGCTCCTCGTCGTGGACGACTCGCACGGCACGGGGACCCTGGGCGCGCGTGGTCGTGGGACGGCGGAGGAGCTCGGCGTCCACGGTCAGGTGGACGTGGTCACGGGGACGCTCGGCAAGGCGCTGGGCGGCGCGGCGGGAGGGTTCGTGGCCGGACCCGCGGCGCTCGTGGCCATGCTCCGCCAGCGCTCTCGCCCCTACCTCTTCTCGAACTCGCTGCCGCCCCCCATCGTGGGGGCGTCGCTGGCCGCTTTCGAGCTGCTCGACGAATCGCCGCAGCTCGTCCGGCGCCTCAGGGAGAACACGGCGTTCTTCCGGGAGGGGCTTCGGGAGCGCGGCTTCGACGTCCCGGAGGGCGTCCATCCGGTCGTGCCGATCCTGGTCGGAGAAACCGCGCTCGCGATCGCACTCTCGAAGGAGCTTCTGGGGGAGGGCGTCTACGTCTCGGGGTTCGGTTTCCCGGTCGTGCCGCACGGAGAGGCGCGGCTCCGGGCACAGATCTCCGCCGCTCACGAGCGGGAGGACCTCGGCCGCGCGCTCGACGCCATCGCCCGCGTGGGGTCCCGCCACGGGGTCGTGGCGTGACCGCCCCCGAGCGCGACGACGTCTTCGAGGCCCACCAGATCCGGGTCTGGCGGTTCGTCCTGAACGAGCTTTTGACCAACGGTTTCGTGGTCCAGGAGCGGGATGGCGGGGCGCTGGCCGTGATCGATCCCGGAGACCGGGCCGGCGACCTGACGGAGGCGGCCGAGGCGTGGGGAGGCGACGTCCGGTGGATCCTCGTGACGCACCTCCACGGCGATCACTGCGCGCGGGTGAGCGAGCTGGTGGAAGCGTTTCCGGCTGCCGAGGTGGCAGGCCCGCCGGGTGGGACCTTCCGGCCTGACCGGCCGGTCAGCGGCGGCGAGACGCTGGAGCTGGGCCCGACCACGATCCAGGTCGCGGCGACCCCGGGTCATTCTCCCGAGAGCGTGAGCTACGAAATCGGATCCCACGTGTTCGTGGGCGACTTCCTCTTCCGGCTGGGGAGCGGCCGGACCGACGGGGCACGGGCCTCGACCGCGGACCTGATGCGGGTCGTCCGCGAGGTGTTCGCGCCGATGCCGGACGACGTGGTCCTGTGGTGCGGTCACGGGCCCCCCAGCACGATCGGCGAGGAGCGGCGCGAGAACCCGTTCTGGCGGATCGCGCTCGAAGGCGAGCCTGGCGCCCCGGTCGACGAGGCCGCCTGGCGCGGCCGCACGGTCCCCGTCCTGGCCTGGGCCGACGATTACGACGGCGGTCGGAAGGCGCTCCTGGCGTTGGAGGACGGGAGCCGGGTCATCGTGCCGGGCTCGCAGGTCCGGCTCGGCTGACCGCGGTCGCCGCCCGGCGCCGGGGGTTATCTTTCGCGACATGATCGACGCCCCCACCGGCACCGTCACCTTCCTGGCCACCGACATCCAGGGGTCGACCGAGCTCTGGGAGCGCTATCCGAGCGCCATGGCGGCCGCGCTCCAGCGTCACGACGAGATCCTGCGGACGTCGGTGGAGTCTCGCGACGGGAGGATCTTCAAGAACGTCGGGGACGGGATCTTCACGGCCTTCAATCTGGCCCCCTCGGCGGTCGAGGCGGCGCTCGCGGGCCAGCGCTCGCTGATCGACGAAGCGTGGTCGACCCCGAGCCCTCTCAGGGTCCGGATGGCCCTCCACAGCGGTCAGGCCGACGAGCGGGAGGGGGACTACTTCGGGCCGCCCGTGAACCGCGTGGCGCGGATCCTGAGCGCCGGCCACGGCGGACAGATCCTCCTTTCCCAGGCTGTCGAGCGGCTCACCTCGGACCGCTTTCCGGAGGGCGTCGCCCTGCGCGACCTGGGCGAGCGCTCGCTCAAGGACCTGACCCAGCCGGAACGTCTCTTCCAGCTCGTGGCGGACGGCTTGCCGGCCGACTTCCCGCCCCTCAACACGCTGGACGCACGGCCTCACAACCTGCCCGCCCAGCCCTCGCCGATCGTCGGACGGACGCGGGAGATCGAGGAGGTGCGCCGCCTGATCCTGAGGCCCGGTGTCCGGCTCGTGACCCTGCTCGGACCGAGCGGCGTGGGCAAGTCGCGGCTCGCGCTTCAGGTCGCCGCCGAAGTCGTGGACCAGTTCCGCGACGGGGTCTACCACGTCGAGATGGCGGTCGTGCACGAGCCGGAGCAGGTGCCCGGCGCGATCCTGGAAGCCCTGGGGGTCAAGCCCGAAGGTCAACCCTCGGACGAGGCGCTCAGGGAGCACCTGCAGCCACGGGAGATCCTGGTCCTGCTCGACAACTTCGAACAGGTGCTGGATGCGGCGCCTCTGGTCGCGGACCTCCTCCGGCACGCCCCGCGGCTGACCGTCCTGGTGACGAGCCAGGCGCCCCTCCGGCTGCGGGGAGAGCACGAGCATCCCGTCTCCACGCTCGCCGTGCCTGGCCCGCGCGGGCCGCGTCAGATCGAGCGGCTCGCGAGCTACGATGCGGTCGCCCTGTTCACCGAGCGCGCCCAGGCCGTCGTCCCCTCCTTCCGCCTGCAGGAGGACAACGCCGATGCCATCGTCGAGATCGTCCGCCAGGTGGACGGGCTGCCCCTGGCGATCGAGCTCGCCGCCGCGCGTCTCAAGCTCTTCTCACCCCAGGCGATGGTCTCCCGCCTGTCGCGACGCTTCGATTTCCTGAAGGGGGGCGGGCGCGACCTTCCCGATCGGCAGCGGACGCTTCGCAGCGCCCTCGAATGGAGCTACAACCTGCTGAGCGAGGAGGAGCGCGCCCTGTTCCGCCGGCAGGCGGTCTTCGACGGCGGCTTCACGCTCGAGGCCGCCGAGCGGGTTACGGTGGCCGAAGGCGAGGATATCGATGTGATCGAGATCGTCTCGTCGCTGGTCGACAAGAGCCTGCTGCGGTCGGTGCCCGGGGAGGAAGGCGAGCCGCGCTTCTTCCGTCTGCGATCGATCCGCGACTTCAGCCTGGAGCTGCTCGAGGACTCGGGCGAAGCCGACGTCTGGCGCCGGCGTCACGCCGAGTTCTTCGCCGAACTGGCGGAGGAGGGCGACCCGGGCAACGCCCCGCGCCACGACACTCCCGAGAAGCTGGCGCGCGTCCAGCGAGAGTTCGAGAATCTGCGTGCAGCGCTGACCTGGGCACTCCACCACGACGAGACCGACCTCGCGCTCCGCCTCTGCCGGGGCCTCCCGGCGCTGTGGTTCCAGGGCGGTCAGTTCGCCGAGATGCGGTCCCTGGTCGACCAGCTTCAGACCCTTCCGTTCGAGGATGGCGTCCAGCGCGCGCATGCCATCAACATGGCCGGCCGGTTCGCGCAGCTGCGCGGGGACAACAGCCCGGAGGTGGTCGCCAAGTTCGAGGAGGCGCTCGCGCTCTATCGCGAAGCCGGTCACCAGGCGGGAACCGC
>DASZOP010000129.1:0-23231 GCA_035550715.1 Gemmatimonadota bacterium | reverse complement strand
AGGTCGAACCAGAAGTCCGAGAGGCCGGTCAGGACGGCGCCCTTGTCCGGGATCCCGCGCTCGAAGACGATGTCGAACGCCGACAGCCGGTCGGTGGCGACCATCAGGACGTCGTCGCCGAGCGCGAACATCTCCCGCACCTTGCCCCGGCGGATCCGGGGGAGCGGGAGCTCGAGGACGGTCAGCGGCCGGGTCGGCGTCACGGAGCGCGCAAGGTAACGCCCTCGGACGGCACCCGCCCGCGGCGATCCTCGACCATCACATCGGCTATCGGATCAGGAGCCGTGTCGCGACCCCGCCCCGCTCGACGTAGAGCTCGATCGGCCCGCCCGACTCGAGGGTCTCCACCATCCACTCTACGTCGTCCTCGGAATCGAGCGCGCGGCCGTTCAGCGCGAGCAGGACGTCGCCCGTCTGGAGGCCCAGGTTCCGGAGGCCGCCTCCCGGCTGGACGTCGTCGAGATAGAAGCCGGACGCGCTTCTCACACCGACGGTCGAGGCGAGGGTGGCGTTCAGGACGACCACGTCGCCCCCGAAGGGGGTCTCGATCCGGGCGGCACGGGCCAGCGGATCCTCCTCCGGCGTCAGCGTGACCGCGACCCGCCCTTCCGGGCGCTGGACGACCAGCTCTACCGATGCGCCGCTCGGCAGGTCGAGCATGCGCCCTTCCCAGTCGAAGGCCGAGCCGACCGGCTCGCCCTCCGCCTCGACGAGGAGGTCTCCCTCGCGGAGGCCGGCCTCCGCGGCCGGACTCCCGGGATCCACCCGTGTCACGATCACGCCCGCGGAAAGGCGGTCGTTACCGGCAGGCGTCTCGGTCGATACGTGCAGGCCCGTCCAGGGCCTGCGGATCGAGCCGAACTCGACGACGTCGGCGAGCGCCCGTTTGGCACGGTCGATGGGGATCGCGAAGCCGAGCCCGATCGACCCGCCCGATCTCGAGAAGATGAAGGAGTTGACCCCGATCACCTCGCCCTGCGAGTTGACGAGCGGGCCGCCGGAGTTGCCGGGGTTGATCGCCGCATCGGTCTGGATCATGTTGGACCAGACCTGCTGGCCGTCGCCGCCCTGATCGGGTCGCACGTCCCGCCCCAGCGCCGAGATGACGCCCACCGTGACCGACGGATTGCGGTCGGCGAGCAGGTACCCGAACGGGTTTCCGATCGCGATCGCCCACTCGCCGATCAGGAGATCGTCCGACTCTCCGAGCGGAGCCACCGGCAGGTCCCCGCCGTCGACCTTGAGGACCGCCAGGTCGGTCAGCTCGTCGGCGGCGATCAGCTGGGCGGGGAGCTGGCGGCCGTCCATCAGCGTCACGACGATCCGCGTGGCGCCCGCCACGACGTGGTGGTTGGTGACGATGTAGCCGTCCTGGGAGACGATGAACCCGGACCCCAGCCCCTCCACCTGGCGAAGCCGCTCCTCTGGACCGAAGATGCCGCCGAAGAAGGGGTCGTCGAAGAAGGGCCGCGAGCGGACGACCTGGGTCGCCACCACGTTGACGGAGACGACCGCGGGTCCGACCCGCTCGGCAGCCATCACGATGGCGTTCCGCCGCGATTCGTCGATCGACGCGGGCTGGGCCGTCGCGCTCGCGAGGACGGACTCGAGGCTGTCGGGTCTGTCGCGGGATCCGAGGAGCCAGCCCGCCAGGACGGCGACGGCGACCAGCGCGGGGAGGGCGGCGCGTCTAACGGTCATATTCGACCTTCCAGAGAAAGAGTCCGTGCGGGGGCGCGGCTCCGACCGTGAGGCGCTCGCCGTCCCGATCGAGCGCGGCTCGGACCCTCTCGGGCTCGATCCGGCCCCGGCCGACGGCCACGAGTGCAGCCACGATCGCGCGGACCATGTGACGGAGGAAGCGGTCGGCCGTGATCTCGAGTACCCGACCCTCGGGGGTGAGGTCCCACTTGAGCTCCATGATCGTGCAGACGTGCCCGGCGCCGGACGCGCCGCCCCCGTCCCCCTTGGCGAAGCGTCGGAAGTCGTGCGCCCCGCGGAGGGGCCTCGTGGCGGCCTCCACGCCGGTCCAGTCGAGCGGCCGATGCTGGGCCCATGCGTAGCGCCGGACGAAGGGCGAGCCGCTCCCCGGCCCCTCGGCGACGAAGTAGCGGTAGGTCCGCCGGCGGGCCGAGTGGCGAGCGTGGAATTCGTCCGGCGCGGCCTCCAGGCTCTCGATCCAGACGTCGTCGGGCAGGTGGGCGTTCCACGCTCCCAGGAGCTCGCCGGGTGTCATCCGGCCGGGAGGATCGAGGTGGACGACCTGACCGCGGGCGTGTACGCCGGTGTCGGTGCGCCCGGCCGCCACGACGGCCACGGCCCGGCCGAGGACGGCCGCCAGCGCCCGCTCGCACGTCTCCTGGACGGTCGGTGCGTCGGGCTGGCGCTGCCACCCCTTGTAGCGCGTGCCGTCGTACTGGAGGACGCCTCGAACGCGGTTCGGCATGGACCGGACGGCCAAGTTACGGATGCCCGCGGAGGGCAGCAATCGGCGCACGGCGTCCGGTTGCGGGTCGCCGGGAAGGCCTAGTACGTTGCCTCCGCATGCCGCGGTTCGCGACCCCCACCACGGAGGCCCGGGGCTGAGCGACGAGGCCGGTCTTGCCGCCGGCGACCCCCACGCCTGCCTCCACGCGATCTCCGAACGGAGGGACCTGACGCCCGACGCCGCAGCGGCGCTCTTCGGGCGCATGATGGACGGGGAGGTGCCGCCGGTCCTGACCGGAGCGCTCCTGGCCGCCCTCCGGACCAAGGGCGAGACGGTTCAGGAGATCGCGGCCGCCGCGCGGGCGATGCGGGCGCGGGCGGCCCCCGTGACGACCTCGCGCACGCCCCTGGTCGACACGTGCGGCACCGGTGGAGACTTCTCGATGACGTTCAACGTGTCGACCGCCGCCGCGCTGGTGGCGGCCGGCGCGGGAGTGGCGGTCGCGAAGCACGGCAACCGCGCCGCCTCCTCGCGCTGTGGATCGGCCGACGTGCTCGAGGCGGCCGGAGTCGTCATCGACCTGGATCCCCGGGCATCGGGACGGATCCTCGACCGGGCCGGGATCGCTTTCCTCTACGCTCCCAACTTCCATCCGGCGACCCGGCACGCTGCCGCATCCAGGCGGGAGCTCCGTATCCGGACCGTGTTCAACCTGCTGGGACCCCTCACCAACCCGGCCGGCGTCCGGCGCCAGGTGATCGGGGTGCCCGGTCCGGCGTTCGCGGAGCCGGTCGCCGAGACGCTCCGGGAGCTCGGCGCGGAGCACGCACTGGTGGTGAGCGGACGGGACGGCGTGGACGAGATCTCGGTATCGGCCCCGTCCCTCGTCGTGACCGTGCGGGACGGGGAGGTGACGCGGCGGGAGGTGGACCCGGAGGAGCTGGGGCTCGGGCGCCACGCCCGGGGCGAGCTGGCCGGCGGTGACGCCGGCGGGAACGCAGGCATCCTGCGACGGATCCTGGAGGGCGGGGGGAGCCGGGCCCAGGACGACTTCGTGGCCGCCAACGCCGCGGCGGCGCTGGTCGTGGCCGGCGTCACGCCGGATCTTGGTGACGGGGTCGGCGCCGCCCGCGAGCTCCTGGCTTCCGGAGCCGGCGCCGAAGCTTTAGATCGGCTGATCACGGTCTCTAAGGAGGAGTCCCGGCGGAAGTGACGTTGGTTTGCTCTCATCGGTGGAGGGCAGTGGACGACCCGCAACGAGGCCGTGTGCGCGGGAGCAAGCCGAGACCCGCGCCCTTTGCGGGGCTCGGCGCAGCGAAGCGCCGGCCGAGGCGCGGGCCGTCCGCCTGCCCCTCGGCGACAACACCCTACCGGTACTTTCGAAGGACTCCGATCGCCACCCCCTGGATCCGCACCCGGTCGGCCGCGTACCGCTGGGTCTCATGGGCCGGGTTGGCCGGCTCGAGGCGGACGGTGCCGTCGGTCTCCTGGTGGAACGTCTTCAAGGTCGCGCTCTCGCCGTCGATGAGAGCGATCACGCGTTCGCCGGGGCGCGCCGTGTCCCGGCGCTCGACAACCAGGAAGTCTCCATCCTGGATATGCTCGTCGATCATGGAGTCGCCGGCGACCTGGAGGACGAAGGTCTCGCCGCGCCCCAGCAGGTGCTCGGGAACGGCGAGCGTCTCGTCGTCGGCGACGGCCTCGATCGGACTGCCGGCAGCGACCCGCCCGAGGAGCGGCAGCAGGGCGGCGGTGGCGACGCGGGGATGGGTGAGCTCGAGGGCGCGGCTCCGGTGGGCGTCCCGGCGGAGCGCGCCCTTGGCCTCGAGGTTGCTCAAATGCTCGTGAACGGTCGCCACCGAGGTGAGCCCGAAGTGGGCGCCGATCTCCTCGAGACTCGGGGCGTAACCGTTCGTCTCGAGAAAGCTCCGGATGTAATCATAGATCTCGCGTTGCCGCTTGGTCAGCTTCATCTCTCCACCTGGGCGTAGAGGTTGCGCCACGCGGTCCCCATGGACGAGCCGAATCTGTCCGAACAAAACCCGAAAGTCAAGCCCGGCTACCTCGACGAGGTATTGGCGAGGAAGCGGGACGAGCTGGCCGCGGCGCGATGGACCCTCCCCTTGCCCGAGATCAAGGCGCGGGCCGCCGGGGTCCCCGCCGCGCGGCCGTGGGCGGAGGCGCTCAAGGGATCCGGGGTCGCCGTCATCGCCGAGGTCAAGCGGCGGAGCCCGTCGTCGGGGACGCTCCACCCGGAGCCCGACCCGGTCGCCCGCGCGAGGACGTACGTGGAAAACGGAGCGGCCGCCGTGAGCGTGCTCACCGACCGTGATTTCGACGGCCGGCTCGAAGACCTCGAGCGGGTGTCCCAGGGGATCGATCTTCCCGTCCTCCGGAAGGACTTCCTCATCGACCCGTGGCAGATCTGGGAGAGCCGGGCCGCCGGCGCGGACGCGGCGCTCCTCGTGGTCCCCGCGCTCCCGGACGTCAGCCTCAACGCGATAGCCCTGGTCGCCCACGAGGCCCGCCTGTCCTTGCTCGTCGAGATCCATGCTCCGGAAGACATCCCGCGGGCGCTCGCGCTGGAGCCCTCCGTCGTCGGCGTGAACGCGCGGGACCTCCAAACGCTGGTTCTGGACTGGGAGCGAGCCCGGAGGACGATGGAGGCGTTCCAGAGCGTGGCCGGCGACGACGTCGTCCTGGTCGCCGAGAGCGGTATCGCCTCGGCCGCGGACGTGCGCCGGGCGCGCGACGCCGGGGCCGATGCGGTCCTGGTCGGGGAGGCCTTGATGCGCGCGGCCGACCCGGGAGCGCTCCTGGCGGAGCTCGTCGCCGCGGGGGACAGCCCGTGAAGAGGAAGCCGCCGTCCCTCTTCGTCAAGGTGTGCGGCCTGGCCGACCGCCGGTCGGCGGAGACGGCCGTCCGCGCCGGCGCCGACTATCTGGGCCTCGTGTTCGCGCCGAGCCGGCGTCAGGTGCGCCCGGAAACGGCGGCCCAGGTCGTCGGGGCGGTCCAGGCGCGGTGGGTCGGCGTCTTCGTCGACGCCGACGTCGCGAAGATCGAGGAATCCGCTCGCGCCCTGGACCTGGCCGCCGTCCAGCTCCATGGATCCGAGGACGCCGCGACGTGCCGCGAGGTTCGCGAGCGCACCGGCCGGCCGGTCTGGAAGGCGCTGCCGTGGACGGGCGAGCCCGCGCCGCTCATGGCGTTCGCCAACGTCGCCGACGTACTCGTCCTGGACGCCGGGGGGCCCGGACGTGGGGGCACGGGAACCGAGCTGCCATGGGCCGAGATCGCGGAGCGGTACCCACGCGCCCGGCGGCCGGTCCCGCTCGTCCTGAGCGGCGGTCTCCACGCCGGCAACGTCGCGGAAGCGATCGCGATCGTGGGCCCGGACGGCGTGGACGCCTCGAGCCGCCTCGAGACCGCGCCCGGGCTCAAGGACCCGGAGCGGGTCCGCCGCTACGTCGAGAGCGCACGACGGAGCGCCGAACCGGAGGTCGAGTGAACGGCGGGACGATCGTCGACCGCCCCGGCGCCTTCGGCCGGTTCGGCGGACGCTACGTCCCTGAGACGGTGGTCGCCGCGCTGGAAGAGCTGGAGGCGGCCTGGAGCGACGCGTCGGGGGACTCCGCCTTCCGTCACGAGCTGGACGCGCTCCTGGCCGACTACGCGGGTCGGCCCTCCCCGCTGACCCTGGCGCCGCGGCTCTCGGACGTCGCGGGGCGCGAGATCTGGCTCAAGCGCGAAGATCTGAACCATACCGGTGCCCACAAGATCAACAACACCCTGGGGCAGGTGCTGCTCGCCCGGCGCATGGGAAAGCGGCGCGTGATCGCCGAGACGGGCGCCGGACAGCACGGCGTCGCGACGGCGACCGCGTGCGCCCGCTTCGGGCTCGAGTGCGTCGTCTACATGGGCGCCGAGGACGTCCGGCGTCAGGCGCTGAACGTCTACCGGATGCGCCTCCTGGGAGCCGAAGTGGTGACCGTGGAAACGGGGACGCGGACGCTCAAGGACGCCACCAACGCCGCGCTGCGCGACTGGGTGACGCGGGTCGACGATACCCACTACGTGATCGGCTCGGTGGTCGGACCGCACCCCTACCCGACGCTCGTCAGGGAACTGCAGTCCGTGATCGGGCGGGAGGCGCGGTCCCAGGCGCTCGAGCGGCTCGGCCGGCTTCCCGACGCGGTCGTGGCGTGCGTGGGGGGCGGCTCGAACGCCATCGGGATTTTCCATGCGTTCCTCGAGGATCCGGTGGCTCTGATCGGCGTCGAGGCGGCGGGGGAGGGGCTGGACGGCCGGCACTCGGCGACCCTCACGGCGGGTCGCCCGGGGATCCTCCACGGGGCCTTGAGCTACCTGCTCCAGGACGACGACGGGCAGGTCCTCGGGGCGCACTCGGTCGCTCCGGGCCTCGACTACCCGGGCGTGGGCCCGGAGCACGCCGAGCTCCGCGACAAGGGCCGCGCCGTCTACGTGGCGGTCGGGGATGGGGAAGCGGTCGCGGCCTTCCACCGCCTCAGCCGGCTCGAGGGGATCATCCCCGCGCTGGAGAGCGCGCACGCGATCGCCTGGCTCCTCGGCGACCCGTCCGCGGTGGGCCGGGGGTCCAGGGTCGTGGTCTGTCTCTCCGGTCGTGGGGACAAGGACGTCGAGGCGGTGGCCGGGCGCGAATCGGAAGCGGCCCGAGGCGACGCGTGACGGTCACCGACGACGGCGTGCGTGCGGCGGAGGAGCTCCTCCAGGAGTTGATACGCGCGTTCAAGGTCCGGCGGCTGTACGAGGGGGATCATCCCCAGCGGGCGGCGACCGAGGCGTCGGCGACGGCCCGGATCGCGGCCCTTCTCGAAGAGCGAGGCGCCCTCGACCTCGTCCTCGAGGACGGCGTGGCGCGTCTCGAGGACCGGCCCCTTTCGACGGGGGCGGGCGATGCCTCGATCGTGTCGATCCTCTACCACGAGGGGATCCGTGAGATCGTCTTCCAGCCGGGGCTGACCGCCGGCGAGCTGGCGCGCTTCCTCGATCACGTGGCCGAGGTCGCAGCCGTGGCGGCGGGGGAGCGCGACCTCCTGGCCCGCCTCTGGGAGGAGACCCTGCCGCACATCGATTACGTGTTCGTGGAGCGGCTGGCCGACCAGGAGTGGGCGCCCGAGGTGGCCGAGCCGACTGCGGAGGACGCAGCGGCGGCGGGCGCCGTCGTCCTCGAGCCCGACGACCGCCGGGCGCTCGAGATGCCCGTCGTGTCGCTCCCCGATCCGACGGCGTACCGATTGACCGACGACGAGCTGGCGGGGCTCCAGGCCGAGCTCGAGGGCGAGAAGGCCCGGACCCTCCTCCACGAGACCCTGACCTGCATCCGGGAGCTCCTGTTCGATCCTCCGCACGACGATGCGGCGCCCCTGGTCGGTGCGCTCGCCGACATCCAGGGTCGCCTCCTCGGGGAGGGCCGGCTGGCCGAGGTGCGCGGCCTCCATGAGTTGTTCGCCGTCTATCTGGAGAGCCCGCGGCGGGACCCGCGGGTCGCGGAGGCGTTCGCCGGCCTCAAGCGGTCGGCCATCGACGGCGACGCCCTGTCACGGCTGGTCGAACGGCTCGACGAAGGCCAGGCCACGGAGGAGGAGCTCACCCGCTATCTCGGTATGATGGGTCCGGAAGACCTCCCGGCGCTCCTCGCGGCGCTGCCCGAGATGAAGCGGCTCTCCCAGCGCCCCGCCGTCGGGGAGATCCTGGAAGGTCTCGCGGCGCGGAACCGGGAGGCCCTGAAGAAGGCGCTCGCGGGCGGCGACGAGGTGGCTGCGGGCGCAGCCGCCTATCTGGCGGGCACGACCGGCGATGCCGATCTGGGGCCGGCTCTCGCGAGCGCCCTCGGCCGGCCCGAGCCGCGGGTCCGGCTGGAGGCGATCCAGGCGCTCAAGCACCTCGGCGACGCCGGCGTGGCGCACGCGGCGGGGGCGATCGAGGACCCCGATCCGGCGGTCCGCGTCTACGCCCTCCGCCACCTGATCGCGCACCGCTTCGAGCCGGCGTTCCCGGCCGTGGCGGCGCTCTTCGATCGGATCGACCAGGAGGGACGCTCGGTCGCGGAGCGGCGTCTGGTGTACGAGGCGTTCGGGGCGCTGGGCGGATCGCGGGCGGTGGACGCGCTGGCGCGCCGGATGGGGCGGCGCGGCGTCTTCCGGAAGGGCGATCCCGAGGTCGCCGCCTGTGCCATCGCCGGCCTGGCGGCCGCCGGGTCGGGGGCGGCCCGCGAGATCATCGAGGAAGCGGCGCGGGACCGGGACGACCTCGTCCGGGGCGCGGCCCGGACGGCGCTCGAGGCGTGGCAACAGGGCGGAGCCCGGGGCGCGCGATGATCCCCGGAGGAGCCGTCACCGCCCGGGCCGCACTCGCTCGCGAACTGGTTCACGACCTGCTCGTGCTCCTCCGCGCGGCCCAGCTCTACGAACCTGGCAACACGGCGCTGGACGGCGCGGCCGAGAAGCTCGCGGCCAGCCTGCGCGAGCTCCGACGGGTCGAGGGAGCGGTCCGGCTCGAGGTGGGAGGCGACCTGATCCTGGTGAACGGCGAGCGGGTCCGGAGCGAGCTCCGGAGCCGGGCGATCCACGATCACCTGCGGCGCATCGTCGCCGAGCGCGGGGTAGGGGGCTTCGAGTGGCACGCCGATCCCGACGTGTCGGGATCGGTCCTGCTGGCGCGGGTCATGGCGCGCACGGACGGGATGGCGGGCGTCGAGGCCCTGGCCGCGGCGCTGGACGAGGCCGGGGTCGTCGACGTCGCCGTGCTTCCTCCGTTCGAGGAGTCGGCGCCCGGAGAGGCCGACCAGGGGGCGCGGGCCCGCGCCGAGCGAACCTACCGGCACAGCGTGGCGGTGGTCCGGAACACGATGGAGAGCGTCCGGGCCGGCGGGGCGCTCCAGCGATATCGGGTCCGGCGCGCCGTCCAGTCGATCGTCGACCAGGTGCTCCGGGACGAGCTCCTGCTGGTCGGTCTGACCTGCCTTCGGGACTACGACGAACCGACCTTCACGCACAGCGTCAACGTCTGCATCTTCTCGGTTTCGCTCGGCCAGCGGATCGGGCTGTCCAGGCTCGAGCTGTACGATCTGGGGCTGGCGGCGCTCCTCCACGACATCGGCAAGGTGGACGTGCCGTACGACGTCCTCAACCGGGCGGGCGGCCTGAGCGACGAGGAGTGGCGCGTCATGCGGCGCCACACGGCGTGGGGTCCGTGGCGCCTGCTCGCGGAGCGGCCGCCCGGATCGATCCCCGTCCACGAGATGCTGGTGGCGTTCGAGCATCACCTGAACCTTGACCTGTCGGGGTATCCGGCTCTCTTCGCGCCGCGGCGGATGACCTTCTACAGCAAGATCGTGGAGATCGCCGACGCGTTCGACGCCGGGACCACGCCGCGCGTCTACAAGACCGACCCGATCACGCCGGCCGAGATGGTGCGGATCCTGGAGAAGGGGGCGGGCACCCGGTTCGACCCGATCCTCGTGAAGGCGTTCGTCGGCCTGCTGGGGATCTACCCCGTCGGCTGCGTGTGCCTGCTGGACACGGGCGAGCTCGGCGTGGTCGTGGCTCCCGACCCTGACGTCCGGAACGTCGAGCGGCCACGCGTCCGGCTGGTCGTCGGCGCGGACGGCGAGCGATTCGAGGGGCCCGTCGTGAGCCTCGCCGAGAAGGGAGAAGATGGAGCATGGCTGCGCTCCGTGGCGCGTGTCGTCGACCCCGAGCGGTACGACATCGATCCGGCGCGCCACTTCGTCCTGAATCCGTGACGGGGCGGGGCGTGGACGAGCTGGCGCGTCGGCTCGCCGCCGCGCGCGCGGGCGGCCGAAAGCTCCTCATTCCCTTCTTGACCGCCGGTGATCCCGACCTCGGATCGACCGCGAGGGCGGTGGCGGCCCTGGGGGCCGTCGGGGCCGACGCGATCGAGCTCGGGATGCCGTTCTCCGATCCGCTGGCGGACGGGCCGGGGATCGCGGCCGCCTCGGAGCGGGCGCTGGCGCGGGGGACGTCCCTGGCCCAGGTCTGCCGGCTGGCGGCGGACCGGCCGCCCGGCGGACCGCCGCTCGTTCTGTTCACCTATCTCAATCCCCTCCACGCCCGCGGCTACGCCCGGGCAGCAGCCGACATCGCCCGGGCCCGCTTCGCGGCCGCCCTCGTGGCCGACCTCCCGTACGACGAAGGTCGGGACGTCCGGGACGCGCTCGAGGCCGAGGGGCTGCCCTTGGTGGCGCTGGCGGCGCCGACGACCCCCGGCCCGCGCCTCAGGGCGCTCGCGCGGGGGGCCCGCGGCTTCGTCTATCTGATCGCCCGGACCGGAGTGACCGGCCGGGGGGCCGGTGCCGACGGACGGCTGGCGCAACAGG
Organism: Gemmatimonadota bacterium; assembly: GCA_035550715.1. Lineage (GTDB taxonomy): Bacteria > Gemmatimonadota > Gemmatimonadetes > JACCXV01 > JAHWKZ01 > DASRVA01. Next base: position 12,423 of record DASZOP010000129.1, on the reverse strand, counting down.
TCCGGACGATCCGCGAGGAGACGCGGCTTCCGATCGTGATCGGCTTCGGGATCGCCGACCCGGACGCCGCGCGTCGTGCCGCCCAGGCGGCGGACGGAATCGTCGTCGGCACCGCCTTCGTCGAGCGTCTGGAGCGGGATGGGGTCGAAGCGGCGGTCGAATGGATCGCGACGCTCCGCCGCGCGATCGACGCGGGCTGAATCGCGACGACGTAAATTGACGGGCCCGCCCGGCTCGATAAATTGGCGCTCCACGATCAGACGACCCGCGCACGGTTCCCCCAGGGCGGCCCGGCGGCCGCGGAGTGACACTTGGCTCAGCGGTTCGCGCTCAGCATGGCCTTCGCCGACGTCAGCCGACAGGTCGACCTGCTCGCCGAGAAGGACCTGGGCATCGAGATCACCCTCTTCGACACGGAGTGGCTCCTCCACCTGGGGCGCACGACGACGGTCCGGAAGCTGGGCGACGAGCTCGCCGGGCGCGGCATCGAGGTGACCGCCCACGCCCCCATCTTCGATCTGAACCCGGGGAGCCTCGACCCGGTCGTCCGGAAGCACACCCGGCAGTGCTGGGAGAAGGCGATCGGGGTGGCGGGCGCTCTGGGTGCCCGGCACATCATCTTCCACACGGGCCACCTCCCGCTCCTTCCCGCTTCCACGTTCCCGGGCTGGACGGCGCTGTCGCTGGAGACGTGGGAGAGGGTGGTCGGGCTGGCCGCCGACGCGGGGATGCGGCTGCTCCTGGAGAACATGTTCGAGACGAGCCCGCGGGTCCTGCTCGATCTTCGGGATCAGCTCGATGCCCGTCACGTCGGGTTCACGCTCGACGTCGGCCACCTGCACGTCTACGGGACCGTCACGCCGGAGACGTGGTGGGTGGAGCTCGGCGAGGGGATCCTGGAGGTCCACCTCCATGACAACGACACGTTCGGCGACGAGCACATGCCGATCGGGGAAGGGGCGATCGACTGGAAGCGGACGTTCGAGGACCTCTTCCGTCACGCACCCGACGCGGTGAAGGTGATCGAGGTCCCGGTCGAGGGCGCGTTGAAGAGCCTGTCCCGGATCCGGGCCGGCGGCTACGCGGACCGCCAGCTGGAGCTCCTGTGAGGATCGGGCGCGTCATCCTGGCGGGGGTCCTGGCCGGGAGCCTGGCGGCGGCCGGGGCCCCGCCGATGCCGAGGGCTCTCCCGGAGCGGGTCATCATCCGGCTCGCCGACCGCTCGGCCCGGCTCTCGCTCCTGGCCGCGGTGCGGGGTCCGGCGATGACGCTCGACGTCCGGCACGAGCAGGTGATCCAGGGGCTCCGGTCGATCCACGCCACGAGCTACCGCGCCGCCGAGGACGCGCTCGCCGAGGCGCGAGCCCGGGGTGGGCTGGTCGAGCTGGATCGGCTCTGGATCGTGAACGCCGTCGTCGCGGAGGTCGACCCGGCGTGGATCGAGCGCCTCGAGGCGGACCCGGCGGTGGCCGAAGTCGTGCCCGACCGCCGGATCACGCTCGGCGGCGAGGCGGCCGGACCGGTCCTGCCCGACCTCACCGCGGCCCAGCCGGCCGACGACCTGATCCGGATCGGGGTTTCCGAGGTCTGGGACCAGGGGGTGACCGGCCGCGGGGCGATCGTCGCCAACATCGACTCGGGGGTGAACGGCGAGGACGATACGTTCGGCGACCGCTGGCGGGGCCGCCTGGCCGGCAGCGAGGCCACCTGGTTCGCGCCGGTCTCGCTCAGCGTGTTCCCGGAGGACGACTTCTCGATCGGATCCGGGCACGGGACGGCTACCATGGGGGTCCTGACCGGCGGCGAGGAGACCTACGGGGTCGCCTTCGACGCCACCTGGATCGCGGCCGACGTGTTCGAGGAGGCCGAGGGGTACGTCTCCAACGTCCTCAAGTCGTTCGAGTGGCTGAGCGATCCCGACGGGGATCCGACGACTCTTTCGGACGTGCCCGACGTGGTCAACAACTCGTACGGCCTGACCACGCTGGACGACCAGGGGAGGCTGCCCTGCGACACGATCTTCGACGACGCGATCGACGCCCTCGAGGCGGCGGGGGCGATCGTGGTCTGGTCGGCGGGGAACCAGGGGAGCCAGGGGATCACCTCTCCCGGGAGCCGGGCCGAATCGCCCGTCAACGCCTTCGCGGTCGGCTCGGTCGGCCAGGCGGACCAGGTCTCGGGGACGTCCGGTCGCGGCCCGTCGGCATGCGGCGGCTCCTTCGCCACCAAGCCCGAGGTCGTCGCCCCCGGCGAGAACGTCACGACCCGGAACCTCTTCAATCAGTTCACGTCGGTGAGCGGGACCTCGTTCTCGACCCCGATGGCGGCGGGCGTCCTGGCCCTCATGCGCTCGAAGGACCCCACGCTGACCCCGGAGGAGGCGAAGACGATCCTGCTGGAGACGGCGCGCGACCTGGGCCCGGCCGGAGACGACAACGACTCCGGACGCGGCCTGATCGACGCCGCGTCCGCGCTCGCCCGGGTGGACGTGCCGGGTGAGCCGCTGGCCCGGCTGGTCGGCTTCCAGGCGGCCGGCCAGGCCCTCGGAAAGCTGGTTCCGGCGGGGATCGAGGACGCGCTGGTCCTGAGGCCCGGCGGAACCCACGCGATCTCTCCCGTCCTGATCAACCACGGGCCGGCGATCCCCGCCACGACGGCCACGCTCTCGACCCCGACCCCGGGGGTCAGCGTCACCCGCGCAACCGTGGCGCTGGCCGCGGCCGGCTCGGGCGAGGCGATCGATCCCGGCTCGGAGTCGTTCGAGGTACGGCTGGACGGAGAGCTCGAGCCGGGCGCCGACGTCGTCCTCGACGTGGCCGTCCAGGGAGCGTCCATCGGTCCCTTCCGGCTGGTCGTCAAGGCCGGCCAGCCGGTGGCGGGAGAGTTCGCGACCCACGACGAGGGCGACGTCCGGCTCAGCGTGACCAACTTCGGCGGCCTCGGCTTCTACACCGGGCTCCATCAGAGCGGCTTCCGGCTCCAGGGCGACGGGTTCCGGTTCCCGCCCGAGAGCCCGAACTGGCTCTTCCACGCCGGGTTCCTGGCGGGCGTCGCTCCGGACCGCCTGTCGGACGACGTGCCGTACGGCGAGGACACGCAGAACGCGACGGACTGGTTTCCGCTCCCCGGAGCGGAGCTGGTCGAGGACCGGGCCTTCGGCGGGGAGCGGATCGTCGCCGTGTACGACGACCGCCACGCGATCCGGCCGCTCGGGCTCCAGGTGCGTCAGGAGTCGTTCGCCTTCGACGACCCCGGAGCGAACTTCGTGATCCTGCAGTACGTGCTCACGAACACGGGATCGGAGAACCTGGGCGGGATCCGTGCCGCGCTGTTCGCGGACTGGGACCTGCCGGGCGGCGGCGGCGAGCCCGAGGAGACCGCGGGGTGGGACCCGGGCCGGCGGCTCGGCTTCGTGGAGGGGACCGGGACCCAGCCGGCCCTGGGAGTCGTCTGGCTGGACGACGTGTCGGTCGCGCAGGTGGGGTATGCGACGACGACCCGCGACGACGTCGTGGAGAGCGCGCTCGGAAACCCGGCCGGGAGCCGGGCCGTGGGCGGGGCCGAAGCCCCGGGCCTGTTCGCGGGCGAGTTCTCGGACCCGGAGAAGTGGGATCTCCTGACGAGCGGGCAGTCGCGGACCACGGTCACCGCGCCCGGCGACGTCTACCAGCTGATCGGTCGTGGACCGCTGACGCTCGCCGCCGGCGCCACCGACACCGTCGCGGTCGCGCTCGTCGCCGGCGCGGACCGGACCGCGCTCCAGACGGTGGCCGAGACCGCGCGAGCGGTCTACTTCGAGCGCATCCTGGGCCAGGATCCGCCGGGGCCCGGTCCCGCTCCCGAGGAGGTCGAGCTGGGGCAGAACTTCCCGAACCCGTTCCGGACCGGGGCGGTGACGACGATCCCGTTCAGCGTGCCCGAAGCGAGCGCCGGCCGCTCGGGCCGCCTGGTCGTGTACGATCTGCTCGGGCGGACGGTGCGGAACCTCGTGGACGGCGCCGTGAGCGCGGGCGAGCAGGCCGCGACGTGGGACGGGCGGACGGACTCCGGCGTGGACGTGGCGGCCGGCGTCTACGTGGCGCGTCTCTCGATCGAGGGGACCGAGCACACGATCCGGATCCTGGTCGTGCCCTGACGATGGACACGATTCGCCTGACCGGGATGCGCTTCTTCGCCCTGGTGGGGGACCTCCCCCACGAGCGCGAGATCCCGCAGCCGATCGTGGTCGATCTCGAGATCCGGGCCGACCTGAGTCACGCCGCGGCGACCGACGATCTCGACGAGGGGGTGGACTACCGCGACCTGCACGCGGCCGTGGCCGAGACGATGAGCGAGGACGCGCGCGAAGCCCCCCACCTGCTGGAGACCCTCGGCGACCGGATCGCGGCGCGTGTCCTCGCCATCGAGGGCGTCGAGCGGGTGGTCGTCCGATGCCGGAAGCCGTGGGCGGCCCTCGGCGGTCCGCTCGATTCGGTCGAGGTCGAGATCGAGCGGCCGTGACCACGGAGCGGGCGGTCCGCGCGTACGTGAGCCTGGGATCGAACCTGGGCGACCGGGCGCGGAGGCTGGGGGACGCGCGGTCGGCGCTGATCGCCGAGACCCGGGTCAGGCTCGTCTCCTGCTCGGCGACGATCGAGACCGACCCCGTGGACGTCCTCGATCAGCCCCGCTTCCTGAACCAGGTGCTCGGGATCGAGACTGCACTCGAACCGCGCGGGCTCCTCGACGTCTGCCTCGACGTCGAGCGCGATCTCGGGCGCGACCGCCGGACCGGGCCGCCCCGCGGCCCGAGGACGATCGACCTGGATCTCCTGCTCTACGATGGTCGGGAGATCGACGAGCCGGGGCTCACGATTCCGCACCCCCGGCTCGCCGCGCGCGACTTCTTTCTCGACCTCTGTCGTCAGGCGGGTGCCCCCGCGGCGTGGCTCCCCTCGCGACGGTCGGGCGGCCGCGAGGCGAGGTCGTCGTGAGCGCGGCCACCGTCCTGACCTTCCGCGCCATGAAGGCCGAGGGGCGGAAGATCGTCTTCCTGACCGCCTACGACTGGATGCTGGCCCGCTACCTGGCGGCGGCCGGCGTCGACGGGATCCTGGTCGGCGACAGCGTGGGGCAGGTTTTCGCCGGCCACCCGACGACGATCCCGGTCACGCTGGACGAGATGATCTACCACGCCCGGGCCGCCCGGCGCGGCGCGCCGGAGACCTTCCTCGCGGTCGACATGCCGTTCCTCTCGTTCCAGGTCTCGGCCGAGGAGACCCTCGTGAACGCCGGCCGGGTCCTCAAGGAGACCGGCGCCGAGGCGGTCAAGCTGGAAGGCGGGCGGCGGATCGCGGAGACCGTGCGCCGGCTGGTCGAGAGCGGGATTCCCGTCATGGGTCACCTCGGCCTGACCCCGCAGTCGGTCCACGCGTTCGGGGGGTACGGGCTCAGGGCCGGAGAGGAGAGGGAGGCCGGAGAGCTGGTCGAGGACGCGCGCGCCCTCTCCGACGCCGGCGCGTTCGCCATCGTCCTCGAGAAGATCCCGCGCGAGCTGGCGTCCATGGTGACCGTCAACGTCGCCGCGCCGACGATCGGGATCGGCGCCGGCGCCGGCACCGACGGACAGATCCTCGTGACCTACGACCTGCTCGGCCTGACGCCGGACTTCCGGCCCCGCTTCGTGCGCCGCTACGCGGATCTGGACGCCGCGGTGGGCGGGGCCCTCGCCCGGTTCGTGGACGACGTCCGGGCCGGGAGCTTTCCCGGGATGGCCGAGTCGTGGCCCTGAGACGCACGCGAACGGTGGAGGGGTGCCGCGTCGCGGTGGCCGGGGCGCGCAGGGCCGGCCGGCGGATCGGCCTGGTCCCCACGATGGGAGCCCTCCACGAGGGCCACCTCTCCCTCGTCGATCGGGTCCGGGAGCGGAGCGACTGGATCGTCCTGTCGGTGTTCGTGAACCCGCTCCAGTTCGGTCCCGACGAGGATTTCGACCGCTATCCGCGGGATCCCGATCGGGACGCCCGGCTCGCGGCCGGGCGCGGGATCGATCTCGTCTTCGAGCCGACCCTCGAAGAGCTGCTCCCGCACCCGCTCGCGACCCGGGTGACGATGAAGGGGCTCACCGACGATCTCGAGGGCGCGGCGCGACCCGGGCACTTCGACGGGGTCCTGACGATCCTCACCAAGTTCTTCAACGTGGTCCAGCCCGACGTCGCCGTGTTCGGGCAGAAGGACGCCCAGCAGGCGGCCGCGGTCCGGCGGCTCGTCCGGGACCTCGACTTCCCGGTCGAGATCGTCGTCGCCCCGATCGTCCGCGACCCGGACGGACTCGCCCTCTCGAGCCGGAACGCCTACCTCTCGGAGGACGAGCGCGAGAGCGCGCGGTCGCTCTCCCGCTCGCTGGAGCGGGCGCGAACGCTGGTCGAGGGCGGCGAGCGCGACGCGGGGCGGGTCGAGGGCGCCATGCGGGACGTCCTCGAAGCAACGGCCGGCGTCGAGATCGAGTATGCGGCGGTGGTCGACCCGGACCGTTTCACGCCGATCGTGCGGATCGAGGGGCCGTCGCTGGCCGCCGTCGCGGCGCGCGTGGGAGGGACCCGTCTCATCGACAACGTGATCCTGGTCCCGGATGACGGCTGAGCGGCGGCCCCTGGCAGCGGTCGTCCTCGCGGCGGGCGAAGGCAAGCGGATGCGCTCCTCGCTCGTCAAGGTGCTGCACCCTCTGGCCGGCCGGACCATGATCCACTACGTCGTCGATGCCGTCCGCCAGACGGGAGCGGAGCGGATCGTCTGCGTGGTCGGGCACCAGCACGACCGGGTGCGTGAAGCGCTCGATGCCGGCCACCTCTCGTGGGCGATCCAGGACGAACCCCTGGGGACCGGGCACGCCCTCCTCGCGGCCGCCGATCGGCTGGAGGATTTCGAGGGAGACCTCCTGGTCTGCTGCGGTGACACGCCGCTCCTGACCGCCACCACCCTCGAGGACGTGGTCCGGTCGCACCGCGAGGCGGGCGCCGTGGCCACCGTCCTGGCTGCCGTCTTCGACGATCCGACCGGCTACGGGCGCGTCGTCACCGACGGAGAAGGTCGCGTCCGGCGGATCGTGGAGGAGACCGACGCCGACCCGCAGACCCGGTCGATACGCCGCATCAACACCGGCGTCTTCTGCTTTCGCTGGCCGGACGTCCGGGACGGGCTGGAGCGGCTCGCCCCCGACAACGTCCAAGGAGAGAGATACCTGACCGACGTGATGGAGATCCTGGCCGCCGAGGGCGCCCCGGGCACGGTCGCCGAGCTGGCCGATCCGCTCGAGGTCATGGGGATCAACGACCGCGTGCAGCTCGCGCGCGCGGAGGCCGTCCTCCGGGAGCGGATCCGCCGGAAGCTGATGCTGGAGGGAGTCACCTTCCTGGCCCCGGAGACCACGCTCGTGGATCCCGAGGTGGCGATCGGGCCCGACACCGTCATCTACCCGGGCGTCGTGATCGAGGGCGGCACGAGCATCGGCCGGGAATGCGTCCTCGGGCCGTTCTCCCGGATCGTGGACGCCCATATCGGGCGCGGGGTCGAGCTCAAGGGATGGAACCACGTCGTCAGGACGACGGTCCCGAACGGCTCGATCCTCGAGCCGTATGTGCAGCAGGGCCAGGACTGAGGCCGAGCTGGCTCGCCTGGTCGCCCGCCGGATCGTGGCGGCGGAGGGCGAGTCGGGTCCGCGGCTCGCCCACGTCCGGGGGGTGGTCGAGACGGTCCGGGCGACGGCCGCGGCTGGCGCATGGCCGCCGGCGACCATGGACGGCGCGATCCGGGCGGCGTGGCTGCACGACGTCCTGCGGCTCGAGGAGCCGGCGCGGCTCAGGCGGCGGATCGAAGAGGCCGGCGAGGAACCGGATCCGTGGGCCGTGGCTCACGCGCCCCGGTTGCTCCACGCTCAGGGTGCGGCCGTGTGGGCGGCCGCCCGCGGCGAGACCGACCCCGAAGTGCTGAGCGCCGTCCGTCATCACCCGACCGGCCACCCCGAGTGGGGACCGGTAGGGCTCCTTCTCTACGTAGCCGACTTCTGCGAGCCCGGCCGCCCGTACGCCGGCCGGCTCGGCACCTCCCGGATCCGGACCCTGGCGACGCAGGGGGAAGAGGGGCTGGAGGAGGCGGCGCGGCGGGTCCTCGGGATCAGGATGGCGCACCAGCTCGCGAAGGGGGGAGAGATGCATCCCCACTCTCTCGACGCCTGGCGGCGCTGGTTCCGGGAGGCCCCTTGATGCTGCGCCGCGCGGTGGGATGCCTGGAGACGGTCGGGATCGCGGTCTTCGCGCTGGTGATCGGCGCGTTCGCGGCGTCGACCGTGCTGCGTCACGTGAGCGGGCCCGACACGCCGCAGATCGAGCCCGGAGCCGCCGACTCGGCGCCGCCGCTCGCCCGCGCCCGGATCCGGGTCGAGGTCCGGAACGGCTCGGGGAAGGCGGGCGCCGCCGAGCGCGTGACGGAGCTCCTCCGGCGTCGCGGCTTCGACGTCGTGGACTTCGGCAACGCCGACCGGTTCGACCACCAGCGCACGGTGGTCCTGGACCGCACCGGAAGACCCGAGTACGCACGTGAGGTGGCGGCGATCTTCCAGGGCCTCCCGATCGAGTCGGCGCCGGACTCCAGCCTCTATCTCGACGTCACGGTCCGGCTCGGTCGCGATCTCGAGGACGTCCTGGAGCGCGCCGACGGGAAAGCCGGCGAGGACCGCGGGTGGCGCCGCTGGCTGGAGCGGATCCCCGGTCTGGACCGCTTGCGGTAGCCGGGGGCCGTGGCTAGAATGGCGCCCCCTCCAACCCTCGTCCGGAGCGAACATGGCCATCAGGAAGTCGAGCGGCGGCAGGTCCTCGAAGAAGGCCGGGAAGAAGAAAGCCCGGTCGTCGAAGAAGAAGCGGCCGGCCGCCAGGGCTTCCAGGAAGGCCCGGAAGTCCGCGCCGAAGAAGGCCGCGCGAAAGAAGGCCGCGCGAAAGAAGGCCGCCGCGAAGCGGCCCGCCCGGAAGGCGCCCCGAAAGGCCGCGAAGAAGAAGCGTTCCGGGAAGAAGCCGGCCCGGAAGAAGGCCGGGACCGCGCGCGCGGCGTCGAGCTCGAAGGTCGCGCGGAAGGCCGTCCGTGGCGCCCGTCGCGACAAGGCGTTCTTCGACCATTTCCGTGCCCGCCTGCTCGAGGAGCGCGAGCGGATCGTGCGCCGTCTCGAGGGGCTGCGGGACGAGCTCAGCGGTCTCCAGGAGATGCCCAGAGAGCTCGAGGAATGGGCTCAGGAGGAGAAGGACCGCGACATCCTGATCCGGCTCGAGGAGCGCGAGTCGGTCGAGCTGCGTCGGATCCAGGCCGCCCTCGAGCGGATCGACGACGGGAGCTACGGGCTCTGCCAGATCTGCGGCCGGTCGATCCCGCGCGATCGGCTGGAGGAGCTGCCGACGGCGTTCCGCTGCATCGAGCACTCCGGCTGAGCAGGCGCTGAAGATGGTCCGGGTGTTCCGCTTCTCCCCCGATGGGAGCATCCGGAGATTCGACGACCTGCCCGGCGCGGGGTGGGTCCCGGACGGCGAGGACTCGGTCTGGGTCGACCTCGAGGCCCCGACCGACGACGAGCTGACGATCCTCACGGAGCCCTTCCACTTCCACCCGCTCGCCATCGAGGATTGCCTTACCCCGGAGCACCAGCCGAAGGTGGAGGATTTCGGGGCCACCCTCTTCATGATCTTCCGGGGGATCGATTCGAATCCTCCCGTGTCCGGCTTCCAGACCCACAAGCTGGCCGCATTCCTCGGTGCCAACTATCTGGTGACGTATCACCGCCTTCCGATGCGGAGCGTCGCTGCGGTCGAGGATCGCTACGACCAGGAGTCGGGACACGGCCTGTTCCGGCGCGTGGATCACCTGCTGTACGAGATCCTGGACCACCTGATCGAGCACTACTTCCCGGTCCTGGACGGCCTGGAGGAAGAGATCGATGCGATCGAGGAGGAGCTGCTCGGGGACTGCGGCCCGGCGACCCTGGACAAGGTCCTCACGACCAAGCGTCGGGTGCAGGAGATCAAGCGGGCGCTGGCCCCGCATCGCGAGGTGTTCACCCGCATCGGGCGGGACACGTTCCCTGTGATCGCCCCGCAGACCGCGGTCTTCTACCGTGACCTGTACGACTCGACGGCGCGGCTGTCGGAGACCGCCGACTCCTACCGCGACCTGCTGACGACCCTCTTCGACGCCTATCTGTCGGTCGTGAGCCAGCGGATCAACGAGGTGATGAAGGTCCTCACGGTGATCGCCACGGTCGTTCTTCCCCTCACGTTCATCGTCGGCATCTACGGAATGAACTTCGATCACATGCCGGAGCTCCACTGGCGCTACGGCTACTTCGCTGTCTGGGGAGTGATGATCGCGGTCGCGGCGGGGCTCCTGTGGGGATTCCGGAGGCGCGGCTGGATCTGAGGCCGATCGCGCGCGCCCTGGTGGCGGCCGGAATGCTGGCCGGCGGGGCGGCGACCACGACCGGGCAGACGTTCCCGGCCGGGCCGGGACCGTACGACCCGGCGGTCCCCACCGTGGCCGAGATCCGGGGCGAGGCGACGGGGGACGCGTTCTCGACCGCTTCCGACGTCGTCCGTGTCCTCGAGCGGATCGCGGCGACGTCCCCGCGGGTCGTGCTCGAGCGTTACGGCACGACCACCGGGGGTCGGCCGCTGGTCCTGGCATGGATCTCGACGCCCGAGAATCTGGCCCGGCTGGACCGGCTCCGGGACGCCAACGTGGCCTTCGCGCGAGGGGATCGCGGGATCGGCCTTCCGGACCGGCCGCCGATCTTCGTCTGGCTCGCCTTCGGCGTCCACGGCGACGAGCCGGCCGGCCCGGAGGCGGCGCTGGAGCTCGTCTACCACCTCGCGGCGAGCCGCGACCGGCTCACCACGTCGTGGCTCGAGCGGATCGTCGTGGCCGTCGATCCGCTCCAGAACCCGGACGGACACGACCGGTACGTGGAGGGATTTCGCTCCCGCTCCGGACCGTCGCCGGATCCCGATCCCGGGGCCCCCGAACATCGCCTCGCCTGGCCGAGCGGCCGCACCAACGGGCTTCTCTTCGACTTGAACCGCGACTGGGCATGGGGGATGATGCCGGAGACCCGGGCCCGGTGGGGGGTCTACCTGGCGACCCTCCCGCAGGTGCTGGTCGACTTCCACGAGATGGACGCCGGCTCGACCTATTTCTTCTTCCCGCCGGCGCAGCCGATCCATCCGCACCTGCCGGCCACCACCCTCGCCTGGGCGGAGGAGTTCGGGGAGGCGAACGGCGCCGCCTTCCGGCGCCGCGGGTGGCCCTACTACACGGGGCGGGACTTCGACCTTCTCTACCCCGGCTACGGGGACGCCTGGTCGAGTTTCCACGGGGCGACCGGGATGACGTACGAGCAGGCCGGGGGAGGCCGCGCCGGGGTGATCCTCCGGGTGGGAGGCAGGCTGCTGACGCTGGGGGAGAGGATCGATCATCACCTCCAGGCCGCGCTGTCGACCCTCGCCACCGCGGCCGCCCGGCGGGACGAGCGGCTGGCCGACTTCACGCGCTTCTGGGAACCGGCCGCGCGCGTCCCGGCCGGCGCTCATCCCTTCTATCTGGTCCCTGCCGGACCCGAAGCCACCCGGCTGGCGGCCCTCCTGGCGGCCCAGGGGGTCAGGATCGAAGTCACGGTGGGCCCGGTCGGGGAGGGGGACGTCGTCCCGCTCGCCGGAACCGCCCGCCCGGAGGGGCCCCTGCCGGCGGGGACCCTGGTCGTCCCGTCGGACCAGCCCCTCGGCCGGTTCGCCGTCGCCATGCTGGATCCGGTGATGCTGCCGGCCTCGACCACGACCGACGTCTCGGCGTGGGCGCTCCCCCTTCTCTTCGACGTACCCGCGTATGCGGCCGGCCCCGGGCTCGCCGTCGAGAGGCGTCCCTGGCGCGGGATGGACGGGGGCGCGGCCGGGATCCCAGCGGACGTCACCGCGCTCGCCTGGTCGTACGCCTCCCTCGGGGACGTCCTGGCGGGGCTCCGGCTGGCGGCCCGGGGAGAGCCCGTCCTGCTCGCCGAGACCCCGGTCGCGGCCGGGGGCCATGTGCTCGCCCGCGGGACGTTCGTCCTCCCGATCGGGAAGGATCGCGCCGAGCGGACCGCACGGGAGCTCGTCCGAAGCGGGGTCCTGGTTCAACCCCTGACCGTTCCCCTGGCGCACCCGTCGAGGGGGCTCCGTCCGCTTCGGACGCCGCGGATCGCGCTGGTCGGCGGCGACCCGGTCCTGGAGACGTCGCTGGGCGCGGTCCGGCACCTTCTCGCCCGTTCCGGCGTCCACGCCGACCTGGTCCTCCTCGACGATCTGTCGCGCGCCGATCTTGCCGCGTGGGACGTGATCGTCCTCCCGGACGGCGCCGAGGTCGGAGGCTACGCCCGCC
>DASZOP010000128.1:0-32865 GCA_035550715.1 Gemmatimonadota bacterium | reverse complement strand
GCGGGGCGCGGCCGCGCTCCTCCTCTACTCGGATCCCGAGGACGACGGCTACGTCCAGGGGGACGTCTACCCGGAGGGCCCGTGGCGGCCGTGGAGCGGCGTCCAGCGGGGGAGCGTCCTGGACGGCGACGGAGACCCGGCGACCCCGGACGGGCCGAGCCTCCCCGGAGCCCCGCGGCTGGCGGCGGACGCGATCGCCGACCGCGTCCCCGGGATCCCGGTCGTCGCGATCTCGTACCGTGTAGCGGGGGAGATCCTCTCCCGCGTCCGCGGCGCCGACATCCCCGACCCCGGCTGGCAGGGCGGGCTCCCGTTCCGCTACCACGTGGGTCCCGGCCCGGCTCGGGTCCAGATCCACGTCGACGACGATCGTGACGGCCCGCAGGGCGGCGTCAAGGCGATCCACGACGTCGTGGCCAGGATCGAGGGAGCGGAGTGGCCCCGGGAGATCGTCGTGATCGGAGCCCACATCGACGCCTGGGGATCGGGCGCCAACGACAACGTCAGCGGGACGACCTCGATCCTGGCCGCCGCGCGCGCGCTCCGCTCCGCGGCGGCGGCAGGGAACCCGCCCCGCCGGACGATCGTCATCGCCGGCTGGGACGGCGAGGAATGGGGCCTCCTCGGATCCACCGAGTGGACCGAGGAGCACGCCGACCGGTTGATCGCCGGGGGCGTCGCCTATCTCAACCAGGACGCGATCGGCGGGACCGAGTTCGGCGCCGGGGCGGCCCCGCTCCTCGGCGCGGCGATCCGGGAGGCGGCCGAAGCCGTGCCCGGCCAGAGCGGCTCTTTGCTGGAGGAATGGCGCGGCGGCGAAGCCGAGGCCGAGGTCGGCGACCTGGGTGGAGGAAGCGACTTTGAGCCCTTCTATCAGCGGCTCGGGATTCCGAGCGCGAGCTACGGGTTCGGGGCTCCGGGCGGCGTCTACCATTCGGCCTACGACACCCATCGCTGGATGAGCCGGTTCGGCGATCCCGGCTACAGGAACCACGCCCGGGCCGCGCAGCTGACCGCGATCCTGGCCCTCCGCCTGGCCAACGCCGAGATCCTGCCGTACGACGTCGTCGGCCTGGCCGGCCGGCTGGACTCGCTTTGGTCCCCCCTCCGGGCCATGGCGGTGGCCGAGGCCGGCGCCCTGGAGCGGGACCTGATTCCGCTGGACCAGGCGTTCGAGGACCTGCGGCAGACGGGGGAGGAGCTGGCGAGCGCCCGCGAGCGATATCTGGCGGGCCCCGTGGACGCGGCGACCTCGGCCCGCGCGAACCGGATCCTGATCGGGATCGAGCGCGATCTCGGGCGCGAGAGCGGACCCTTCGGCGACGGCGGCATCCGGAGCCTCACCTTCGCCAGCGACCCCCGGAACGGCTACGCGACGCTCGCGCTCCCGGGCGTCGCCACCGCAATCCGCGAAGGAAGTCGGGAGCGTGTCCGGACCGAGGTCCTGGACCTGGCGGGCCGGCTCGGCTCGGCCGCCGACCGGGCGCGGGAGGTGGTTCGGACTCTCGAGGATGGCTCGCCGGAGGCGGCGGGCACGGCTACCTTCTCGGCCCGAAACGCCGGGCCGACCATCCACCTCGAGGAGGTCGACGCATGGTAGCCGTCCACGTCGACGGACCGATCGCCCGGTCCATGGAGCTCTTCGGCCTCGACACCCAGCAGCTCGCCGACGCGATCGGCTGCTCGACCAGCACCCTGAACCGCTGGCGTCGCGGCGAGCAGCAGCCCTCCGAATCGTACCTCGAGAAGATCCAGCTGCTGGACGCCCTCCTCTATCAGGTCAACCAGACCCTGCGCTCCAGGCAGCGCGCCCGCGAATGGTTCGACACGCGGATCCCCGCGCTCGGGAACCACACGCCGCGCTCGGTGTTCCTGGGCGGGAATCTGGCGCACCTGGTGGTGTATCTCCGGCAACACGACCGCTTGTAATGCAACCGCTCCTCCGGGTCGAGGATCTCAGGACCTCCTTCCACACGGACGAGGGAACCGCCAAAGCGGTCGACGGGGTCTCGTTCGTGGTGGCGGAGCAGGAAACGCTCGGCATCGTGGGCGAATCGGGGTGCGGCAAGTCGGTCACCGCGCTGTCGATCCTGCGGCTCATCCCGGACCCGCCAGGCCGCATCGAGGGTGGGAACGTCGAGTTCCAGGGTCGGGATCTCCTGGATCTCACCGAGAAGGAGATGCGCCGGATCCGGGGCAACGAGATCGCGATGATCTTCCAGGAGCCGATGACCTCGCTCAACCCGGTCTACACGGTGGGCGAGCAGATCAGCGAGGTGCTCCGCCTCCATCGCGGGGTGACGCGTGCGGAGGCGGAAGAAAGGGCCGTCGAGATGCTGCGGCGGGTGCGGATCCCCGATCCCGAGCAGCGCGTCGAGGAGTACCCCCATCAGCTCTCGGGCGGTCAGCGCCAGCGGGTCATGATCGCCATGGCGCTGGCGTGCGATCCGGCGCTTCTGATCGCGGACGAACCGACGACCGCGCTCGACGTCACCGTCCAGGCGCAGATCCTCGATCTCCTGAGGGAGCTCCAGAACGAATTCGGAATGGCGATCATGCTGATTACCCACGACCTCGGGGTGATCGCGGAAATGGCCCATCGGGTGGTCGTGATGTACGCCGGAGTCGTGGTCGAGAGCGGCACCGTGGAGCAGATCTTCGACGGGCCGAACCATCCCTACACCGAGGGGCTCAAGGCGGCGATCCCGAAGCTGGGAGAAAGGGTCGAGCGTCTGGCCACGATCCCGGGGACCGTACCGTCCCCGTACGAGGAGATCGTCGGCTGCCCGTTCCAGAACCGCTGCCCCTACGTGATGGATGTCTGCCGTCGCGAGTTCCCACGCCTGTATGCGGTGGGAGCGGGTCACGAGGCCCGCTGCTTCCTCTATGACTGACCGCCGCGCCAACGGCCATCCGGCCGCGTCCCGGGCGGACGCGCTGCTGGTCGTGCGGGACCTGGAGAAGCACTTCCCGATCAGGAAGGGGTTCTGGTCGCGGACGGTGGGCCACGTGCGGGCCGTCGACGGGATCTCGTTCGACATCCTGCCCGGCGAGGTGCTGGGCCTGGTCGGCGAGTCGGGGTGCGGCAAGACGACGGCCGGCCGGTGCATCCTGCGGCTGATCGAGCCGACCGCGGGCGACGTCGTGTTCGAGGGGCGGGACGTGCTCGAGCTCGATCGCGGGGATCTCCGCGAGCTCAGGGGCGAGATGCAGATCATCTTTCAGGATCCGTACTCGAGCCTGAACCCGCGCCTGACGGTGGGGTCGATGCTGAGCGAGGCGCTTCGCATCCACGGCGTGGCCGAGGGCGAGAAGATCCGTGAACGGGTGACGCAGCTCCTCGAAGTGGTCGGGCTCGCTGCCCAGCACGCCGGACGGTACCCGCACGAGTTCTCGGGCGGCCAGCGGCAGCGGATCGGCATCGCGCGGGCGCTTTCGGTGAATCCGCGCTTCATCGTCTGCGACGAGCCTGTCTCGGCGCTCGACGTGTCCGTCCAGGCGCAGGTGATCAACCTGCTCAAGGAGCTGCAGCGGGACTTCGACCTGACGTTCCTGTTCATCGCCCACGATCTGGCGGTCGTCGAGCACATCTCCGACCGGGTGGCGGTCATGTACCTGGGCAAGCTCATGGAGCTGGCCGACGCCGAGGAGCTGTACCGGAATCCGCTCCATCCCTACACGCGTGCGCTCCTGTCGGCGATCCCGGTGCCCGATCCGCGGGCCAAGCGGGAGCGGATCGTTCTGGAAGGGGACGTTCCGAGCCCGGCCCATCCCCCGTCGGGCTGTCCCTTCCATCCGCGGTGTCCGATCGCGACCGCCGAATGCGCCGAGGTCACCCCCGAGTTCCGGGATGTGGGTGGCGGGCATTTCGTGGCCTGCATCAAGGTCTGATTCAGCGAGGCCACCTTGATCGATACATGGGTGCGGTTCTTCCAGGACGGGGGGATCTTCATGTGGCCCCTCCTCGCGTGCGCGATCCTCGGGCTCTTCATCATCGCCTGGAAGCTCTTCACCCTCACCTCGACCAGCTCCAGGACGAGGGCCCTCCTGGGTGACGTCGACGGGCTGATCGCCGCCCGCCGGCTGGAGGAGGCCAAGGCGCGCTGCCGGGAGAGCGACACGCCGGTGGCGCAGATCCTCCTGGCGGGGCTCGACAAGCACCAGGAGGGGACCGATCGCGTCATGACCGCGATCGAGAACGAGGGAATGATCCAGATGTCCCGGCTGGAGAGGGGGCTCGTCTGGCTCGCCACGATCGCCAACGTGGCGCCGCTCCTCGGGTTTCTCGGGACGGTGGCCGGCATGATCATCGCCTTCGGCGCGATCGAGCTGGCCGGCGAGGTGGACGCCACGCTGGTCGCGGGCGGCATCAAGGTCGCCCTTATCACGACGGCGGCGGGTCTCACGATCGCGATTCCGGTCAACGTCGCGCACAACTATTTCGTATCCAAGATCGATTCGATGGTCATCGAGATGGAGGAGACCTCGCAGAACCTGGTCGAGACCCTTCACGCGATGGGTCGCGAGCCCGCCGGGAAGCGCGATTGATCGATGGCACGGCTGCTGAAGCCGAGGAGCCGCGTCTCCCACGAGATCCCGACCGCCTCGATGGCCGACATCGGTTTCCTGCTGCTCATCTTCTTCCTCGTGACGACGGTGTTCGCCGAAGACCGCGGGCTGAGCCTGGTCCTCCCGGAGCGGCAAAGCGAGGAGATCGAGATCCACCCCCGGAACCTCCTCACCTTCTATGTGGCGGGGGACGGGGTGGTGGAGCTCAGGCGGGGCGACGCGCCCGACCGGCTGACCATCGAGCTCGATCACGTGGAAGCGATCACGCGTCAGGAGCTGGCGGCCAACCCGCGGCTCATCGTCAGCGTCCAGACCGCGCCCGACGCGGCGTACGTGGACATGATGGACGCGCTGGACGAGGTCAAGCTGGCGGGGGCCACCCGGATCACCCTTCAGGTGTGGGACCGGTCGGTCGAGTGAGGTCGGCGGCACCCTTTCCGTGACCTCCGGGTAGAGCCCTGTTCATGAGACCTTCGATCGTCGCCTTGCTCGCCCTGTCGGCGCTGCCACCCCCGGCTCGCGGCTCGGTGCCGCCCGGGGCGACCTGCGGCCTGTGGTGGGAGCCGGGCGCCCCGGTCGCGATCTGGCCTCACGAAGGGATTCCGGCGGAGGGGCGGCTGGAGGAGGAGCCCGCCCGAGCGCTCGAGATGGCGCGCGCCTGGCTCCGGGCCGGCCGGCCGGCGGCGGCGCTGGAGAGGATCGATGCCCTGCCGGGAGGGGACGATCGGGAACTCCTCCGGGGGGCCGCCCTGGCTGCCGAGGGGCGTTGGGGAGAGCTGCGGAGAATCGCCGGGTCGCCGGTCCCCGAGGGATGCGACGACCTCGCCGACCGCTGGACCGCCCTCGCCGCCGCGGCCGCCGGCGATCCGGCGACTGCGGCCGAGGCGTTCGGCCGGCTTGCGGCGGCCCTTCCCGATCTGGCCGGCTACGTGGCGCTCTGGCGGCTCGAGGCGGCCGCTCTCGCCGGCGACGTGCCGACGGGCGAGGCGGCCTGGGCCGAGGTCAACCGGCGGGACCTCCCGCGCCCGGCCCGGGACGACGGGCGCGCTCTCCTGGCCCGGCTCTACGAGCGTGCCGGGCGGCTCGGGCCGGCCCGGCAGTGGCGGATCACGCTGGCCTCGGAGAGCCGGGGCGGGGCCCGGGCCCTGCACCTCCTGGCTGCGGCCCGGCTGGCCGACGACCAGGACGATCCGGCCGCCGCGGCCGATCTCCGGAGACGCGCCCTCGACTCCTCCCCGAGGATGGCGGTCGAGGTCGTCCTCGATCCTGCCTCCCGGGACCGCCTCGGGATGGGACCGCTCGAGGCGGCCCGGATCCTCCTCGCGGCCGGCCGCCCGGACGTCGCCGAGCCCCTGGCGTCGATCCGGGTCGAGGGCGGGCCCGAGGACGAACGTCGCGCCGCCCTCGCCCTGCGGGCCGAGATCCGGGCCGCCCGCGGCGATCGTCCTGGCGCGGAGGCGGACTACGCCGAATATCTAAGCCGGTGGCCGACCGATTCGCGCGTGCCCAGGATCCTCTACGACCGGGCGCGTCTGGCCGAGCGGAGCGGGGACGGGGAGGTCGCGCGTGAGCGATTTCTCCACTTCGCGGAAGGACATGCCGGCCACGACCTCGCGGCGGCCGCGCTCTACCTGGCGGCCGACTCGTACCAGGACGATCGCGACCGGGACCCCGCCCATGCGACCGAGGCGATCGAGCTCTTCGATCGCGTCTCCCGCGGCCACCCCGGAAGCCGGTACGCGGACAGGGCGTACATGCGGGCGGCCCATCTGTTCTTCGCGCTCGGCCGGACCGCCGAGGCGCGCGACCGGTACGCGGCGTATCGGGGCTCGGAAAGCTCCCGCGAGGCCCGCTACTGGCTGGCCCGCTCGGCCGAACGAATGGGGGACAGGGAGACGGCGCGCTCGATCTACCGCGCGCTCGGCGCGGGCGAGGATTATTACGGTCTCCTGGCGCGGGACCGCCTGGCCTCCGGGGTCGGGCTCGCCCGCTTCGAGGGGGTCCAATACCGGGGCGGACCAATGCCACCGTCCGATTCCGGGACGACCCTCCTCGCCGACCCGGCCGGGCGCCGAGCGGCCAAGCTGCTCGGGTTCGGCGAGCGGCGTTACGCGCGGGCCGAGCTCGAGCGCGCGGTCGCCCGGAGCTGGGAGGACCGGACGCGGCTGGCCGCCTGGGCGCCGGCCCTATCGGCGTGGGGGTTTCCCGACCTGACGCTTCGGATCGGGGTCCGGCTGGGGGATACCGGCGAGCGCTCGGCCTACCCGGCCGGGTTCGCCGCCGCGATCGACAACGAGGCTCGGGCCCACGCCCTCGACGCGACGCTCGTCCTGGCCCTGATCCGGCAGGAGAGCATGTTCGACTCCCAGGCGGTCTCGCCGGCCGGTGCGCGCGGCCTCATGCAGATCATGCCCGAGACCGGGCGCGCGCTCGCCGAGGCGGCCGGCTGGCGCGACTATGCGCCGGAGATCCTGGACGTCCCGGCGATCAACCTCCATTTCGGCGCCGGCTATTTGGACGCCCGGCTGCGCCAGTTCGATGGGTTCTGGCCGGCCGTGCTGGCCTCGTACAATGCCGGTCCCGAGGCGGTCGGAAAGTGGTGGGAGTTCCCCGAGCGGACGCTCGACCCTGAGCTCTGGGTGGACCGGATCCCGTACCGGGAGACGCGCGACTACGTCAGGAAGGTGATCGCCCAGTACGCCACGTACCGGCGGCTCTACGATGGGCCGGGGACGGCCCGCTAGAACCCTGCTCCTGCTGGCGGTCGGCGGGTCGCTCCTGGCGTTCCCGCCGGGGCCGCTGGCCGCGCAGCCGGGCGGCTCCGCACCCGCGGACGTCCGGTACACCACGCTGGTCGCCCCTCCCTTCGCCCACACGCTCGGGATCCATCGCGCCCGCTCTTCGCACCTGCGTCTCTTCCTCGGCGACCGGACCCGGTTCGACGATCCTCAGGGCGCGGCGGCGGTCAAGTTCGCGAGCGACGACGACCCGGACGCCCGGACGGACGACTACAAGCTCACCTTGTTCGGCGTGAACGCGGGTCGTCACGAGATCATCTACAACTCCAGCATGCAGACGCTCGCCATCTATGGCGAGCGGGGAAGCGGCGAGGGGCAGTTCGAGGCGCCCCGGGGGATCGCCGCCACCGTCGACGGGCGGGTGTACGTGGCCGATCCCGGCAACCGCCGCGTGGCGCGTCTCCGGTGGGACCCGCAGGACCGGAAGCTCGAGTGGACGGGCGAGTGGAGAGCCCCCTCGCCGTTCGACGTCGCCACCGACGCTCGTGGGAACGCCTGGGTGGCGGACCCGGAGGCGGGAGCCGTCCTCCGGTTCGCCGACTCTACCGCCGGAGCCGGCACGTCGATCCTCCCACCGTCGCCGATCGCCGCCGAGCGGTGGCCGCTGCCGTCCGACGTCGACCGGCCGATCGCCCTGGCGGTCGGCGATTCGGTGGACCCGTGGTTCGATCCCTCCGCCTTCGTCCTGTATCTGGTCGACCGCGAGGGGAGCCGGCTGCGCGCCTACGACGCGGACGGAAACGTCCTGGCCGAGATCGCTCCGGACGCGCTCGAGCGGCCGGAGGGCGGGCCCGGGCGATTCGGGTACGTCGAGCTCGACTACTACGGGAACGTCTACGTCTCCGACCCCCTCGCGAGCATGGTCTATAAGCTCGATCCGGGTCTCCGCCCGCTGGCCGTCTACCCCGGCCCCGGGTCGGAAGACGAGGCGCTCGACGAGCCCCGCGGGATCGCCATCTGGCCCCGCTTCGGTCAGGTGTTCGTGGCCGAGCGGGAGGGGGCGCGCTACCTGTTCGTCGGCACCGACTTCGAGGCCGCCGATCCGCTGGTCGTGCGCAGGTCGGAGGACGCGTCGGCCTACGCCTTCGACATCTTCCTCACCGAGCGCTCGCTGATCGGCGTCGCCTTCCTGGACGCCGACGGCGACACCCTGGCCGTCGTCGACGCCGGGACGTTCGGGCCAGGAGCGGTGATCGTGGAGTGGCCGGCCGCGGACTGGACGGCCCCGCCCCCGGACGGCTGGCGGGACCGCGCCTCGAGCGTCGTGATCGAGGCCCGGGCGACCTACTCGAGCCGCAAGCGGTTCAGCCGCGTGCGCGCCTTCGACCTCGCCTGGAGCGACCCTTGACAGGCGTTTCGGGCCTCGGGTAGACTGCGCTTCGGTCGTCCGCATCGAGCTTTCCCCACTCGCCAAGGAGCCCCGCCGTCATGACCAAGGGACGCGTCAAATGGTTCAACGACGCCAAGGGATACGGGTTCATCGAGCAGGAGAGCGGTGAGGACGTGTTCGTCCACTTCACCGCCATCCAGACCGATGGATTCAAGACGCTGGCCGAGGGCCAGCAAGTGGAGTTCGAGGTCACCGATGGGAAGAAAGGGCCGCAGGCGGCAAACGTCTTGAAGCTCTGAGACCCTGACCCGACGCGCCGAGACATCCCACGACGCCCCGCTTCTCGGCGGGGCGTTCGTGCTTTTCGCTCTCGCCCTGGCGGGAGGCGTGCCGGCATCCGGCCAGACGCCGGCCGACCCGCCCGCGTGCGGGGAACGCCAGGAGGTCGGCCGCCCGGCCCCCGACCTCCACTGCCTGCCGCTCCTGCCGGGTACGGCGGCGCCGGGGGCGCGCGGCGTCGTCCGGCTCGTGCCCGCCTCCTCCCCGTTCGGTGTCGCGGTGGACGCGGCCGGGGTGCCGAGGTGGGCGCTCTCCCTGGAGGCGACCGGGCTTCCCGCCCCGGATGAGCTCGGTCCCTACCGGACGTGGGTCGCATGGGCCACGACCCCGCTCCTTGCTCCCGTCCTGAAGCTCGGCGAGGTCGGGAACGGCGCGTGGATGCTCGGCCCGGTCGCTCTCGACAAGTTCGTGGTGCTGGTGACCCCCGAGGCCTCACCGGCCGTCGACGCGCCGGCCGGACCGCCGGTTCTCCGAGGGACCTCGCCCAGCATGGCGCTCCAGCCGCAAGAGCTCCCGGCCCTCCTGGGAGCGGCGGCCGGAGGGGCCGAGGCCGAGGAAGGCCTCCACGAGGGACACGGAGAGGCGTGGACCTCCCCACCCATGCACCCCGCCACGACCATGGTGCCCGGCATGCACGCGGCCCGGCCGGACGTAGCGCCGTGGCTCCCGCCGTGGGATCCCGGCGCGCTCCCGGAGGCCCGCCCGCGGGACGTCGTCACCCTCGAGGGCGGCGATACGCTCGCCCTGATCGCGATGCCCGTCCGGAAAACGATCGGCGGCCGGGCGCTTGCCCTGCTCGGCTTCAACGGCCAGATCCCGGGCCCGCTCCTGGTCGTCCCCGAGGCGGCCACGATCACGGTCACGTTCACCAACCGGATCGACCGCCCGACGACGATCCACTGGCACGGGATCCGGCTCGACAACCGGTTCGACGGCGTTCCGTTCGTGACGCAGGAACCGGTCGTCCCCGGCGAGTCGTTCGTCTACCGGGTACGGTTCCCGGATCCCGGGATCTACTGGTACCATCCCCATCTCCGTGAGGACGTCACGCAGGACCTCGGGCTCTACGGCAACATCCTGGTTCGCTCGGCGGAGGGGTACGGGCCGACCGACCGCGAGGAGGTGCTGGTCCTGGACGACCTGCTGGTCGATGCCGCGGGCTTCGTGCCCTGGGGCCGGGAGGCCGCCACGCACGCCCTCATGGGCCGCTTCGGAAACCTCCCGCTCGTCAACGGCGAGCCCGATTGGCGGCTCGAGGTCGGATCCGGCTCGCTGGTCCGGTTCCTCCTGACCGACGCCGCCAACGCGCGCGCCTTCAACCTCTCGTTCGGCGCTCCGACCAAAGTCGTCGCCACGGATCTGGGACGGTTCGAGCAGGAGGAGATCGTCGAGAGCGTGGCGATCGCGCCCGCCGAGCGGTACGTCGTCGACGTCCGGTACGACGCTCCGGGAAGGTACCCGATCGTGAACCGGGTCCGCGGCGTCGACATGGTGACCGGGGCGGTCTTCGCGGAAGTGGACACGCTGGGAGAGGTCGAAGTCACCGGGGACCTGCCGCCCGGCCGCCACGCGGCCTCGTTCGAGCCCTTGCGCCGGCCGGCCGACGTGGCGGCCGAGATGGAGCGGTTCCGGGCCCTGGCCGACCGGCCGGTCGACAAGGAGCTGGTCCTGGCGGTCCGCGCGGACTCGCTTCCCTTTCCGCTCGGGATGCTGCTCCGCCTCGAGCGCGCGTTCTTTCCGCCGGCCGAGTGGACGGGCTCCATGCCGGTCATGAACTGGGCCACGACCGCGAGACGGGTCAGGTGGATCCTCCTGGACCCCGCCACGGGGGAGGAGAACATGGACATCGACTGGCGGTTCCGGGTCGGGGAGGTCGTGCGGATCCGGATCACCAACAGCCGCGAGGCGTTCCACGCCATGCAGCATCCGATCCATCTCCACGGGCAGCGGTTCCTGGTGGTGGCCCGGAACGGCGTCCCGAGCGACAATCTGGCATGGAAGGACACCGCGGTCGTAGCGGCCGGCCAGACCGCCGATCTCCTGGTCGAGATGTCGAACCCAGGCCGCTGGATGCTCCACTGCCACGTCGCCGAGCATCTCGAGGCGGGCATGCACACCGTGATCACCGTCGAATGAACCCCGGAAGGGAGGCATCCTTGCCGAGAGCCCCGTTCGTCCTCGCCCTTGTCGCGCTCCTGACGGCCGCCCCGGCGACCGGCCAGCCCCCGGACAGCCTGCCGACCGCGATCCAGGAGGTCGTCGGCGTCACGGCGCCGGTCGTGGCGCTGACCCACGTCCAGCTCGTGGACGGGACCGGCGCGCCGCCGGCTGCCGACCGGACGATCGTGATCGAGGACGGCCGGATCGCAGCGGTCGGCCCGGCCGGCCAGATCGAGATCCCGTCGGGCGCCGAGGTCCTCGATCTCCCGGGCCACACGGTGATCCCCGGCTTCGTCGGCCTCCACGACCACACCTTCTACACGACGTCCGGCCGCCGCGTCCAGTCGACCTTCTCGGCGCCCCGGCTCTACCTGGCCGGAGGCGTGACGACGATCCGGACGACGGGGAGCTACCATCCCTACAGCGAGCTTTCCCTCAAGCGCGCCATCGATGCGGGACAGACGCCGGGCCCGCGGATCCACGTGACGGGGCCGTACCTCACCGGCGGGAGCGGCGTCAGCTACATGACCCAGCTCTCGACGCCCGAGGACGCGCGGCGGGTCGTCGCCTACTGGGCCGACGAGGGAGCGACGTGGTTCAAGGCGTACACCGAGATCACCCGCGCCGAGCTCCAGGCGGTGATCGACGAGGCGCACCGCCGCGGGCTCCACGTCACGGGCCACCTCTGCTCGGTGTCGTTCCGCGAGGCGGTCGAGCTCGGGATCGACAACCTGGAGCACGGTTTCTTCACGAACACCGACTACGATCCGGACAAGCCCGCCGACACCTGCCCGACCGACTTCCGCGAGACCCTGCTCACCGTCGACCTCGAGGGGGAGGACGTCCAGCGGACGTTCGCTGCCATGATCGAGAACGACGTCGCGATGACCTCGACGCTCGCGATCTACGAGCTGATCGTCCCCGGGCGCCCCACCGAGGTCGATCCTCGCGTCCTGGCTGCGCTCTCGCCGGAGGCGGAGGCCGACTACCAGAGGAGCCGGGAGGAGATCGAGGCCAACGCGGCGGAGTCGCAGTGGCCGCAGCTCTTCCCGCGAGCCCAGGCGTTCGAGAAGGCGTTCGTCGAAGCGGGCGGACTCCTGGCAGCCGGGGTGGACCCGACCGGGATCGGGGGCGCCCTGCCCGGCTTCGGCGACCAGCGGAACTACGAGCTCCTGATCGAAGCCGGCTTCTCTCCCGCCGAGGCGATCGAGATCATGACGCTGAACGGGGCGAGGGTGCTGGACGAGGACGACCAGTACGGCTCGATCGAGCCGGGGAAGCTGGCCGAGCTGGTCGTGATCGAGGGCGACCCGGTCGCCCGCCCCATGGAGATCCGGAACACCCGGATCGTGTTCAAGGACGGGCTCGGCTACGACTCGGCGAAGCTGATCGGCTCGGTCGAGGGGCAGGTGGGGATCCGGTGACCACGTCCCGCGCCGCCATGGTGGCAATAGCCGTCGAGCCGATGCGAGCATCCGACTGGCCGGCCGTTGCCGGGATTTACCAGCAGGGAATCGATACCGGAGATGCGACCTTCGAAACTCACCTCCCCTCGTGGGAGGCATGGGATGCGGGTCACTTGAGCGCCGCGAGACTCGTGGCCAGAGATGAGGGTCGAGTGGTCGGCTGGGCGGCCCTCTCGCCGGTCTCCGACCGCTGCGTCTACGGCGGTGTCGCCGAGGTCAGCGTCTACGTGGCCGGCGCCGCGCGCGGCAGAGGGATCGGTCGGCGGCTCCTCGAGGCGCTCGCCCTGGCCTCCGAGGAGGCCGGCATCTGGACCCTCCAGGCCGGGATCTTCCCGGAGAACGAGGCCTCGCTCGCGATCCACCGCTCGTGCGGCTTCCGGGTCGTCGGTCGCCGGGAGCGGCTGGGGCGCCTGGCCGGGGAATGGCGCGATGTCATCCTGCTCGAGCGGCGGAGCCGATCGATCGGCGTCAAGGAGGACCGACCCTGATGAGGGAGCCCGATCCGTTCCACCGGCTGCTCGAGATCGCGGGGGGGTACTCTCTCTCGCGGTGCCTTCACGTGGTCGCCGACGTGGGTGTTGCCGACGCCCTCGACGAGGATCCTCGCCCGGTTGCCGATCTCGCGGCGTCGGTCGGCGCCCACCCCGAGGCCCTGGGCCGCGTCCTGCGTCTTCTTTCCGCTCATGGCGTGTTCGAGCTCCAGGGGGATTCGTGCCGCCACTCCCCGGCGTCGACACTGCTGCGAACCGACCATCCACGATCGATGCGACCCCTGGTGCGGATGTTCGGCCTGCCGATGAACTGGGCCGTCTACGGGGAGCTGGGACACGCGGTGCGAACCGGATTTCCGGCCGCGGAAAAGGTCCTGCCCGGCGGGTTCTGGTCGCGCTTCGCGGAGCATCCGGACGAGGCCGGCATCTTCAACGCCGCGATGGCGGCCAAGGCCCACGGCCAGGTGACAGGTGTCCTGGCCGCCTACGACTTCACGGGCTTCGGCGTGGTGGGCGACATCGGGGGCGGCCGCGGCCACCTCCTCGAGGCCGTGCTCGAGTCCGCACCCGCCGCGAAAGGTGTCCTCTTCGATCTGCCGCACGTGGTGGCCGAGGCGGGAGACGTGGTCTCGGAGCGACTCTCCCTCCTGGGTGGCGATTTCTTCAAGGACCCGCTTCCCGTCTGCGACGCCTACCTCGTCATGGAGGTCATCCACGACTGGGGCGACGAGGAGGCCGGCGCCATCCTGAAGGCGGTCCACCGGGCGGCGCCGCCCCATGCCCGGCTGCTCCTGATCGAGCAGATCGTCCCGGAGGATCCCGGTCCGCACTGGTCGAAGTCCCTCGACATCCACATGCTGGCCCTGCTCGGCGGAAAGCAGCGGACACGCCGGGAGTACGAAGCGCTCCTCGATCGATCGGGGTTCGTCTTCGAGCGCGAGATCGACACGGGCGCCGACATCTCGATCCTCGAGGCGGCGGCCGTCTGAACGTGACCCGAACCACCCTCTACCTCATCGATGGCTACGCGCTCATCTACCGCTCCTACTTCGCGTTCGCCAAGAATCCCCTGCGGACCTCGACGGGGGAAGAGACGGGGGCGGCCTACGGCATGGCCACCTTCCTGGTCCGGTTGCTGGACGACCGCAAGCCCGATCACCTGGCCGTCGTGCTCGACTCGCGCGAGCGCACCGCCCGCCACGATCGGTTCCCCGACTACAAGGCGACCCGGCAGAAGATGCCCGACGATCTCCGGACGCAGATTCCACGCGTGCTCGAGGTGTTCGAGGCGTTTCGGGTGCCGGTGATCGAGGTCCCGGGCCAGGAGGCCGACGACGTGATCGGGACCCTGGCCCGCCAGGCCGCCGATCGCGAGCTCGACACGTACATCGTCTCCGGAGACAAGGATTTCTACCAGCTCATCGACGAGCACGTCATGCTCTACAATCCAGGCCGGGGCGGGATGGCCGCCGTGGACGAGGAGGTGGTGGACCTGGCCAAGGCGCCGGCCAAGTTCGGTGTCGGCCCCGACCGCGTGACCGACGTCCTCGGCTTCATGGGGGATACCTCCGACAACATCCCCGGCGTCCCGGGCGTGGGGCTGAAGACCGCGCAGAAGCTGGTCGGCGACTGGGGCAGCATGGAGGACGTCTACGCCCACCTCGACGTGGCCGCGACGCCCAAGCTCAGGCAGAAGCTCACCGAGCACCGGGACGCCGCGCTCCTCTCGAAGGAGCTGGTCACGATCCGAACGGACGTGGACGTCGAGCTGGATCTCGAAGCCCTGCGAATCCGAGAGCCGGACCGCGGCAAGGTGACCGAGCTCTTCGCCGCGCTCGAGTTCATGGCCCTCCTGAGGCGCTTCGGCGGGCGCGAGGCAGTCCCCGAAGCCGAAGCCATGTATCGCGTGGTCGATACGCCGGAGGCCCTGTCGGACCTGGTGGGCCGTCTCGAGGACGCGGAGCGGTTCGCCTTCCACGTCGAGGCGACGAACCCGGATCCCCTGTCCGCCGAGATCGTCGGTCTCGCCTTTGCCACGGACCCTGGTCGCGCATGGTACGTCCCCGTCACCCACGCCGAGGGACGCAACCTTCCGCTCGCCACCGTGAAGGCCGCGCTCGGCCCTCTCCTCGAAGATCCCGACAAGCCGAAACTCGGTCAGGACGTGAAGTATGCCTCGATCGTGCTCGGCCGTGCCGGGATGGACCTCCGGGGGATCGCGGCCGACGTCGCCGTGGCGGGCTATGTGCTCGACCCGGCAAGGCGGCAGTACGACCTGGACCTCCTCGCGCTGGAACTGCTCGGCCACCGCATGCTCGCGCGGAACGACGTGACGAAGCCGGAGGGCCGGAAGGTCCCGTTGCCGTTCGCGGAGGTGCGGGTCGAGGTCGCCGCCCGCTGTGCGTCCGAGAGCGCCGACATGGCGCTCCGGCTCGGCAGTCGGTTCCTGGACGAGCTCGAGGAAAAGGGGCTCACCGAGCTGCACCGCGAGGTCGAGCTCCCGCTGATCCCGGTCCTGGCCGACCTGGAGCGGCAGGGGGTCGCCCTCGACGTCGACTTCTTCCGCCGGATGAGCGAGCGCCTGGAGGGGGAGCTGGCGACGCTCGAACGGGAGTGCACGATCCTCGCTCAGGGGGAGTTCAACTTGAACTCGCCCCAGCAGCTGGCCGAGGTCCTGTTCGAACGGCTCAAGCTACCCGTCGTCAAGCGCACCAAGACCGGGTACTCGACCGACGCCGAGGTCCTGGAGGCCCTCGCGGCCGAGCATGAGCTGCCGCGGAAGCTCCTGGAGTACCGGGAGCTGGCCAAGCTCAAGTCGACGTACGTGGACGCCTTCCCGGCGGCCATCAACCCGCACACCGGCCGCCTCCACTCGAGCTTCAACCAGACGGTGGCGTCGAGCGGACGGCTCTCCTCGAGCGAGCCCAACCTCCAGAACGTTCCGATCCGGACCCCGCTCGGGCGCGAGATCCGCAAGGGCTTCATCCCGTCCGAGGCAGGGTGGACTCTCCTGGTCAGCGACTACTCCCAGATCGAGCTCCGGATCCTGGCCCACCTCTCGGGGGACCCGAACCTGGTGGAGGCCTTCCGGACCGGGCAGGACGTCCACACGCAGACGGCGGCCCTGGTGTTCGGGATCGACCCCGCCGAGGTGACCCTCGGGCTCCGTGCGCGTGCCAAGATGGTGAACTTCGGGGTCGCCTACGGGATGGGCGGTTTCGGGCTCGCTCGCCGGCTCGGGATTCCGCGCGAGGAGGCGGAGGCGTTCATCAAGGGGTACTTCGTGCGGTTCCAGGCCGTCAAACGGTTCCAGGAGGAGTCGGTCGCGCAGGCGCGGGAGCGGGGCTACGTGACGACCCTGCTCGGTCGTCGGCGCTACCTCCCCGAGATCCACAGCAAGAACTGGAACGTCCGGTCCTTCGCAGAGCGGGTCGCGATCAACAGCCCGATCCAGGGGACGGCGGCCGACCTGATCAAGATCGCCATGATCCGGATCCACGCCCGGCTCGCCGGGGACGGAATCCCGGCCCGGATGCTCCTCACCGTGCACGACGAGCTCGTGTTCGAGGTTCGGGAGGACGCGGCCGCCGAGCTGGGCGCGCTCGTCCGCCGCGAGATGGAGGGTGCGATCGAGCTCGACGTGCCCGTGGAGGTCGGGATCGGCGTGGGGAAGACGTGGTACGACGCGAAGTGACCCGGGGTAGCCCGGAGCATCGAGAGGCCTAGCGAAAGCGTTCGAACCGCACGATCTCGATCTCCCCCTTCCCCTTGACCTCGACACGGCCGAGCGAGCGTCCCACCGACAGATGGTCCACTTGCTGCCATGCCGTCCCGCTCAGGCACACGGCACCGGGGACGCCCGCGTTCTCGATCCGGCTGGCGGTGTTCACGGTGTCCCCGATCAGGTCGAACAGGTATTGACGGTGCCCGAGCACCCCGCCCACGACGGGGCCGAGATGGATGCCGATCCGAAGCTCCCAGGGCGGATCCATCTGCCGGGCCGCCTCGATCATGTCCAGCCCGCAGCGGATGCAGGCGAGGACGGGGTCGGACATCGGGCGCAGGAGCCCCGCCGCCCCCATGAAGGCATCGCCGATCGTCTTGATCTTTTCGAGGCCGTGGAGCTCCGCCAGCTCCTCCTGCCCCTCCACGAGTCGCTGGAGGCGGCTGATGATCTCCTCCGGCTCGCGGACGTCGGAGAACCGGGTGAACCCGACCGTGTCGCTGAACAGGACCGCCACGCCCTCGTAGCGCCGCGGGCGGACCATCTGGGTCGCCTTGAGCTCGCGCGCGACCTCGGGCGGGAAGATCGCCCGCAGGAGCTCGTCCGCCCGGCGCCGCTCCTGGTCGATGGTCTTGAGATGGACGATCTCGCGGTCGCGGAGCCGCTTCTTCTCGATGCACGCTCCCAGGCGCGCCCGGAGGAGCGTGGGGTCGAACGGCTTGGTCAGATAGTCCTCGGCGCCGAGCTGGATGCAGCGCACCGTGCTCTCGACCTCGTTCAATGCCGAGATCATGACGACCGGGATGTCGCGGAGCGAGGTGTCGGACTTCATCTCCCGCAGCACCTGGTAGCCGTTCATGTCGGGCATCCTGACGTCGAGGAGGACGACGTCGAACGGTCCGGCGCGCAGGATCTCGAGCGCCTCCCGGCCCGAGGCCGCGACCTCCACCGTCGCTCCCTGCGAGCGTACCCTCCTGGACAGGACGTCCCGGTTCACCTCGTCGTCGTCGACGACCAGGATGCGACCCTCGAGGGGCGCGAGCGCCCGACCATCGGGGGCGACGAGCTCCTCGAGCGTCTCGAGCTCGGCACTGGCCGTCGCGGCGCCGGGCTCGTCCGGTGCTTCCACCCCGGCCAGTAGCGCCAGCGCGGCCTCGAGCATGTCGGTCAGACGCCGCCCGGAGGACTGGATCCTCCGTAGATCCTCGACCACCGTTGCCTGGCCCTCCGCCTCTGCATCCTCGAGCAGCATCTCGGCGTACCCGATCACGTGGTTGAGGGGGGTGCGCAGCTCGTGACGGAGATTGGACCCGAGCGTCGCGGTGTCGATCGGGCCAGCCTCGAGGGCATCCGGACCGAAGGCCTGGTCGACCATGCCGAGGAGCCGACGGGCGGCCGCCAGGATCCGGTCCACGTCCGCGTCGAACGCCGGAGAGGATCCCCGGTCGCCATCATCGAGGAGGAGCTCGGCGCTCTCGACCACGACCCCGATCTGATCCCGCAGGTCGTGCCTCAGACCGGTCAGCCGGATCCTCAGGGACTCGTCGCGCTCGGCGGGCATGGAATTCGTCCGACGTCGAGGGGGAAGGCCGATTGGGGGAACGGACGCTATCTTAGCACGGCCCATCACGCCCATACCATACTCCGGAGCGAACCCCACTTCTGAGCGCCGCGCGGTCCCCGGGTTCTACCCTGCCGCAGAGCCACCTGGCCCTGAGGCAGGCCGCTCTCTTGCGCCTCGGCACGGCGATCGCCGCGGCGGAAACCGAGCCCGCCATCTGCCGGGCGGTCGTCGAGGGCCTCCACGACGAGGCATTGGGCTACGACTTCCTGGCCCTGCTCCTGGTCGATGGCGAGACGGGTGACCGGGTCCTGGTCGCGAGCGCCGGCTGGGCGGAAGCGCCGGCCGACCTCCGGATCAAGCCCGGGACCGGTCTTAGCGAGCGCCCGCTCCTCGACGGAAAGCTCCATTACACCCCTCAGGTCACCCAGGACACGCGCTACCTACCGACCCGGAACACCGGTTCCGAGATCGACGTCCCGATGAAGGTCGGCCAGGATCTGGTGGGCGTCCTGGTCGTGGAGAGCGACCGGCCGGAGGCGTTCGCGGCGCAGGACTTCGAGATCCTGACCTCGGCCGCGAACCAGGCCGCGATCGCAGTCGGCCGGGCGCGCCTGATGGCCGCCGAGCGCCGGCAGGCGAGCGAGCAGAAGGCCCTCCTGGACACGATTTCGGACCTGTCGGCCCAGCTCGAGCTCGGGTCCCTGCTCCAGGCGGTGCTCGAGCGCGCGGTGGCGCTCCTTCACGTGAGCCACGGGGAGCTGGCGATCTATGAACCGGAGGTCCGGCAGCTGGTCGTCGTCGCGAGCCACATCACGATGGGGAACCGCGACACGACCGGGACCCGCATGGCGCTCGGCGAGGGCGCGATGGGCCGGGTCGCTCAGACGCTCGAGCCGCTCATCATCGCTTCGTATCACGAATGGGAGGGAAGGTCCGACCAGTACGCCAAGGTCGATTTCCATGGCGTGATGGCCGCTCCGCTCCTGATCGGAGGAAAGCTGGTAGGGGCGATCGCGGTCATGGATCGCGACCCGGAGCGCCGGTTCGGCGCCGATGACCTGCGGCTGGTCAACATGTTCGCCTCGCAGGCGGCGATCGCAATCGAGAACGCGCGCCTGTATACCGCGTCCCGGCAGCAGCATCAGTACTTCCACGATCTGGTGGAGAACAATCCGGTGGCGATCGTGACCCTCGACGTGAATCACGACGTGGTCTCCTGCAATCCGGCGTTCGAGAAACTGTTCGACTACTCGCAGGAAGAGGTCCTCGGAAAGAACCTCGACGATTTCATCACCACCGAGGAGACGCGGACCGAGGCGGTATCGTACACGGAGCAGGCGCTTGGAAACCGGACCGTCAAGGCGATCAGCAAGCGTCGCCGCAAGGATGGCTCGCTGGTCGACGTCGAGGTGCTTGGCGTCCCGGTCGTCGTGGACGGCAATCGCGTGGGCCTGATGGCCCTCTATCACGACATCAGCGAGCTGCTCGACGCACGCCGCCAGGCCGAGGCCGCCAACAGCGCCAAGAGCCAGTTCCTCGCCAGCATGAGCCACGAGCTCCGCACACCCCTGAATGCAATCATCGGCTACAGCGAGATGCTGCGTGAGGAAGCGGAGGACAGGAAGCTCGACGACTTCGTCTCCGATCTCGAGAAGATCGGCTTCGCCGGTCATCATCTCCTGACTCTCATCAACGATATCCTCGACTTGTCGAAGATCGAAGCCGGCAAGATGGAGCTGCATCTGGTGGCGTTCGATGTGAGATCGCTCATACAGGATGTTGTCACCACCGCACGCCCGTTGGCGGAGCGGAACGGCAACCGGCTTGAGGCCGATTGTGCGATCGACGGAGAGATGCGCCTGGATCCCACGCGTGTCCGCCAGATTCTCCTCAACCTCCTCTCCAACGCCTGCAAGTTCACGCACAATGGCACGATTCGCATGGAAGCGAACCGGACGGGGGGCGGCAATGGCTGGGTCGAGTTCCACGTCAGCGACACGGGGATCGGCATGACACCGGAGCAGATGGGACGTTTGTTCGAGGCCTTCTCCCAGGCCGAGGCGTCCACGTCCGCCAAGTACGGTGGGACCGGGCTCGGGCTGGCCATCTCGCGACGGTTCTGCCGCATGATGGGGGGCGACGTCGAGGTCCAGAGTGAAGTCGGCCGCGGATCGAGGTTCACGGTGCGGCTCCCGGCCGTTGCGGCCGAGCTCGGGAGCGTGGAGGCGCAGCTGTGAATCATCCCGGCTCTCCATCCCCGGACGTCGCCGTCGCGCGGATGCGATCGGCGCTCCTGACCCTCAGCACGACGATCGCCGAAGCCAGGGGCGAGGACGAGGTCTGCCAGAGGGTCGTCGAGGGCCTCCGCCAGGAGGTGTTCGGCTTCGAGGGGGTAGGGCTGTACCTGACTGGCGCCCAGTCCTTCGAGCCGACCCTCAAGGCGAGCGTGGGCGAGTTCGGCCGGCGGCAGGCATCCTCCGTGTCGGAGCTCAAGTTGCCTTTGCGCGTCGGCCAGATCGCGATCGGAGAGCTCGTCGTCCAGCGGGATCGGCGTCGCGCCTTCGAGAAGGGCGACCTCGAGATTCTTGGGGCGGCGGCAAGCCAAGCCTCGATCGCGATCGCGAGGGCACGCCTGTTGGAGGCCGAGCGTGACCGGATCGCCGAGCAGCGGGCCCTCCTGGACACGCTGGCGGATCTCTCCGGCGAGCTCGAGCTCGACCGGCTCCTCCAGGTCGTACTCGAACGGTCGGTCACGCTGCTCGGCGTCACGGGTGGTGAGCTGGCGGTGTACGACGAGACCAATGGTGACCTTGTGGTCGTCGCCAGCGCGAACATGCCGACGGACACCGTGGGCAGAAGGATGTCGGTCGGTGAGGGTGCGATCGGACACGTCGCGGTCACCCACGAGCCGCTCATCATCCCGAATTACCAGGAGTGGGCCGGGCGCTCGCCCCAGTATGACGGCGACGCGATCCAGGGTGTCATGGCGGCGCCGCTCATGATCGGTAGCCGTCTCGTGGGCGCCATCGTCAGCGTCCACTCGGATCCGGAGCACGAGTTCGGGGACACCGATCTGCGGCTGCTCGGGCTGTTCGCGGCTCAGGCCGCGATCGCGGTCGAGAACGCGCGGCTCTTCACCGCCGAGCGCGAGCGGGCATCGGAGCAGAGGGCGCTCCTCGACTCGCTGGCGGACCTGTCGGCGGAGACCGACCTGTCGAAGCTCCTCGGAAAGGTGCTCGAGCGCGCCGTGGATCTGCTGGGCGTGACCAGCGGGGAGCTGGCCACCTACGACGATTCGAAGCAGGAGCTCACGATCGTGGCCAGCTACAACATGCCACTCGACACGGTAGGCACGCGGATGGCGATCGGCGAGGGAGCGATGGGATGGGCGGCGCAGACCCTCGAGCCGCTGATCATCCCTCGCTACCAGGAATGGGAGCATCGCTCGCACAAGTACGACCAGAGTCTCATCCAGGCGGTGATGGCCGCGCCCCTGATGATCGGGAGCCGCCTGGTGGGGGTGATCGTCAGCGTGCACTCCGATCCCAAGAGGAAATTCGACGAGGCCGATCTGCGACGGTTGGAGATGTTCGCGCCGCAGGCGGCGATCGCGATCGAGAACGCGCGTCTATTCGACGCCGAGCGGCGGAGATCCGAGGAGCAGAAGGCGATCCTGGAGACCATGCAGGACCTCTCGGGAGAGCTCGAGCTCTCGAACGTGCTCCAGGGTGTGCTCGAACGGGCGGTCAAGCTGCTGGACGTGGCGGGCGGCGAGCTGTCGACGTATGACGAGTCGAAGGACGACCTCGTCATCGTCGCCAGTCACAACATGGACACCGACTCGGTGGGCTCGCGAATGGCCATCGGCGAGGGGGCGATGGGCCATGTTGCGGAAACGCACGAGCCTCTCATCATCTCCCGCTATCAGGAATGGGAGTCGCGCTCGTCAAAGTACGCCCAGAACTCCGTTCAGACGGTGCTCGCGGCGCCGCTGATGATCGGCCGCCGGCTGGTGGGCGTCATCGCGGCCGTCCACTCCGATCCCCGGCGGGAGTTTGGGCCGGAGGACCTCCGATTGCTCGAGCTGTTCGCGCCCCAGGCTGCGATCGCGATCGAGAACGCCCGGCTTTTTTCTTCCGCGCAGCGCTATTTCGAAAGCCTCGTGATCAACAATCCGGTGGCCATCGTGAATCTCGATCGCGACTTCCGGATCACCTCGTGCAACCCGGCCTTCGAGAGGATGTTCGGCTACACCTCGGACGAAGTGATCGGCGTCAATCTCGACGAGCTGGTGCAGACCGAGGGCTCGAGGGCCGAGGTGCGGGCGTATACCGAGCAGACGATGGCCGGGAAGAAGGTGGGCGGGATCGGGCAGCGACGTCGCAAGGACGGTTCCATGGTAGACGTCGAAATCGCCTCCATCCCGGTCATGATGGGAGAGGAAATGGTCGGCATGATGGCGCTGTACCACGATATCAGCGAGCTGCTTCAGGCACGCCGTGAGGCCGAAGGCGCCAGTCGATCCAAGAGCCAGTTTCTCGCCAACATGAGCCACGAGCTGCGAACGCCGCTCAACGCCATCATCGGATACAGCGAGATGCTGGTCGAAGAGGCCGAGGACGAGGGGAGCACGGCCATGCTCGCCGATCTCGGCAAGATCCACTCGGCGGGACGACATCTTCTGTCCCTGATCAACGACATCCTCGACCTATCGAAGATAGAAGCCGGCAAGATGGATCTATATGTCGAGGAGTTCGATCTCGACCGCGTGATCGCGGACGTGATCGCGACCGCGCAGCCCCTAGCGGAGAAGACCGGAACCCGGCTGGGTGTGGAAGGGCTCGGTGACCTGGGCACGATGCAGTCGGACGTCACCCGGATCCGCCAGATCCTGCTCAACTTGCTGTCGAACGCCTGTAAGTTCACTGATGGCGGCAGCGTGCGGCTCGCGGTGGCGCGGGAGCGCGGAACGATCGAGGACGGCGAATGGGTGCGCTTCACCGTGGCCGATGACGGGATCGGGATGTCCCCCGATCAGATGGAGCGGCTGTTCCAGGCCTTCACGCAGGCCTCTGCGTCCACGTCCGCGCGCTACGGCGGAACAGGACTGGGCTTGGCGATCAGCCGGCAGTTCTGTCGCATGATGGGCGGCGATATCGCGGTCACGAGCAAGGAGGGTGAGGGCTCGGCGTTCACGGTCCGGCTTCCGGCCGTCGCACCCGCTGCCCGCGTGCTCGCCGCCAAGACCGAGACAGCGAGCACCGCGGGCGAGCCCGTCGGGCCCGCCGTCGCCGGGACCGTGCTGGTCGTCGACGACGAGCCGACCGCTCGCGAGCTCATGGCGCGGCATCTGACGCGAGCCGGCTTCCGCGTCGTGCAGGCCGCCAATGGCCGGGCCGGCCTCGAAGCCGCGCGGGATGAACGGCCGGACGTGATCACCTTGGACGTCCTGATGCCCGAGATGGACGGCTGGGAGGTGCTCAAGGAGCTGAAGAGCGACCCCGACCTCGCGGACATCCCGGTCATCATGGCGACGATCACCGATCAGCGGAATCTGGGCATCGCGCTCGGTGCGTCCGAGTACCTGACCAAGCCGATCGACCGCGAGCGGCTGGCGGCCGTTCTCGCCCGGTACACCCGCTCGGACACGGCCCGGCGGGTGCTGGTCGTCGAAGACGACGAGTCGGCGCGGACACTCATCCGTCGCGCGCTCGAGGCCGAGGGATGGGAGGTCGACGAGGCGGAGAACGGGCGCGTCGCCCTCGAGCGTCTTGGAGAATCCCATCCCGCGCTCGTCCTGCTCGACCTGATGATGCCGGAGATGGACGGCTTCCAGTTCCTTGAAGCCCTCCGTGACGGTGAGGCTCCGCAGGTGCCGGTCGTCGTGGTTACGGCCAAGGAGCTGACCCATGACGATCATATGCGGCTGAACGGAGGCGTGGAGCGAATCGTGCAGAAGGGGTCGCGGGATCGATTCCTGCACGAAATACAGGACCTGGTGGCTCTGCACGCCCGGTCCGCCTCCGAGGGTCCGGTCGCGTGACCCGACGATCCACGTCGCGGGGTTCCGCGCTGGCCCATCGCCAGGCCGCACTGCTGCGTCTGACGACCCGGATCGTATCGGCCCACACCGAAGACGACATCTATCGGGCGATGGTCGACGGCCTGCATGACGAGGCCATCGGCTACAGCTTCCTCGGGGCCTTCATCATCGACCCCAAGAATGGCGACCGTGTCCTGCGTGCTAGCGCCGGCTGGCCGGATGCGCCGGAGAACTGGCGTGTCCACAAGGGAGAGGGTATCAGCGAGCGGGCGGTCGAGGACGGGACCCTTCACTACACCCCCGACGTGACCCGTGAATCCCGCTACCTGCCCAGCCGGGTGCGTGGCTCCGAGGTGGACATCCCGCTCCGAATCGACGGTGAGACGATCGGCGTCCTCGTAGTCGAGAGCGACGAGCGCGACGCTTTCGACGAGGAGGACTTCGAGATCCTGGAAGCGGCCGTCGATCAAGCTTCCATCGCCATAGCACGCGTGCGGCTCCTGGAGGCGGAGCGCCGGCGCGCCGACGAGCACAAGGCGCTCCTCGACACGCTGGCCGATCTCTCCTCCGAGCTCGAGCTGTCCCGCGTTCTGCAGGCGGTAATCGATCGCGCGGTCACCCAGCTCGGCGTGTCGGGTGGCGAGGTGGCGATCTACGACGAAGAGCGAGGGGAGCTTGTTGTCGTTGCCAGCCGCAGCGTCGGCAAGGACTCGACCGGCACCCGTCTCAAGCTCGATGAGGGAGCGATGGGGGCGGTCGCGCGATCTCTCGAGCCGCTGATCATCCCCTCGTACCACGAGTGGATGGGCCGCTCCGAGAAGTACTCGGACGTCATGGTCCATTCGGTCATGGCCGCCCCGCTTCTGATCGGTCGCCGGCTGGTGGGCGCCATCGCCACCGTGCACTCGGACCCGGATCACGTATTCATCGAGGAAGACCTCCGTCTGCTGAACATGTTCGCGCCGCAAGCGGCGATCGCGATCGAGAACGCGCGGCTCTACACCGAGGCGCGTCGACAGCGGGAGTATTTCGAGTCGCTCGTGCTGAACAGCCCGGTGGCCATCGTCTCCCTGGGACTCGATCACGAGGTCGTCTCGTGCAACCCCGCCTTCGAGAAGCTGTTCGGATATTCCTCTGCCGAGGCGGTCGGCCGGCCGCTGGACGATCTCATCTCGACCGCCGATACACGCTCCGAGGCGGAGGCCTACACCCGCGAGGCGTTCGACCACGCCGTGCACGGCATCGGGCGCCGCCGGCGCAAGGACGGCGCCTTCGTAGACGTCGAGATCCTGGGGGTACCCGTCGACGTCGAGGGAGAACGTCTCGGGCTCATGGGTCTGTACCACGACATCACGGAGCTGCTCGAAGCGCGTCGGGACGCCGAGGCGGCGAACAGCGCCAAGAGCCAGTTCCTGGCGAACATGAGCCATGAGCTTCGGACGCCGTTGAACGCGATCATCGGCTACAGCGAGATGTTGCAGGAAGAGGTCGCGGACCTCGGTCAGACCGAGCTGGTGCCCGACCTGGGCAAGATCCACACGGCGGGCCGGCACCTCCTCGCGCTGATCAACGACGTGCTCGATCTCTCGAAGATCGAGGCCGGCAAGATGGAACTCTATCTCGAGGAGTTCGACATCCGGCAGATGATCGACGACGTCGCGTCGACGGCCCGGCCGCTGATCGAGAAGAACGCCAACCATTTCGCGGTGAGCTGCCCGGCCGGGGTAGGGAAGATGCAGGGAGACCTGACCAAGATCCGCCAGATGCTTTTGAACCTTCTGTCCAACTCGAGCAAGTTTACGTCGCAAGGAAAGATCGGCCTGGAGGTCGCGCGTGAGAGGAACGGCGGTGACGAAACCCTGGTCTTCCGCGTGCGGGACACCGGTATCGGCATGACGGCCGAGCAGCAGCAGAAGGTGTTCGAGGCGTTCGCGCAGGCCGAGACGTCGACAGCTCGCAGGTTCGGCGGCACCGGGCTCGGTCTGGCGATCAGCAAGCGATTCTGTGAGATGATGGGCGGTGGCATCGAGCTCGAAAGCGAGCCCGGAGGAGGTTCCACGTTCACGATCCGTCTCCCGACGGCCGCGGGCGCGGCTGCGGAGCCCAATGCGGAAGAGGAGGAGGTTGCATGACGAGGATTCTTCTCGTCGAGGACAACGAGATGAACCGGGACATGTTGTCGCGACGGCTGGCGCGGAAGGGGTACGACGTCGCCCTTGCCATCGACGGCCGGCAGGGCGTGGAGATGGCGCAGACGATGGACTACGATCTCGTGCTCATGGACATGAGCCTCCCCGAGGTGGATGGCTGGGACGCCACGCGGCAACTCAAGGCCGATCCAGCGACGGAGGCTCTCCCGATCATCGCGCTCACCGCGCATGCGATGTCCGGGGACCGGGAAAAGGCGCTCGAGGCGGGCTGCGACGACTACGACACCAAGCCGATCGAGATGGAGCGCCTGCT
The DNA here is from genome assembly GCA_035550715.1 of Gemmatimonadota bacterium. Taxonomy (GTDB): domain Bacteria; phylum Gemmatimonadota; class Gemmatimonadetes; order JACCXV01; family JAHWKZ01; genus DASRVA01. Next base: position 5,918 of record DASZOP010000128.1, on the reverse strand, counting down.
GGGCAAGATGGAGGCGCTCCTGGCCCGCTCCGGAGGCGCGAAACCATGAGGGCGGCCGGACATCCGTGGCGGTCGCTCGCGGCCGCCACGCTGATCGCGTGCACCGGCGCCAACACCCCGAGCTCCGACGGCAGCCTGCCGGGGGGCGGCCCGCCCCGGGGCGGCGCCGTGGTCCAGGACGGGATCGAGTACACGGGCGAGGTGCGGGTCATGGAGTCCTTCCCCGTCCAGCTGAGCGGCCGGGTCACGATCGCCAACCGTTCCGCGGAGACCCGGACGGTCACCTTCCCCGACGGCTGCGTGGCGCTCCTCCGCGCCTACCGGGCGGGCGAGGCCGAGCCGGTATGGGACCAGTCGGGCGGGCAGATGTGCACGATGGCCCTCGTCCCGGTCGAGCTCGCCCCGGGCGCCACGCAGGAGGTTTCGACCCCGACCGCCAGCGGCTACGACATCCTGGGCGAGGATCTTCCCGACGGCGAGTACCGGATCGCGATCTACCTGCGCCCGGACGGCGGCGTGGTCGAGATCGACACCGGGACGACGGATCTGGCGATCCCGCGCTGAACGTCACTCGGGGGCCCGAGACATCTGATTTCCGCGCCGAAGCTCATGACCACTCTGGTGTTCGGGCTCGCCCCGATCACGGCCTGCGCCGGTGCTCCGTCTCGGGACAGGATCGAGGATGACGGTGTTTCCATCCGTGCGGATGTCGTGCCTGTGGACACCATGCCGGCAGGGTTCCAGGGCCGGATGGTGTTCCTGAACCGGACGGACCGACCTCGACGCATTGACATCACGAGTTGCGGGTCTTGGCTCCGTGTCTATCGTCCCGGAGATCCGACTCCTGCATGGGACCAGAAACAACCCGGGAGAGGTTCCTGGATCCTCTATCATTGCGGGACTGCTCACATCCCCCTCGGCCCTCGTAAGAGCCAGGAGTTTTTGACGCCGATCACGAGCGCGGCGGAGATCCTCGGGGACATCCTACCGGAGGGCACCTACGGGTTGAGCGTCTACGTGGGCACGGTCCGCGGCGAGCTCGAGCTCGACGTGGGTGAAATGCACCTTCAGGCCGGTCGCGAAACGCAGCCGGCCTCGTCCGACACTCACCCTTGATCTCGATCGGCCTGACCGGCAACGTCGCTGGCGGCAAGACGACGGTCGCCGACCGCTGGCGTCAATCCGGCGTCCAGGTGATCGACGCCGACCGGCTGGGGCATGCCGTGCTCCACGAGGACGAAGCCGCCAGGGAGGCGCTGGTCGATGCGTTCGGCGGGGGGATCCTCGCCCCCGACGGCACGATCGACCGAGCCGCCCTCGGCGAGAGAGCGTTCACCCACGACGACGGCGTCCAGCGCCTGAACGCGATCGTCCATCCGCCGCTCCTCGAGCGGCTACGGGCCGAGCTCGATCGGGCGGCGCGGAGCGGCCAGCCGCTCGCCGTGGTCGACGCCGCACTCATCTTCGAGTTCGGCATGGAGGATGATCTCGACGCCGTCGTCCTGGTGACGGCTCCGCCCGAGGTCCGGGCCGAGCGCCTGAGAAGAACTCGCGGCCTGGACGACGACCGGATCGCCCGCATCATGGCCGCCCAGATGCCCGATGCGGAGAAGCTGGCCCGGAGCGATTATGTTGTGGTGAACGACGGATCGCTCGAGGACCTCGTGACCGCCGCGGACCGGACCCTGGCCCGGATCCGCACCGACTTCGCCCTCGACGGCCGCACCCCCAACGCCAAGGAGAGGGATCATGCGTAACCATGAGAACGGATTCCTGGGAGGCCTCTTGATCGGGCTCGCCATCGGCGGGTTTCTGGCCCTCCTGTACGCCCCCGAGCGGGGCGACAAGACGCGGAAGAAGCTCGTCAAGAAGAGCGGTGTCTGGCAGGAGAAGGCGTCGGGCGCCCTCGACACGGCGAGCGAGCTCGTGGACAAGGGTCGGAAGAAGATGGGGATCTAGCACCTGCGCCGGGTCGGGCTCATCGTCCTGGACGGCTGGGGCCTTCGCGACGGCCGTGAGGGGAACGCGGTCGCCCTCGCCCGGACCCCCGTCTTCGACGGCCTGTGGGAGCGGTTCCCCCGCACGCGCCTCGAGGCGTCCGGGAGGGCGGTCGGCCTGGGCGACGGGCAGATGGGGAACAGCGAGGTCGGCCACCTGAACCTGGGCGCGGGCCGGCTCGTCAAGCAGGACATCCTCAGGATCGACGAGGCGATCGAGGACGGCGCCTTCTTCGAGAACCGGGTGTTCCTGGACGCGATCGGTCACGCCCGGGAGACCGGCGGCACGCTGCATCTCATGGGGCTCGTCTCCGATGGCGGCGTCCACAGCCATCTCCGGCACCTGATCGCGCTCCTCGAGCTGGCCCGGCGCCAGGAGCTGTCCGCGGTCGCGATCCACGCCTTCACCGACGGCCGCGATACGAGCCCGACGGGCGGGGTCGGCTACCTGAGCGAGATTCGGCGGGCGATCGAGGAGATGGGCGTCGGCCGGATCGCGACCGTCGTCGGGCGCTACTACGCGATGGACCGGGACCGGCGCTGGGACCGTACGCGGGTCGCCTGGGACGCGCTCGTCGAAGGCCGGGCCTGCGCGACGACGGGCGATCCCGAGGAAGCCCTTCGCGAGAGCTATGCGCGCGAGGTCACGGACGAGTTCGTGAAGCCGATCGTCGTGGACTGGACACCGCGCGTGCAAGGCGGTGACGCGGTCATCTTCTTCAACTTCCGCGCCGACCGCGCCCGCCAGCTCACGCGGGCGTTCACCGACCCCGTGTTCGACGGCTTCGAGCGCGAGCTTCCCGCCGGTCTCCACTTCGCCTCCATGACCCAGTACGATCGGACCTTCGACCTCCCGTTCGCGTTCGCATCGCGGGCCTTGACCGAGGTGGCGGGCGAGGTCTGGGAGCGGGCCGGGTGCTCGAACCTGCGGATCGCCGAGACCGAGAAGTACGCCCACGTCACGTATTTCTTCAACGGCGGCCGCGAGGAGCCCTACGACCGCGAGGAGCGGATCCTCGTCGCCTCGCCCAAGGTCGCCACCTACGACCTCCAGCCCGAGATGTCGGCGCCGGAGGTGACCGACCGGCTGGTCGAGGCGATCCGCTCCGGGCGGTTCGACTCCTTCGTCCTCAACTACGCCAACCCCGACATGGTGGGGCATACCGGGGTTCTCCAGGCGGCGATCCGGGCGGTCGAGGCCGTCGACGCGGGCCTGGGAAAGGTGGTGGAGGCGTTCCGTGAGGCCGAGCCGGACGGGGCACTCGTCGTCCTGGCCGACCATGGGAACGCCGAGACGATGATCGAGGAGGACGGCTCGCCCCACACCGCCCACACGACCAACCTCGTCCCGTGTATCCTTGTTTCGAACGAGGAGCGGGCCCTCCGGGAGGGGAGCGCTCTCCGGGACGCGGTCCCGACGCTGCTGGCGCTCCAGGGGATAAACCAGCCGGCGGTCATGGACGGCAAGGACTTGCGAACCTGATCCACCGGCTCCCGGCGGCCTGGCGAGCCCATCCGGGCCCCGTTTGCGCTATATAGAGGCGGAGCCGCATCTTTCGACCTGGAGCCTACCACCCCCGTGGACGTCACGCCCATCCGCTGTCGGGGCCGGCTCGGGACCGTTCTGGCGGTCGCCGGGCTCGCCGCGCTCTTTCCTGCCCGCTCCGCGTCCGCCCAGGAGGCGTTGTTCGACATTCTGCCACTCGCCCCGGGGAACACCTGGAGCTACGAAGGAACCGTCTGGTGGGTCCCGCGGAACTCGAGGCGGGTTCTCGAAGAGCGCGTCGAGCTCGAGATGCGGGTCGTGAACGTGGTCGAGCGGGCCGGTGTCCGTGCGGCCCTCCTCGCCGGCTATCCCGCCGATCTGGTGACCACGAAACAAGACCGGTTCACCGGCGAGTTCGGCCTTCTCCAGATCGCGTCCTCGGTTTATCTGGTACGAGGTGACCAGGCACGCGAGGCGTTGCGGCGGGTCGCGGACCCGTCGGACTCCCTGGCGGACCTGCTGCTCGGCTCCGAAATCGTGCTCGATCTGCCGCTCGCCGAAGGGAGGTCTTTCTGCTCGCCCCGGGACGAGTCGCGGAGGGGACCGGGGACGTGCTGGTTCGTCCGCGGCGAAGGCCCGGTCCAGCGGATGCCGGTAGCCCGGCTCAAGGACGCCGCCGCGCACCGCGGTTTCGTCCTCGCCCTCGAGTCGCGCACCGAACACGAGGTGCGAGGCTTCGTCCCCGGAATCGGCTTCACGTCGTTCGCGATCGGGAACTTCGGGGATCCGTCCGCGTTGGAGCTGGAGCTGGTCGACGCCCGCATCGCCGTCCCGGCTCGACATGCGCCCGGTGTCTTCCTCAAGACGCTCGACCTCTCCGACGGGCAGAGGATCGAGATGGGGACGGCGTCCGATCGCCTGGAGCGGCTGACCTACGCCGCGACGGCGAAGCCGGATTCACCCGCCGCAAACGAATCGCCGGTGGCCGAAGACCGACCGGCGGTGTCGAGCCCGGCCCGGGGCGGATCGTCGCCGGAGGATGAACCGGCCCGGGTCGCCCGGGCCGTCGTCCGGGAGCCGACGTCGGAGGCGCAGACCGGATCGTCGGGGACGGCCCCCGGGGCGTCGGGGACCGCGTCCGGGGCGTCGGAGACCCCGCCCGCGGCCATCGAGAGCCCGCCGGTGTCGGTCGAGCCGCCGCCCAACCCCTTCCCGAGCCCGGACCGGCTGCTCCCGGAGCGCCGGATGGTCCGGACCGACCGGCCCTCCCGGCCGATCGCGATCGAGGTGGCGCGCGAGGAGCTGCCCGTGCCCGTCTGGGAAGACACCCGGCCGGCGTGCCTGGACGCCCGTGACTGGTACGCCGGGGGAGCCCCGATCCAGCTCGACGGGCGGGAGTTCGATCCGGTGGGTAGCGCCGAGCCGATCGATCCCGACAACCTGGTCGACGTGGGCGAGTTCGACGGCGTCCCGGCGTTCGCCGGACGGCTCTCGGAGACCCCCCACACGGATCTCTGGCTCCCGCTCTGCGGGACGCCCGGCACGTATCGCCTGTACGCCGACCTGAGCGTCCGCTGACCTCTCCCGGACGCTGAGCGCCCGTCCGGGCTCACACCTCCCCGGCTCCGAAGACCTCCGCCGAGATCATGAGGACCCGCTCCTCCCCGGAAGACGAGCCTGCCGCGACCATGAGCCCGACCGACAGGCCCGCCGGCGTCCGCCCGCAGGGAACGCTCGCCGCCGGCCAGCCGAGGAAGTTGAAGATCTGGGTGTTCCGGAGGACGCTCGCGTTGGCCTCGAGGTATGCGAGGTCGGACGCGAGATCGCGGATCCGGGGCGGCAGGATGGGGACGGTCGGTGCGACGAGGGCATCGTACGGCCGGGCGATTCCGTCCATCTCGCGGCGGACCCGGGCCCGTGCCTCGACCAGCCGCGCCAGGTCATCGCGGGTGCGGTCCGCGTAGGCGAGGATCCGTGTCGAGACGCGCGGATCGATCCGGCCGCCGCCCCGTTCGAGGAGCTCACGATGGAGCGCGAACCCCTCGATGCCGGCGAAGGTGCCGTGCCGGGCGTAGAGCTCGGCGACCTCGTCGAGGACGGGAACCGGGCTACGCTCGAGCGCGTGCCCGGCCGCGGCCAGGCGCTCGCAGGCATCCTGGAACGCGCGGGCGACCTCCGGCTCGAGACCGGCCGCCAGGCTCTCGGGGACGAGGAGGCGGAGGCGGTCCTCCGCCGGGCCCGGAAACGGGGCGGGCGGGAGGTCGGCCAAGGCCCGCCACGTGTGCCATGCGTCCGGGACGGTCCGGGCCAGAGGCCCGAGCGTGTCGAGGGTCGGGGAGAGCGGGACGCAGCCGGCGGTCGGGATCGCGCCGTCGGTCGTCTTCAGACCGACGATCCCGTTGAACGCGGCCGGGATCCGGACCGAGCCACCCGTG
>DASZOP010000127.1:0-7352 GCA_035550715.1 Gemmatimonadota bacterium | reverse complement strand
CCCGTCCCGCGCTCGTCCTCGATCAGCTCGGGCGCCAGCCGGATCTCGATGCCCCGGCCGCCGAGCTCGCCGCCCGCACGTCCCGGGAACAGGGAATGCCGGGCGAGCACGGCGAAGGAGTCCGCCGGCTGTCCTTCGGTGAGCTCTCGCCAGGTCCACGCGTCGGCCACGAAGGGGAGCGCCCGGAGATAGGCCGCCAGGCTGTCGGGCGTGCTTCCCGAGCCGCTTTCAGCCAGTGAATCCAGGACCGCGAGCTCGTCCGTCGTCAGCCGTCGCGCCTGGGAATCGCCGGTCGCGTGGAGGTCTTCGGGGGTCACCAGGTAACCATGGTCGGCGGAGAGAGCCACGATCCACCGGCCCTCGCCGACCGTCCGGTCGAGAAGGTCGAAGAACGTCCCCAACCGGCGATCCAGACGCAGCAGGTTGTCGAGCTGCTCGCGACTCCACGGACCGTAGTCGTGCCCGACCCGGTCGGTCTGAGAGACCGAGACGTTCAGGAAGTCGGGAACCGTATCCCGTCCCATCTCCAGCTCGGCGACGAGGACCTCCGCGAAGTCGAGCGTCGCCGCGTCCAGCATGGGAGTGTCGGCGAACCACTCCCAGAAGGCGTCGGGATCACCCTCGCCCGCGTAGCGGTGGGGGAAGAAGGTGTGGACGCCATCGCCCTCGTAGGCCGCGGTGTCGGGCCGGCTCCGGCCAAGGACCGCCTGGGGGATCGTGCTCGACCAGACTGTGTCCGCGGCGTAGGCGGCCATCCGGGTCGCGTGGAAGACGTCCGCCCATTCGGGGTTCCCGTCCCGATAGTAGGTCGAGGTCACGAACCGGCCGGCCGTGTCCTCGAACCACCACACCTGCCCGCGGACGTGAGCCGCCGGCAGGACGGCGCCCCGATCCTTGGCCGAGACCGAGGCGACCACCGAGGCGGGCTCCGCTTCCCGCAGCCAGTCGGCGAGCCCCGAACGCATGAGGCGGTGCGGAGAGACCCCCGTCAGCTCGGGATGGCCGACGATGCTCTCGGACGGGTCCTCCATGTTCTCGACCTCGACCCATCCGCCGTCCGTCTCCTCGAACCATTCGTTGGACACGATCCCGTGGCGCGCGGGGTAGACGCCGGTGGAGAGGGTGGCGTGGCCGGGGGCCGTCTTGGTGATGGCGTGGTCGTGGGTCGCGTTCACGTAGAAGCGGCCCTCGTCGAGGAGCCGCCGGAAGCCGCCCGTGAAGAGGTCGTCGTACCGCTCGAGGAGGGGCTCGCCGAGCTGGTCGACGACCAGCATGACGACGAGGGCCGGCCGGTCCGTCGCCGGAGTACCCGGGGCGCGAGTCTCGGGCGCCGGCGCGCGGTGGACGCAGGCCGTGGCGAGGGCGAGGGCGGCGAGGGCGAGTCGAGGGCGGGGTTTCATGCGAACCAGCTCTCCTTCCGTCGGTCCTTCTCGTAGCGGGCGCGGGCCTCCCGCACCGGATCCTGCTCGCTGACCTCGGCGACCGCCACGTCCCACCACGAATCGAACGAGCCGACCGGCACCGACGGGTCGGTCTCGATCGTGACGACCGTGGTCCGGTCTGCCTCGCGGGCCTCGGCGAGCGCGGCGTCGAGGTCGGCGATCGTTTCGGCGCGAACGGCGTGCGCGCCGAGCGACGCCGCGCAGGCGGCAAAGTCGACCCGCAGGAGCTCGCCCTCCAGTTCGACGTCGCCTTCCTTGCGCCGGCGCCGGTAGCGCGTCCCGAAGCCACCCGAGCCCACCGCCTCGGACAGCCCGCCGATCGAAGCGAAGCCGTGGTTGTCGATCAGGACGACGATCAGCCGGAACCCCTCCTGGAGCGAGGTGACGATCTCGGAAGACATCATGAGCCAGGAGCCGTCCCCCACCATGACGAAGACCTCGCGGTCGGGCGCCGCCATCCTGACCCCCAGCCCACCAGCTACCTCGTACCCCATGCACGAGTAGCCGTACTCCACGTGATACCCCTTGGGGTCGCGGCAGCGCCACAGCTTGTGGAGATCGCCCGGCAGGCTACCGGCCGCCGCCACCACGACGTCGCGCGGACCGGCGGCCTGGTTGACGGCCCCGATCACCTCGCCCTGGCTGGGACGCGGTCGATGGCCGAGGGCGTAGATCTCCGCCACGCGCTCGTCCCACTCGTGAGCGAGACGCGCCGCGCGTTCCCGGTAGCCGTCATCCACGGACCACCCCTCGAGCGCCACCGCCAGCTCCTCGATCGCGGCCCGGGCGTCCGACACGATCGGGATCCCCGCCATCTTGAAGGCGTCGAAGCGGGCCACGTTCACGTTCACGAACCGGACGGCGGGATCCTGGAAGGCGGTCTTCGATGCGGTCGTGAAGTCGGACCACCGGGTGCCGATCCCGATCACCAGGTCGGCCTCGCAGGCGGTCCGATTGGCGCCCGGAGTGCCGGTGACGCCGATCGCGCCGAGCGCCGATTGATGGTCGAAGGCGAGCGCCCCCTTGCCGGCCATCGTCTCCGCGACCGGGATCCCGGTCGCCTCGACGAGCCGGCGGAGGGCCTCGGTCGCTTCGGCATAGATGACGCCTCCTCCGGCCACGATCAGCGGCCGGTTGGAAGCGCGAACGAGCGCCGCCGCTTCGGCCAGCGCCGTTTGGTCCGGCTTGGGGCGCTCGATCCGCCAGATTCGCTCCTCGAACATCCGCGCCGGGTAGTCGAACGCCTCGGCCTGGACGTCCTGCGGGAGCGCCAGCGTGACGGCTCCGGTCTCCGCCTGATCGGTCAGGACGCGCATCGCCTCGGGGGCCGCCCTGACGAGCTGCTCGGGCCGGGTCAGCCGGTCCCAGTAGCGGGAGACGGGCCTGAACGCGTCGTTGACCGTGACCGAGGGAAAGCCGGGGACCTCGAGCTGCTGGAGGACCGGGTCCGGCCGGCGGCTCGCGAACGTGTCGCCGGGGAGGAGGAGGACCGGGAGCCGGTTGATCGTCGCCCCGGCCGCGCCCGTCACCATGTTGGTCGCCCCAGGGCCGATCGAGGACGTGCAGGCCCAGGTCTGGAGCCGGTTCGTCATCCGGGCGTAGCCGGCGGCGGCGTGGACCTGGGCTTGCTCGTTCCGGGAGAGGACGTAGCGGAGCGACGCCTCCTGGTGGAGCGCCTGGCCGATCCCGGCCACGTTCCCGTGGCCGAAGATCCCCCACACGCCGGCGAAGAAGGGTCGCTCGACGCCGTCCCTCTCGATCCGCTGCGCGGCCATCCAGCGGACCAGGGCCTGCGCCATCGTGAGCTTGACGGTGCTCATGGCACCCGCCGTCCCGCGGCGGTCGTCATCGGCACCCGCGGATCGGGCGCTTCCGCGCCCCACGACGGCCGGATCCACGCGTGGACGGGATCGTCGCTGAAGGCGAGCGAGCGCTCGTCGGCCGGCCCGGCCAGCACGTTCAGATACCACATCGGATAGCCGGGGAGCGCGGTGCACGGGCCGTGGTAGCCGCGGGGCACAAGGAACACGTCGCCATCGGCCACCGCCGCCGTGACGTCGAAGTCGCCCTCGGCCGCGTACGTCCGGTGGAAGCCGAAGGCGTGCGGCCGGTCGAACCGGTAGTAGTAGATCTCCTCCAGCTCGGCTTCGCCGCCGGGGATCGCGACGTCGTGCTTGTGGGGCGGGTACGAGGATGTGTTGCCGGCCGGGGTCAGGACCTCGACCGCCACCAGCCGCTCGGCCTCCATCACGCCGGGTGCGAAGAAGTTGGTGAGCTGACGGGTGGCCGGCCCGCTCCCGCGGACCTCGACCGGGACGGCGTCGGCCGGCCCGTAGGCGGGCCGGAGCCGACGCCGGGCGCGCGCGGAGGGGAGCGCGAACGCCCCGCCCCGGGCGCTCCGGAGGCGCAGCGAGGCCCCGATCGGGACGTAGACGAAGTCGGTGACCCGCTCGAAGACGCCGGCCCGTCCCTCGAGATCGAACCGCTCCCCGTCGACCTCGACCGCGCACGCGCCCGCGAGCGGAACCACCAGCATCTCCAGATCGCCGGTCGCGAGCTCCCGGGACGCCCCGGGGACGAGCTCGATCACCCGGAGGCCCGTGAAGCGCCAGCCCGCCGACTCGGGCGTGATCACGACCCGGTCGCCGTCCGCCCCGGCCGTGCCGTCAGGCAGGTGCAGGCGCGGCTCCGCCGTCATCGCCCGTGCACGATCGCGGTCGCCTCGGACACCGCCCGGACGACGTCTCCGTCAGGGGGGAAGAGGAGCGTCCGGCCGGCGACCAGGCCGCGCACCTGGGGGATCGCGAGCGCCCGCCGCCACCCCTCGAACACCTCGGCCGCCCGGTCGCCCGGGTCACCACCCAGGAGAAGGGTCGGCAGGGTGGTCGAAGCCATGACCCGCTCCATGTCGTCCACGACCGGGATCTTGAGCCAGGTCCAGGCCGACGTGGCCCCGAGGGCCGAACCGATCCCGATCGCCCGAATGAGGGAGTCCGGATCCTTCATGATCCGAAGCGTCCCGTCCCCGTCGCGCGCCGCCGGGAGGAGCTCCACGAGCGCGACCCGACCCCGGCGCGCGAGCGCCGTGACCGCCCGCGCGGACGCCTCCAGCGTCGCGAGCGTTCCCGGATCGTCCATGTCCAGCCGGATCAGCATCTTTCCGCCGTCCAGCGCCATTGTCTCGACGTGCTCGGCGTCGTAGGCGGTGAACCGGTCGTCCAGCTCCCATACCGCCCCGGCCAGGCCCGCCCGGTTCATCGTCCCGATCACGACCTTCTCGTCGAGAGCATCCAGGAGGAGGAGGTCCTCGATCACGTCGGGGCTCCCCAGGAGGCCGTCCACGCCCGGCTGGTCGAGCGCGGTCAGGATTCGCTCGAGGAGCTCCCGCCGGTCGGACATGGCCAGCGCCCGGTCGCCGGCCTTGAGGACGCCTCGCGCGGCGTGATCGGCGGCGATCAGGAAGAGGGTCCCCGCGTCGCCGAGGAGGGGGCGCCGGCGGGGGGCGCGCGCCCGCTCGGCGATCCGCTCCGGATGCCGGGCTCGGTCCTCGATCAGGGAGCGGAAGCGATCATCGTCCAGCATGGCGGCATCCCGTCGAAGGTCAGAGCGCGGGCTCAGCCCGCGCGGCTCAGGAGCTCCCGGACCTCGTCCTCGGTCGGCATCGCGTCGGCGCAGGCGAGGCGGGCAGCCACGTGGGCGCCCGCCGCGTTGGCGAAGCGGGCGATCCGGATGGGGTCCCAGCCGGCCAGGAGCCCATGGCATAGGGCCCCGCCGAAGGCGTCGCCGGCGCCCAGGCCGTTGACGACCTCGACCGGCACGGCGGGCACCCGCTCCGCGCCGCCGGACCACGCGACCAGGGTTCCCTCGGGCCCCAGCTTGACGAACGCCAGCTCGACGCCGAGCCGGAGGAGGCGCTCCGCCTGCTCCTCCGCGCTCCCGTCGCCGACCGCAAGCGCGACCTCGGCCCGGTTCCCGACCGCGGCGGTCGCCCACCGGAGGGCCTCGAGCTGGAGCGGACGCGCCTCCTCTTCCGAGTCCCAGAACATGGGGCGCCAGTCGAGATCGTGCACGGTGTGGCCGCGTCGCCCGCGCTCCCGGAGCGCGGCCAGGGTCGTCCCCCGGCTCGGCTCCTCGCAGAGGCCGGTGCCGGTCGTCCAGAAGACGCCCGCCGACCGGACGGCTTCCAGGTCGAGTTCGTCCTCCCGGATCTCCAGGTCCGGCGCCTTGGGCTCGCGATAGAAGATGATCGGGAAGTGGTCGGGAGGATACAGCTCGCAGAAGACGATCGGGGTCAGGAGCTCCGCGTGGGTCCCGACGTAGCGGTCGTCGACGCCGAACCCCGAGAGCGCGGTCCGGACGTACGGACCGAACCCCTCCTGCCCGACCTTGGTGATCACCGCCGCGCGCCGCCCGAGCCGGGCCGCGGCCACCGCCACGTTGGTCGGGCCGCCCCCCAGGAACCGGTGGAAGGTGCGGACCTCGGCCAGCGGGACGCCACTCTCTTCCGGATAGAGGTCGACCGAGACGCGTCCGATCGTGAGGACCTCGTACGTCATGCCGCCATCCAGCGGCTCAGGAACCGCACGCTCTGGAGCGCGTTCTCCAGCGGAATGCCCCTGTCCCCCTCGTCCTCGATCACCAGGTCCTGCTCGAGCACGTACCACCCATCGTATCCCTGCGCCCGGAGGATCTCCACCACGGCGGCCACGTCGACGTCCCCCTGGCCGAGAGGCCGGTAGAGACCCCGGCGGACAGCCTCATGGTAGCCGAGGTCACCGGTGCGGACCCGGGCCGCCAGCGCCCCGTCGACGTCCTTGAGGTGGACGTGGGCGATCCGGCCGGCGGCGGCCCTCGCGACCCGGAGCGGGTCGACGCCGGCCACCGTCAGATGACCCGTGTCGAGGCAGAGGGAGGCCGCGGTCGACTCGAGCAGACGCCGGATCTCAGGCTCCCGCTCGATCAAGGTCCCGACGTGCGGGTGGACGGCGACGACGAGCCCATGCGTGCGGCCGATCTCGAGGGTCGCGGCGATTCCGCGGGCGAGGCTCTCCCACTCGGCAGGGGTCGGGGCCCGGGCGGCGTCGTAGCCGGACTCGGGGGCCCGGGCGGCCAGGACCAGGACCTCCGCGCCGGCGGAGGCCAATGTCCTGGCCCCCGCTTCGACCCGTGCGAGCTCCTCGTCCAGGATCTTGGGGCGATGCAGGACGGCCGGCACGAACCCGCCCACGAGCGCGAGTCCGTGGGCCGCCAGCCGGGCCTCGAGCGTGGCGGGATCCTCGGGCAGGAACCCCTGCGGGCCGAGCTCCGTGGCGACGAGACCCGCGCGCGCGATCTCGGAGAGGACCCGCCCGGCGTCCAGCTGCCGGCCCCATCCCGGCACCTCGCTGATCCCCCAGGTAATGGGCGCGGCGGCCAGCTTCAGGGCGCCCTTCAGGCGGTCACCTCCTCGATCCGGACGGGCCGCCCCTCCCTGCGGGAGCGGTCGCACGCCAGGGCGACCCGGAGGGCGATCTCGGCGTCTTCGACCGTGCATGGGCTCCCGGCCTGGTCCCGGGCGACCTCGACGAAAGTCGCCAGCTCGCGGCGATAGGCGCCGTCGAAGCGGTCCAGGAAGAGCGAGTACGGCCGCTCCGGGGCGGGCGGCATCCCGGGCTCGATGGACCGGAGCGGCGTCCGCTCGTCCCAGCCGACGACCACACTGTCGCCGCTCCCGAAGATCTCGAGCCGGACGTCGCATCCCAGCGGATCATGACGGGTTCCCGTCATGACGCCGAGGGCCCCGTCCTCGAAGACCAGTGTGGCGGCCGTGGTGTCGACGTCGTCGTGGCGACCGAACATGGGGTCGGCGAGCACGGCCCCCTTCGCGAATACCTCGACCACGTCCTGGCCCAGCACCCAGCGCGCGATGTC
>DASZOP010000126.1:0-1734 GCA_035550715.1 Gemmatimonadota bacterium | reverse complement strand
GACGCCGCTACTGGTGGTCCCGGATCGCCTCGACCAGCTCGTCCTTGTCCATCGACGCCCGCCCCTCGATCTCCAACTCCTCGGCGCGGTTCCGGAGCTCCTGGAGCGTCCGGTCCTCGAGCCGCGTGTTCGGGTTGCCGGTCCCGCCCGGGACCGGGTTCTCGGTCCGGCCTTCCCGCTGACGCTGCTTGTTGACCGTCCGCGCGGCGATCTCCTCGGCCCCCTCCTCGGACTTGCCGCGCTGCTTCTCGCTTTCCTTGATGTGCTCGTATTGACGCTCGTCCTTCTTGCTCCAGCTCTTCTGCGGCATCGTATCCTCCCATCGAATCGGAATCGACAGCTCTCGTCATCCATTCTGTGTCGGGGGCGGAGCCCTGTCTGTAAGAAGGCACACGACGAGAACGCCACCACAGCGGTGGTAGCGGAGCGGCCCGTGTATACTTCCGCCCCATGCCGATCATCGACGAGGAGCTCTTCGTCCGCTGCCGGAACTGCGGTTGGGAGGCGGCGACCGGAATCAGGAGGACCGAGGACGGCCTGACGGCCGATCCTCCGGGCGAGCGCCGGATCACTTGTCACCGCTGCGGCACGGAGGCGACCTACGGGGACGCCGACTGGTTCCACCGCACGGTCGAGCAAGATCGGGAGAAGGTCGACGTCTGAGGGCGTCCGCCGCGTCTTCTCGGGTGCTCCGTGGGAGCCCGGCTACGGCTATTGTCGCGCCATCCGGGACGGTGACCGGATCTGGGTCTCGGGCACGGCCGCCGTCGGACCCGACGGGGATGTCGTCGCGCCCGGGGACCTCCACGCTCAGGCCGTCCGCTGCATCGAGATCATCGCCGCGGCGCTGGCGGAGCTGGGAGGCAGTCTCTCGGACGTCCGCCGGACGCGGGTCTTCGTGACCGACATCGCGCGCTGGGAGGAGGTCGCCCGGGCTCACAGGGAGGCGTTCGGGCCGAGCCCGCCGGCCGCCACGATGGTCGAGGTCGCGCGGCTGATCGATCCCGGCATGCTGGTCGAGATCGAGGTCGACGCGGTCGTGTCGCGTGTCTGACCGCGTGTCCTTTCCAGGCGCCTCCGGGAATCTCCTGGCGGCCCGGATCGAGCGCCCGGCCGGCGAGCCGGTCGCCTGGGCGCTCTTCGCCCACTGCTTCACCTGCTCGAAGGACTTGAGAGCCGCGCGCGAGGTCACGCGCACGCTGGCCGACCGCGGCTTCGCGGTCCTCCGCTTCGACTTCACGGGGCTCGGGGAGAGCGAGGGCGACTTCGCCGACACCGACTTCTCGTCCAACGTCGAGGACCTGGTCGCGGCCGCCGAGTGGCTCCGGGCCGAGCACGGGCCGCCCCGGCTCCTGGTCGGCCACAGCCTGGGCGGCGCGGCCGTGCTCGTGGCCGCGGGCCTGATCGAGGAGACCGCGGCCGTCGCCACGATCGGCGCCCCCGCGGGAAACCAGCATCTCCGGGAGACCCTGCTGAAGGAGGCCCCCGAGCTCGAGGGGACGGAGGAAGCGCAGGTCGAGCTGGCGGGCCGCCCGTTCCGGATCAAGCGTCGGCTCCTGGACGACCTGGCCGACCAGAACCTGGCGACCGCGATCGCCGGGCTCGGCAAGCCCCTCCTGGTCCTCCACTCCCCCGACGACGAGATCGTCCCCGTCGAGCACGGGCGGCGGATCTTCGAGACCGCCCTGGACCCCAAGGCGTTCGTATCGCTGGACGGGGCCGACCACCTCCTGA
>DASZOP010000125.1:0-4311 GCA_035550715.1 Gemmatimonadota bacterium | reverse complement strand
CGGGACGATCCGGACCTCGGCCAGCAAGTTCGTCGAGGGGATCCCCATCGGGCCCTTCAGCTGGAAGGGGGTCCGGCCGGACGACCCCAACGACGTGATCCCCCATGAGCTGCGCCGAGAGGTAAGGGGGTACTACGTGATCGCTTCGTGGCTGAACCAGACCGATACCAAGCAGGGCAACACGCTCGACGCCTTCGT
The DNA here is from genome assembly GCA_035550715.1 of Gemmatimonadota bacterium. Taxonomy (GTDB): domain Bacteria; phylum Gemmatimonadota; class Gemmatimonadetes; order JACCXV01; family JAHWKZ01; genus DASRVA01. Next base: position 4,113 of record DASZOP010000125.1, on the reverse strand, counting down.
CCCGAGCGCGGACAGCCCCACGGGCGACGGAGCCCGCCGCTTCGGGTACGTCAGACACTACATGCTCGACAACGGCTCCTCCCTCGGCTCGGGCGGCGCGCATCCTCACAGCGAGCGTGTCGGGAGCGAGAACGAGCTCGACCTGAGCGCGATGGGCAAGCGGTTCATCTCGCTGGGCGCCTACGAACGCGCGTGGCAGGACGAGGTCCCCGAGAACCCGGCCAACATCGGTTGGTACGAGGTGGATCCGTTCGATCCGGGGGACTGGCGCCCGAACATGCCGAACCCCGCGTTCGATGCCGTCGACGCGCGGGACGGCTACTGGGGCGCCAAGATCGTGATGTCGTTCACCGACGCGCAGCTGGCGCGCGCCATGGAGGTCTCGCGGTGGTCGGACGCGGCGGTCCGGTCGTACGTGCTGGAGGGGCTGAAGGGACGCCGCGACAAGATCGGCCGGTACTGGTTCGCCGAGGTGTCTCCGCTGGATGATCCGCGCATCGAGGGCCGCGCCCTCGTGTTCGACGATCTCTGGATCCGCCACTTCGGAGGACCGGCGCAGTACGAATGGCGACTCGACTGGGACGCGGCGGACCTCGACCAGACCGGGACGGCCAGCCTGGCGCGGATCGAGCTCCCGGCGCCGGCCGGAACCGTGGCCCCGGACGAGGATCCCGAAGACCGGCTGGCTCGTCTCAGGGTCTGGAAGGTCCAGGAGGGCGGCCGGCGGGCGCCTCGCCCGGCCACGTTCTGGCTCGAGTGGAGCACGGCGGCGAACGGCTACGAGCTGGTCGGCGTCCGGTACTGAGCGGCGCGATGCCCGCCGCTCGCGCCTTTCTGGCCGTGGGCCTCACCGCTCTCGCCGTCGCGTGCGGCGGGCGGACCGTGCAGCCGTGGGAGTACGTGCCGCGTGCCATGGCCGACACGCTGCCCATCCACGAGCCCAGGGAGCAGGTCATTCCGCTCGCCTACGAAGCGGCGCACCAGTTCCTTCTCCGGCCGCTCGGTGAGCCCTTCACGGGCGAAGGCGAGGCGGTGAACGTCGACCCCCTGGACGAGGTCGTGAACTCGACCTGGTTCACCAACCGGAACGCCGCCGATCCGTTGACCCCCGATCAGATCCGCCGCGGGCCCCAGACCACCCAGGGGCCGCGACCGCCGTTGACCGTCACCGACCTGGACCCCGAGGGAGTGACCCCCAAGTTCAACGTCGAAGACGCCGACGGGATCACGTACATCGTCAAGCTGGACCCTGCCGACTACCCGGAGCTTGCCAGCGGCGCCGAGGTGGTCGCCACCCACCTCATCTGGGCCGCCGGCTACAACACTCCCGAGAACCACACGTACGATCTCGACCCGTCGGAGCTCCTGCTCGACAAGGAGCTCGAGGCCGTCTTCCTCGACGAGGACTCCCTGCCGGTCGAATATCAGGTCGGGGCCGACGGGGAGGACGAGCAGGAGCTGACGCTCGAGGTCTTCACCCGCGAGTTCTTCCGTGGCCGCTCCCGGACCGCCGATGGCCGGTTCCGCGCGCTGGCGAGCCGTTTCCTGGACGGGACTCCGAAGGGGCCCTTCGATTTCGCCGGCACCCGTCCGGATGACCCCAACGACGTCATCCCGCACGAGCACCGGCGCGAGCTCCGCGGCCTGTATGTGGTGGAGGCATGGCTCAATCAGACCGACACGAAGTCCGGGAACTCGCTCGACATGTTCATCCTCCATCCCGACAGTCCGGAGGACGACGAGGCAGCCCGCTTCGGCTACCTGCGGCACAACCTGATCGACTTCGGATCCTCGATGGGCTCGGGGGCCGTCCGGCCGCACACGCCACGCCACGGCCAGGAGAACGAGTTCGACCTGGCGGCGATCGGCAAGCGGTTCATCACGCTCGGCTTTTACCGGCGGCCGTGGCAGTCGGAAACCGACACGATCCACCCGGAAGCGGCGGGCTATTTCTCGTCCAAGGACTTCGACCCCGCCACCTGGAAGCCCAACATGCCGAACCCGGCCTTCGATAACCTCACCGACCGGGACGGCTACTGGGGCGCCAAGCTCGTGATGTCGTTCACCGACCCTCAACTGTTCGCGGCCATCGAGGCCGGGCGGTATTCCGACCCCCAGGCGGCCCGTTACATCCTGCGCACGCTCCAGGAGCGGCGCGACATGACCGGCCGGACCTGGTTCGCCCGGGTCTCCCCCCTCGACGATCCACGGATCGACGGCGGCGCGCTCGTCTTCGACGATCTCTGGATACGCCACTTCGGCGGCCTCGCGCAGTACCGCTGGGAGCTGGACTGGGATGCGCCGGACCCCGACATGAAGGCCGAAGGCGAGTCGACGGCGGCACGGATAGAGCTCCCCAGGCCGGAGGGATCCGTGACCCTCGACGAGGACGACCCCGCCGACTCCCTCGCTCGCCTGCGGGTCTGGAAGATCCAGGAGAACGGCGACCGGGCCCCCCGCCCGGCCACGTTCCGGCTCCAGTGGACGGACGGGGTCTGGCGTCTGGCCGGGGTTCGCTACTAGGTCGGCTCACCGGGCCGGCTACATCCGTTTCACGCCATGGACGTCCTCTTGATCGGCGGAACGCGCAACGTCGGCCACCATCTGGCCGTGGCGCTGTACGATCTTGGCCACCGGATCACCACCTTGAATCGGGGCCGGACGGCGGACGATCTCGGCGATCGGGTCGAGCGCATCCACGCGGACCGGACGGTGCCGGAACAGCTCGCCCGCGCCCTCGTGGGACGCACGTTCGACGCCTGCGTCGACACGATCGCCATGCGCGGCGGGGACACCCGGACCGCGATCGAAACACTGGACGGCCGGATCGGCCACTACGTACACCTGTCGACCGGCCAGGTCTATCTCGTCCGGGCCGACTGCCCGGTGCCCGCGCGAGAGGAGGACTACGACGGGCCGCTCGTCGACCCGCCGCCGGGGGATTCGTGGGAGAGCGCCGAATGGCGCTACGGGATCGAGAAGCGCCAAGGCGAGGACGAGCTCGTGGAGGCGTGGGCGGGCCGCCGCTTCCCGGCCACGCGCCTCCGGCTTCCGATGATCCACGGTCCCCGGGACCACTACGGCCGGATCCACGGCCTCGTCCGGCGCCTCCTCGACGGCGGCCCGGTGCTGGTTCCGCTGGAGGGAGGCCCCCGGATCCGGCACGTCCACCAGGCCGACGTGGTGGCGGCGATCCTGCGGGTCCTCGAGGCCGGCGCCGGGAAAGGGGCGGCCTACAACGTCGCCCAGGACGACCTCTGGACGCTGGAAGCCCTGGTGGGCCGGATCGGCGCGCTCCTCGAGGCCGAGCCCGACGTCGTTGCGCTCCCTCGCGCCGAGCTCGAGGCGGCCGGACTCTTCCCCGCCTGCTGCCCGTTCGCCAACCCGTGGATGTCGGTCCTCGACAACCGCCGCGCGAAGGAGGATCTCGGGCTCACGTTCATGGGTTTCGACGATTATCTCCCGGAGCTGGTCGAGCTCTTCGCCGATCCCGCCCTGGATGCGCCGGAGAGCTACGTCCGGCAGCGGGAGCGTGAGATCGCCCTGGCCGCCGCCTGAGAGGGCGCTACCTCCCTGCGGGGATCGGGAGCGGCCCGCGACGGCGCGTTCCCGCCGCCGGGCTCTGAACCTTCCGCAAGGGGACGAAGTTTCTGACGTGATGGGGAAGCTCCGCCGGGCTAGACTGTAGGAACCGTTCAACCGGAGGGAGACCGGATGCCCCGGACATCGCTCGCCCGTCGCGCCTTCTTCGCCGTCGCCACTGGCACGGCTCTCGCGGGCCTCCCCGAGCTCGTCCGCGCGCAGCACCAGGTGACTGCCGCCCTCGTCGCCACCGACCCGCAGGGGGAGTTCGACCTGAACACGGACACGGGTTTCGGGTTTACCGGCAGCTATCTCTACGGCTTCGGCCGCGAGCGCGTCTTCGCGCTCGGGGTGACCGGCACCGTGCAGTCGTACGGCCGGACGTCCCGTCGGGCGATCCTCTCCCCCACCATCCCCGACATCCGGGTCGACGTGGAGACGACCAACAACAACGCCTATCTCCAGGGCGTCGCGCAGCTCAAGGCGCCGACCGGAGCCATCCAGCCGTACGGTGTCGCGACGGGTGGCCTG
>DASZOP010000124.1:0-12580 GCA_035550715.1 Gemmatimonadota bacterium | reverse complement strand
GGCCCCGCGCCGGTAGACGGCCTCCAGGCGGTCCACGATGCTATCCCATCCGAATGCGGTGCGCACGCGTTCCCGGCCGCGCTCGCCCATCTCGCGGGCGAGGGCGGGGTCCTCGAGGAGCCGGCGGACCCCGTCCGCGAGAGCTGGGATCTCGTCCTCGACGAGAATTCCGGTCCGGCCGTCGATCACGACGTCGGTGATCCCGCCGCGCCGCGTGGCCAGGACGGGGAGGGCGTGGCTCATCGCCTCGAGGAGAACCACGCCCAGCCCCTCGGTGTCCTCGCGCTCGTCCAGGGTGGCAGGCAGGACGAACCCGGCCGCCCGCCGGTACGCCGTGGTGAGCTCCTGGTTCGAGACGCGGCCGAGGAAAGCGACCCGCTCGGCTACGCCGAGCCGCTCGGAGAGGGCCTCGAGCCCCTCCCGCTCCGGTCCGAACCCGATCACCTCGAGCCGCCACGGGCGATCGAGCACGGCCGAGAGAGCTTCGATGAGGCGGTCGACCCCCTTGCGGGTGACCAGCCGGCCGACGAAGAGCAGGACCGGCGGTCCGTCCCCGCCCCGTCTGGGTGGAGGTTCCTCGGGCATCGGGACCCCGTATGGGATCACGTCGATCGGCCGGGCGGCATAGGGAGCCAGCATACGCCGCGTGCTCTCGGAGATCGCCACCAGGTGCGAGCGCCGCCCGTACCAGCGAAGGAACGTCTTGCCCGGCGGGAAGCGCCGCTCGGCCCATCGGATCTCGGCCCCGTAGAAGGTGGTGACGAGGGCCGCTCCGGCGGACCGGGCCGCGGCCACACCGTGCAGCCCGTGGGGGATCGCCCAATGGACGTGCACGGCATCCGGGCGGATCTGCCGCCCGAGACGGCGGGCGGCGCGGGCCCCGGCCGCGACATACCCGGGCAGAAGGAGCCCCCACGCCGGGTTCCGCTCGAGACGATCGGGGGTCGTCTCCTCGTGGGTCAGCCGCTCCCAGCGCTCCGGCGCGTACCGGTAGCGGTGGACGAACACGTCTCCTTGCCGCTGGTCACCCAGCCCCGCGTACGACGGCGCCAGCACGTGGACCTGGTGGCCGCGGCCGGCCTGACGCTCGGCCAGCGTCACGAGCCACGGCGTGATCACGTCGTCGGGATCGCGCGGCCAGGCCGTCGGAACGTGGAGGATCCGCATCAGGGTGGGCCGGGCGCTATCCGGAGGACCAGGACGGCCCGGTGGGGCGCCGCGTGGACGACCTCGATCAGATCGGCGTGCGGCGCCAGCGTCGGGCCCAGGTAGTCCCGGGTCGTAGGCTCCATCAGGATGTGGGTGATCCCCCGCTCCCGGAGAAAGGCCCACATCCGCTCGGGGTCGCCGTGGAAGGGATAGACAAGGCTCGGGCGACCCCCGCTCCAGTACCAGGCGAAGGTCGGCTTGCGGCCGGTGATGATCGCATCGGGGGCGGTGTCGCCGATCCAGCGGGCGGCTTCGAAGTAGTCCTGCCAGAACGGGTCGTACCCCGCCAGCTCATCCCCATCCAGCCAGGCGCGCGTGCTGGCCCAGGCCCGCGGGACGCCGAGGACCGCACCCAGCACCATGACCGCGATCAGCGCCGCCGCTCCCCATCGCGCGGGCGCGTCGCGACCGGTGAAGAACCGCGACGCATGGTCGAGGCCCGTCAGCATGGCCAGCCAGAGGATCGGGACGAGCGTCAGGAAGAACCGGTCTCCCGTCCACGGCCAGACGAGGATCACCCCCAGGGAGAGGAGCCCGAAGAGATCCCACACCGTGACCCCGCGCCGACGGACCAGATGAAGAAAGCCCAGGACGGTGAGGGCGACCCCGACGATCACGCCGAACACCCGCACGGCGAGCGGGGCCGGCGTCACCGGCCAGAAGAGCTGGGACAGATCGCGGATCGCGTAGATCGCGAGGTTCACGGCGGCGCGCTCCCCGTACTGGGATAGGCGCATCGGCGGGCTCTCCGGGTCCAGCCGGTCCGTGACCCGGACCTGATCGAAATAGCCGCCGGTCTCGGGTGGGCGCTGGGAGGTCCAGACCAGCCACGGCACGGCGGCCAGACCGATCGCGACGGCCACGATCGCGGCCCGCCTCCAACGCCGCCGCCCGAGGGCCCACAGAAGGGCCGCCCCGAGGAGCGCCACGCCGGCCGTCCGGATCGCGAACGCGAGGACGGCGACCAGGGAGCCCGCGACCCACCACCGCTCCTCCGACTTGCCCCCCTGACCCTCGGCTTCCCCGTCGCGCGGGTCGGCCCGCTGGAAGAAGACCAGCGCGAGCATCCCCACGGCGGTGTACGACATGTCGGAGAGGACGTACCGCGTGTACAGGAGAAAGACCGGGGCGAGGCCGACCAGCCAGACGGCGGCGGCGGCCGCCCAGGCCGGAACCCCCCGGGCCTCCCGGCCGAGCTTCCAGGTGGCCCACAGGGCGACCGCGGCGGCCAGCACCGATTCCAGTTTGAGGACGAACATGCTGCCGCCGCCGAGCCAGTAGAAGGGCACCAGCAGAAGCGGGAAACCCGGTGGATACAGGGTCTCGGGCGGTGTGCCGGGGCTGATCAGGTCCACGTAGCCGCGGCCGGTCGCCAGCGCACGCGCCAGGGCGTAGTACGCGACGTTGTCTCCGCCCGTGAACAGGTAGGGATCGATCAGGGCGAACGCCAGGACGATCGAGACCACGGCGCCCGCGAGAGCCCACCGACGCGGGTCCCTCACCCCTCCTGCCCGCTCCGATCCGCGGCGGTCAGCCGCCGCTCGAGGTGCTCGACCCGGTCCCGGACCTGGACGATCCCCTCGGCCAGGACCCCGAGGGCGAAGAAGAGCGCGCCGAGAACGAGCAGCAGGATCACCAGATAGAGGAGCGGGCGATACCCCTGGCCGAGCTCGAAGCGGTAGTAGAGGGCGACCAGCCCGACGACGAACCCGCTCGCGCCGAGCAGCGCTCCCAGCGTCCCGAAGAAGACGAGCGGCTTCCGGAGGAGTGTGGTGATCACCTTCACCGACGCGAGGTCGAGCGTGCCGGCCACGATCCGGCCGACACCCGAGTACTTGGACGCTCCGAAGCGACGGGGATAGAGGGTAATCGGGATCTCGCCCACCCGGTAGCCGCGGTCGTGCGCGAGGACGACGAAGAAGCGGTGCCAGTCGTGACGGAGCGGGATCTCCTCCAGGACCTCGCGCCGGAACGCCTTCATCGAGTTGAGGTCGTGGACGGGGACCCGGAAGAGCCGGCGCGAAAGCCAGTTGTAGATGCCGGAGACGAGCCGCTTCTCGTAGCGGCCCTGCTTCCAGCCGGTCACCACGTCGTACCCCTCGGAGAGCTTGTCGAGGAAGCGCGGGATCTCGTCCGGGGAGTGCTGGAGATCGGCGTCGAAGAGGACGAGCCAGCGGCGCGGCGTCGCCAGGGCCGCCGTCACCATGGCCTCGGTCTTCCCCAGGTTGACCGGGTGACGCTCGATCCGGACCCGGCCCGGGAAAACCGCCGCAACCCGGGTAGCGGCCTCCGCCGTGCCGTCCGCCGAGCCGTCGTCGACCAGGACGATCTCGCCGGCGAGGCCGTTCCGGCGCCACGTCGTGGCCAGCGCCTCGAACAGCGGGCCCATGTTCTCGACCTCGTTGTAGGCCGGGACCACGACGCCGAAGTCGGCACGCGGCGAGGCGTCCTCCCTGCCCGTCACCGTCCCCCCTTCATGGCGCTCTCGAGCACCTCGGACGTACGGGCGGCGGCGGCGTCCCACGAGTAGCTGCGGGTGCGCCGGACCGCGGCCGCCTCCCATGCCATCCGCTCCGCCGGGTGGTCGATCGCCCGCTCCATCGCGCTCGCCAGGGCCGCCACGTCGCCGTGAGGTACGACGGCGCCGGTTTCGCCGGCCACCACCGTCTCGCGGAGTCCCGGCGAGTCGCTCACGATCGCGATCGTGCCCACCCGCTGGGCCTCGATGCTCGAGATCCCCCATCCCTCCTTGGGGCTGGTATAGAGGAGCGCCCACGCGCGCCGGAGGAGGGACCACTTGGCCTCGTCGTCCAGCCAGCCCGGGAACTCGACCCGTCCGTTCAATCCGCTCGCCCCGGCGCGACGCTCGAGCGCCTCCCGATGGTCGCCGTCGCCGGCCACGACGAGCCGGGCCTCCGGATGCTCGCGCAGGACCCGCGCGAACGCCTCGAGGGCGAGCTCGATCGCCTTGTACCGTTTGAGCCGGGTCAGGACGACGAACAGGGGCGTCGGGTCCTTGGGCTCCTCCAGCCACCGCTCGTAGGGAAGGTCCGGGAGCCCGTTCGGGATGACGGTGATCCGGTCACGGTCGATGCCTCTGGCCTCCAGGTCGTCGGCCGTCGAGCGAGAGACGGCGATGAAGGGCGAGCGCCCATAGACGCGGGGCACGGCGCGCTCGCTCATCCACACGTAGCTCCCGAAGGCCGGGTTGGTCTGCTCGAAGACCGTTCCGCCGAAGAGGTGGTGGACGAGGGCGACCACCGGCCGGTCGGAGAAGAGGGGGCTGTAGAAGGGGACCTTGTTCAGGTCGTCGACGATCACGTCGTACCGGTTCCGCCTGAGGACTCTCCGATAGAACCCCGGCACAGCGAAATTGAACAGCTCCCACCGCCGGCCCCGCCGGATCACGTTGATTCCGTCCAGGCGCTCCTCGGACGCGGCCCCCTCGAAGCCCGTGCAGAGGAGGTCGACGCGGTGCCCGGCCGCGGCGATCCGGCCGAACACCTCGCGCAGGTGGATCTCGGCGCCTCCGGCGCGAGGGTGCGTCCAGTCCTGCCAGTTGATGACCAGGATCCGCACGTCAGGCGGTCTCCGGACGCCGGCCGACGACGCCGATCGTGTGCGCCACCCAGCGCGCCGCCCGCGGCGCCAGGAGTCGCTCACGGAGAGCGCGCCGGACGCGCGCCAGAGGCACCGGGCCGGAGGGCGCGAGGGGAAGCTCGATCCCCGCCCGCCGGACGGCCTCTCGCGCCAGCCGGTAGGCGAGGCTCGGCACCATCCAGTCTCCGTAGCTCGTCCGGATTTCCCAGCCGGCCTCCGCGACCAGCCGCTCGAGCTCGGCGATCGTGAATTCGGTCTCCCATCCCGCGAACCAGCGATCGGCGCGGAGGGCCGCCCGCTTGAGGAGCGTCCATGGATGGAAGGTCTGCGGGACGTCGACGACGAGCACTCCGCCCGGGCGCGCGACCCGCAGGTTCTCGGCCAGAAAAGCGGCCGGGTTCCCGAAGTGCTCCAGGACCCCCTGGTGGAAGACGGCGTCGAACGTCCCGTCGGGGAACGGGAGGTGGAGGGCGTCGCCGCCGACCAGGCCGCGCCCCTTGAGCGAGGGCTCCGCTCGCGCCGTCAGCCGCCACGCCTCGGGCGAGGCGTCCAGCGCCACCGCGTGATGACCGCGTCTGGCGAGCTCGCCCGTGTCGCGCCCCGTTCCGGAGCCGATCTCGAGCACCCGGCTCGGCTCCGGGAGCCACTCCAGCACCGTCTCCAGGACCCGCGGGCTCGAGGGGTAGACCCGCTCCAGGTCGTCCTTGCCGGACCAGAACCGGTCCCAGGTCCCGGCCGAGCCGCTCACATCCCGTACGCCAGCCGGCTCGCCTCGAAGGCGGGGAGCCCTCGCGCGACGATGGCGCGCTGGGCGGACGGGACGTCGTAGGGGATCCGGGCCAGGATCAGAATCTGGTCGGCCGTGTCGAACGCGGCGCAGGCCGCCCGCGGATCGCGGTCGCGTGGCTGGCCCACCGAGCCCGGATTGACCAGGAAGCGCCCCGGTCCCTCGAGCCGGACGCTCACCTCTCCCGAGTTCGCCGCCGACGGCTCGGCCCAGGACGCCGGGACGACGCGCTCCGCCTCGCCGTCCTCGAGGGCCCGGAAGATCGCCGGCACGTGGGTATGGCCGATGAAGCCGATCCGGCCCGGCATCGCCGTCAGCTCCGCGGTGGCAGTGGCCGGGTCGGTGACGTAGGGGTAGGCCCCCGGGTCCGCGAAGCCGGCGTGCCCCAGGACCATGCCCTCCTTCGTGGCGACCCCGGGCAGCGACCGGAGCCAGGCGACCTCGGCCTCGCCCAGGATCTCGGCGTGCCGCTCCACGGCCTGGCGGGCATGGTCGTTGAAGTCGGTCCGCAGGGTCGCATCGAACACGGCGTGATCGTGATTCCCGAGCACGGTCACGGAACACCTCTCGCGTACGATCTCGATGCATCGCTCGGGATCGCCGCCGTACCCGACCACGTCGCCCAGGCAAACCCGGTCTTCGACGCCGCGGGCGTCCTGCCACGCCAGCGTGGCTTCGAGCGCCTGGAGGTTGGCGTGGACGTCGGCGAGGATCCCGATCAGCACGGAGGCCGCGAAGTCGCTCCGCTCTCAGGAAGGGATCAGGTCGAGGCGGTGGGCCGCGGCGTCGAGAACGCCGTTGACGAAGCGCGGCGAGTCCGCGCCGCCGTACCGCCGGGCCAGCGTCACCGCTTCGTCGATGGAGACCTTGAACGGGATGTCCGGAAGGTGGAGCAGCTCGGCCAGGCCGATCCGAAGGACGTTCTTGTCGATGATCGACATCCGGGCCGGATCCCAGTTCTCGGCGCTTTCCCCGAGGATGCGATCGATCTCGGCCATGTGCGCGTCCAGGATGCGAATCAGCTCCTCGGCGAAGCCGCGCGTCTCCGGTCCGATCCGGCGGCGCTCGAAGAACTCCGCCGCCTCGTCGGTCAGCCGGGCCGGCCGATCACGCACTTCCCAGGCGTAGAGGATCTGAAGGACCCAGCGCCGCGCCTTGTGGCGGCGCCTCATGACGCGCGAAACCCGCGCACGGGCGAGCGGCTCTCGCGCAGGCGCTCGTAGAGCCCCGCCTGGGCGAGTGCGGCCCGGGCGGTCTCGCCGCCCTTGTCCAGGCCGGCCGGGTCGGACCGGGCGAGCGCCTGCTCGGCCGTCTCGGTGGTCAGAACGCCGAACCCGATCGCGACGTTGGCGTCGACGGCCAGCGACTGGAGCGCCTCGGCGGCGGCTCCGGCCACGAAGTCGAAGTGCGGGGTCTCGCCCCGGATCACGGCCCCCAGTGCGATCACGAGGTCGGGAACCGGATCCTGACCCAGGAGCTGGCGGATCGCGGGGGCCACCTCGAACGCGCCGGCGACCCCGTACTCATCGATGTCCGAGTCCTTCACGCCGGCGGCGATCAGGGCGGCCCGCGCGCCCTCGACGAGCCGGTCGGCGATCTCGTCGTGGAAGCGGGCCACGACGAGCGCCGCGCGCTTGCCACGGCCGTCGACCGGCAGGTCGGAGCCTCTACCGGGCATGGCGCGACGTCCGTCCGGAGGCCAGAACGCGTCTCACGGCTGCCCCAGCAGGTGGCCGAGCTTGTCGCGCTTCGTCTCCAGGTAGCGGCGGTTGTGATCGGTCGGCTCGACCTCGATCGGCACGTGCTCGGTGATCCGGAGGCCGTACCCTTCGATGGCGGCGCGCTTGCGGGGGTTGTTGGTCAAGAGCCGCAGCGTCGAGAGACCCAGGTCGACCAGGATCTGACAGCCGATCCCGTAATCCCGGGGATCGGGCCGGAAGCCGAGATGCTCGTTCGCCTCGACCGTGTCCAGGCCCTGGTCCTGCAGCATGTAGGCCTTGAGCTTGTTGACGAGCCCGATCCCGCGTCCCTCCTGGTGCATGTAGAGGACGACCCCCTCTCCCTCCTCGGCCACCTGCCGCATCGCGTGATGGAGCTGATCCCCGCAGTCGCAACGCAGGCTCCCCAGCACGTCACCGGTGAAGCAGGAGGAATGGACGCGGACCAGGACGTTCTCCTTTCCCTCGACCTGGCCTCGAACGAGCGCCACGTGGTGCTCGTCGTTGATCGTCGTCCCGTAGAGGATGAGCCGGAACTCCCCGTACTGGGTCGGGAGCGGGGTCTCGGCCAGCCGCACGACCAGCTTCTCCTTGAGCCGCCTGTAGACGATCAGATCCTCGATCGAGATCAGGCCGAGCCGGTGCTCGCGGGCGATCTCTAGGAGCCGCGGGAGCCGCGCCATCGTGCCGTCGTCGTCGACGACCTCGCACAGGACCGCCACCGGGGCGAACCCGGCGAGCCGCGCCAGATCCATGGCGGCCTCCGTATGTCCCGCCCGTCGCAGGACGCCGCCGTCCTTGGCGCGGAGCGGGAATACGTGGCCCGGCCGGGCCAGGTCGGTCGGATGCGTGTCGGGATCCACCAGCGCCCGCACGGTGGCCGCCCGGTCGGCCGCGCTGATCCCGGTCGTAGTCCCCCGGCGGGCGTCGACGGACACCGTGAACGCCGTCTCGTGGAGGGCCGTGTTGTCGGTGACCATGAGGTCCAGACGGAGCTCCCGGGCCCGGTCGCCGCTGATCGGTGCGCAGATCAGCCCTCGCCCGTGACGGGCCATGAAGTTGATCGCCTGCGGGGTGACCCGCTCGGCGGCCATGATGAAGTCGCCTTCGTTCTCGCGGTCCTCGTCGTCGACGACGATCAGGATCTCCCCGCGGCGGATCGCCGCCAGGGCCTCGTCGATGGGCGTGAACGTCACGGGCTGGATCATGGCCGGGCCTCGATCAGGCGCTGCAGGTATCGTGCGATCAGGTCGTACTCCACGTTCACCGGATCGCCGGTTTCGAGCTCCGGGAAGGCCGTCGCCGCCCAGGTATGGGGGACGATCGAGAGCCGGACCCCTTCGGGGGTCAGGGCCAGGACGGTCAAGCTGACGCCGTTGACGGCGATCGATCCCCGCTCCGCGACGAGCGGCCGTCCGGCCTCCGGGAGCGACAGTCGAATGTACCGGTTCTCTCCTTGTCGTTCAATCGCTTGCACGGTCGCAACATGGTCCACGTGGCCCTGGACGAAGTGGCCTCCGAGCCGGTCCCCGACCGCCAGAGCGCGCTCCAGGTTGACCCTTCGGCCGGCCTCCAGGCGCCCGAGCGTCGTCCGCCCCAGAGTCTCCCGGACGGCCTCGACCACGAAGGCGCCCTCGCCGCGCTCGACGACCGTCAGGCAGACCCCATCCACCGCTACCGAGTCGCCGATCTCGAGCTCGCCGGCGAAGGCGGCCGTGACCGACAGCCGCGCTCCTTCCCCCAATCGCTCGATCCCGCGGACGGTTCCGATCGCTTCGACGAGTCCGGTGAACATCAGGCGGGCTCCTGCCCGACCCGTCGCACCCCTCCGGTCACCGCCGCGTCCCGTCCGTGGATCGACCATTCGGGGTCCGCGAGCTCGAACCCGACGTACGGGGCATCGGTCAGAAGGACGGGAAGCGCCCCCCGCTCGGTCACCCAGTCGGGAGCCAGGAGCATGGTCCAGCGGTTCACGAGGCCTGCCTCCAGGAGGGCGGTCGCCAGGGTCGGGCCGGCTTCGACCAGGACGCCCGGCACCTCGCGCCGGGCGAGCTCCTCGGCAATCGCGCCGAGATCCAGACCCGCCCGCCCGGTCGCCACCCGGATCACCTGAACCCCGCGGGCGGCCAGCTCCCGCTCGCGGTCGGCAGGCGCGTCCTCGCCGGCGAAGATCCAGAGCGGCACCTCTTCGGCCGTGACGACCAGCCGGGCGTCGAGCGGGGTCCGGAGCCGGGTGTCGAGAACGATCCGGATGGGCTGAACCTCCGGCCAACCCTCGGCCTCCTCCGGCGGCGGCCAGTCGCGAACCGTGAGGAGCGGATCGTCGGCGGCCACCGTGCCCGCCCCGACCAGCACGGCCCGGTGCCGGCGTCTCAGCCGATGGACCAGGCGCCTGGCCTCGGTGCCGGTGATCCAGGGCTTCCCCTCCCGGCCCCGGGTCACGCGGGCGTTCAAGGTCTGCGCGGTCTTGACGTGGAAGTGGGGACGACCGGTGGTCACGAAATCCAGCCACGGCTCGAGGAGCCGCCGGGCCTCTGCCTCGAGGAGCCCACCCGTCACGGCAACCCCGCCCGCGCGAAGCCGATCGGCGCCGCCCTTGCCGACGTGGGGGTCGGCGACCGCGTAGACGACTCGGGCCACGCCGGCTTCCAGGAGCGCGATCGTGCAGGGGGGCGTCCGGTGGTGCGCGTTGCATGGCTCGAGCGTGATCACGGCGGTCGCCTCCGCCGGATCGTGTCCCGCGGAGCGGGCGGCCTCCAGCGCGACCACCTCGGCATGCGGGCCGCCGGCCCGCCGGTGGTACCCCTCGCCGATGACTCTCCCGTCGCCCGCGACGAGAACGCAGCCGACCATCGGGTTGGGCGCTGTTCCCCCGCCCCCCCGCTCCGCCAGAGCGAGGGCACGCCGCATGAGCGGCTCGAGTCTCGCCGGCTCGATCGCGTCTGCGGTCACTTCCGCGATGTCGAGGGGGTGGCCACAAGGGCGCTCAGCATGGCCGAGGTCGAGGCGCCGGGGCACCCGCGCAGCGGGTCGTGAGAGCGCCCGAGGCGTACGCATTCTGTACGCCGCAGGGCAGTCGAAGGAGCGCAACGAAGAGATCGGCCCATGTTCAGCGCCCGTGTCAAAAGCCCAGCGCGACGCCGACGAACGTCCCCGCCGACCCGCTCCCCACCTCTGCGGCGGCGCGCAGGACGACGAGGTTCAGCTCGAGCCCCACGTACCCCTTGGCCTGCGTGCCGCTGGCGTCGATCGATCCCTCGATCTCCTGGCCGCCCGTCGCGAATCCGGCCGGGATCCGGTACCGCGCGTCGACGCCGGTCCGGTCGAGACCAGCCCCGGCGTACGGCGTGACGACGCCGAACGCCTTGGAGGCGTCCACGCGGGCCGACCACGTGGCGACGTCGGCGTCGAACGCGATCTCGTCGTCCGCGAGATCGCCGTACTCGAGGCCGTCGACCCACGTGCGCCAGAGCGAGGCGCTCACGTCGGGCAGGGTCAGGCCGCCCGGGAGGATCCCGACCCGGACGCCCAGCCCGAGCTCGAGCGCGACCGCTTCGTAGTCGTCGCCCGCCGTGACCGCGCCGGCCTTGCCGAGGACGTCGATCCCGCGCGTCACGCCGACCGCGCCGTTCACGGTGGCAACCGGGATCGCCACGTCGAGCCGGCCGGAGGGGCGCCTCGGATCCTCGATCTCCGCCTCGCTGAGCCCGAGGGTCGCCTTGAGCCGGAAGGCCCCGAGCCCACCGGTCGGCGCGGCCGGGCCGGTGAGCGCGCTCCCCCCTCCGAGCGCCTGACCGAGGCCGTCCACCGCATCGTCGATCGCGTCCCGGACGCGGTCTTCGGTGACGCCCTGGGAACGGGCCGGGGCGGCCACCGCCAGGGCCAACGTCACGAAGAGCAGGAGCCTCAGGCCCACGCCACCCCCTCGCCCGCCACGACGCGGCCGATCCGGGCCGGCCGCTCACCGTGCTCACCGCAGGCGTCGGCGATCCGCTCGGCCGCTTCCGCGGCCACCACCAGACACATCCCGATCCCCATGTTGAAGACGCGGTACATCTCCTCCTCGGAAACGTTCCCCGTCTCGGCCAGGAAGCGGAAGAGCGGCGGGACCTCCCACGCCGAGCGGTCCAGGAGGGCGCCGAGCCCGGCCGGGAGGACGCGCGGCAGGTTTCCGGCGAAGCCGCCGCCGGTCAGGTGGGCCACGGCATGGAGGTCCGGATCGTCGAGGAGCGGGAGCACGGGTCCAAGGTACGATCGGTGGACGGCGAGGAGCGCGTCCGCCCAGCTCTCGCCCCCCCATGGCACGGTCTCCTCGGGAGCGATCCCCTCTCCGTCGATCAGGACCCGGCGCGCCAGCGTGTAGCCGTTGGTGTGGAGGCCGCTGGAAGGAAGGCCGAGGATCAGGTCGCCGTCGGCCGCCCGGGATCCCAGACGCGATCGCGGGGCGACGCCGACCACGAACCCCGCCAGGTCGTAGTCGCCCGGTTGGTAGAGGTCCGGCATCTCGGCGGTCTCCCCGCCGATCAGGGCCAGGCCGCTCTCGCGACACGCCCGGGCCACCCCTTCGATCAGGGCAAGGACGACGTCGGGTTCGATCTTCCCGGTCGCGATGTAGTCGAGGAAGAGGAGCGGCCGGGCTCCGGCCGCCAGGAGGTCGTCTACGCAGTGGTGGACCAGGTCCCGGCCCACCGTGTCGTGGCGGCCCGCCCAGCGGGCCACCAGCAGCTTGGTGCCGACGCCGTCGGCCGAAGCCACCAGGACCGGGTCCCGCTCGGCCAGCCCGCCGATCGCGTAGCATCCGCCGAACCCGCCGACGCCGCCGACCGCCTCGGGGCCGAGTGTGGATTCGACCAGCCGGGCCAGGCGGCGCTTGACCTCGTCCGAGCCCTCCAGATCGACGCCCGCCGCGCGGTACGCCGGAGCGGGGGCCCGTGGACCGTCAGGCACGACCTGCCACCGGGCGGGGCTCGAAGCGGGTCAGCCGGCCGAACTCGCGGAACCGTTCCTCGATCGTCCCGGAGTCCAGTCCCGTCAGCCGGTCGACCGAGAAATCCTCGCAGCAGAAGGATCCCATCGCCGATCCGTAGATCGTGGCGCGCCGGTATCCCTCGGCGGAGGTGTCGCCGGATGCCGCCACGTACCCCAGGAAACCGCCCGCGAAG
This sequence comes from Gemmatimonadota bacterium, assembly GCA_035550715.1. GTDB lineage: Bacteria > Gemmatimonadota > Gemmatimonadetes > JACCXV01 > JAHWKZ01 > DASRVA01. Next base: position 104 of record DASZOP010000124.1, on the reverse strand, counting down.
GCGTCCCCGGCGCCCGTCGGATCCACGATCGTCTCGAGCGGAAGCCCCGGGACGGCGAACATCCAGTCCCCGGCGAAGGCGACGGCGCCGTGCTCGCCCTTCTT
>DASZOP010000123.1:0-2097 GCA_035550715.1 Gemmatimonadota bacterium | reverse complement strand
CGCGGGCGACGGAACGGGCGAGCACCCGACCCAGGCCCTCCTCGACCTGCTCGTCCTGTGGCGACGGTGGGGCGAGCTCGCCGGGCGCGCCGTCCTGATCGTCGGGGACGTGGTCCACAGCCGGGTCGCCCGGTCGAACGTCCACGGCCTCGGGGCGCTCGGCGCCGAGGTCGTCCTGTGCGGTCCCAGGCATCTCCTTCCTCCCGCGGACGGGGCGCCCGGGGTTTCCCGGACCGAGGACCTGGACGGTGCGCTCGAGCGGTGCGACGCGGTGATGACCCTTCGGATCCAGCGCGAGCGGCTCGCGGATGGCGAGCGCGCCCTCGATCCGGCGGCCTACCGGGAGGCCTACGGTCTGACCGAAGAGCGGGTCGCGCGCCTCCACCCCGACGTCCCGGTCCTTCATCCGGGTCCGTTCAATCGCGAGGTGGAGATCGACTCGGGGGTGGCCGACGGCCCCCGCTCCCTGATCTGGTCGCAGGTCCGGGCCGGCGTCGCCGTCCGGATGGCCGTGCTGGAAGCGCTCGCCGGCTCGGCCACCGGGCCGCCGGACACCCCGGCCGGGGAATGAGGGAGCCGGATGGGATCCTGATCCGCGGGGGGCGTGTCGTCGACCCGGCCTCCGGGCTGGACGGCCGGGCCGACGTCCGGATCGCCGGCGGCCGGGTGGTCGAGACGGCGGCCGGCCTCGAGCCACGCCCGGGGGAGCGGGTGGTGGATGTCGGCGGCCGTCTCGTGACGCCAGGGCTGGTCGATCTCCACGTCCACCTGCGGGAGCCCGGCCAGACGGACCGGGAGACGATCGCGACCGGAGCGGCGGCCGCGGCGGCGGGGGGCTTCACGACCGTCTGCGCGATGCCCAACACGGAGCCCGTGATCGACACGCCGAGACGCGTGCGTGAGGTCGTCGAGCGCGGGCGCGCGGCGCGCGCGGCGCGCGTCTTGCCCATCGGAGCGGTCACCCGGGGATCGCGCGGCGAAACGGTGACGGACGTCCACGCTCTGGCCCGGGCCGGGGCCGTGGCGGTGAGCGATGACGGCCTCCCGGTCGCGACCGGGGAGCTCCTGGCCACCGCTCTCTTGCGTGCGCGCGAGGCCGGGGTCGTGGTCGCCGACCATTGCGAAGATCGGCGGCTGTCGGCGGGGGGCGCCGTGCATGCGGACGCGGCTCGGGCCCTCGAGGTCGGCGGCATCCCCGCCGAGGCCGAGACCCGGGCCGTGGCCCGCGATCTCGAGGTGCTCGCCCGGGCGGGTGGACGCCTCCACGTGTGCCACGTCTCCACGGCCGGGTCGGTCGAGCTCCTCCGGCAGGCCCGACGGACAGGTCTCGCCGTGACCGCCGAGGTCTCCCCGCACCATCTGACGCTGACCCATCGGGCGGTGGCGGGCCTGGGGACGCGTGCGAAGATGAACCCGCCGCTGGCTTCGGAAGAGGACCGGGTGGCCGTGCTCGAGGCCCTTCTGGAGGGCACGATCGACTGCGTCGCGACCGATCACGCTCCGCACACGGAAGAGGAGAAGGGTCGCGGCCTGGCGGCGGCCCCGTTCGGCGTGATCGGCCTCGAGACCGCGTTCCCGCTCCTGTACACCGAGCTGGTGCGCTCCGGTCGGCTGCCCCTGGGCGTCCTGGTGGACCGGCTGACCATCGCGCCGTCGCGCGTGTTCGGCCTCGAAGGCGGTCGTCTGGAGCCGGGCGCTCCGGGCGACGTCGCGGTCTTCGATCTCGAGGTCGAATGGGTGGTCGATCCGGCCGCCTTCCGGAGCCGCGGCCGGAACACCCCGTGGGCCGGCAGCCGGCTCACGGGCCGACCGGTCCTCACCCTCGTCGAGGGTCGGGTGGTGCACGATCTTCTGTCTTCTGTCGCTGCCGCGGGGTAGGCTTCAGCCAGAGCGTCGAAAAGGGAGCCGGCGGATGATCGAGGTCTATCGAAAGCGCGTCTTCTGCTCCGATCTGGAGATCGGCCAGGAGGTGAGCGAGGTCTTCTGTGTCTCGCGCGTCCAGCGACGCATGGGGCGGAGCGGCCCCTTCCTCACGCTGGAGTTCCTGGACCGGTCGGGTCGCGTGCCGGGGGTGGCGTGGGAGGAGGTGGACCGCCT
>DASZOP010000122.1:0-10937 GCA_035550715.1 Gemmatimonadota bacterium | reverse complement strand
ACCGGCTCGAGCTCGGCCCGGAGGGAGTTCCGGAGCTGCTTGCGGCGCTGCCCGAAGGCCGTCCGGACGAGCCGCCGGACGCGCTCTCGCCGGTCGGCCCCCAGCCCGGCCGGAGACCGGGGCACGAGGCGGACCACGGTCGAGCGGACCTTGGGCGGCGGCAGGAACTGGCCTCGCCCGACCTGGAAGAGGACCTCGACCTCGGCCGACAGTAGGATCCCCACCGTGAGTGCGCCGTACGCCTTCGTTCCCGGCGACGCGGCCAGGCGGTCCGCGACCTCGCGCTGGACCATGACGACGATCTCGGGGATCTCGATCCGTTCCGTCAGGTCGAGCAGGTGGAACAGAAGAGGCGAGGTCACGGCGTAGGGCAGGTTCCCGATCACGTAGAGCGGGCCTTCCCCCTGCGGCTCGTAGTCGAGGGCGTCGCCCCTGACCACAGTCAGGTCTCGCTCCGGCCAGCGCCGCTCGAGAGCGGCGGCGAGCTCGGGGTCGAGCTCGATCGCCGCGACGCTCCAGCCGCGATCGAGGAGGTGCTCGGTCAGGGCCCCCCGGCCGGGCCCGATCTCGAGGACCTGCGCGCCGACGGGGGCGCGCAGGCTCCCGGCGATCCGCCGGGCCGTCCGGCGGTCATGGAGGAAGTGCTGGGAAAGCCGCGGGCGGCCGGCTCTCAACGCGCCAGCCGGCGCTCCGCTTCCTGGACGCCGTCGGCGAACCCCATGCGATCCTCGAGACGGAGCTTCTGGACGAGCTCGGCGAAGCGGTCCGGCAGCCCGGCCACGAGGAGGGCGCCCCCGACCGCCTCGCAGCGGCGGTGGAGCCGGTACAGGAGCCCCAGGCCCGGGGTGTCGACGTGACCGATCGCCGCCAGGTCGAGAATCAGCCGGAGGGCTCCCGCGTCGAGCGTTTGGTCGATCGCCGCCTCGAGCGCGCTCATGTTGGAGACCACCAGGTCGCCCGTCACCTCGAGGACGACGACGCCGTCGGCCGAGGCCGATCGCGGTTCGACCAGGAGCCGATCAACGGGAGGGACCGTCACACCGCGACGCCCAGCCTGCCGGCGGCCGCGGCGAGCCGCCGCGCGGCCTCGGTCAGCGCCTCGTCGGAGGCGGCGAAGGAGATCCGCACGTACCCCTCGCTCCCGAACGCGGCGCCGGGGACGAGCGCCAGCCGCTCGTGCTCGAGCAGATCGAAGCAGAGGTCGGTCGAGGTCAGATCGGCCGCCCGGCACCACGCCCGCGCGTCCACCCAGACGTAGAACGCCCCTTCGGGCGGGAAAGCAACCAGTCCGGGGATCCGCTCGAGAGCCGCCAGGAGCCTCTCACGGCGGCGCGCGAACGCTTCCACCATCCCGGCGATCGCCTCTCGCCGGGCGCGGGCGTCGACCAGCGCCGCCAGCGCGGCGTGCTGCGCCGGAAGGGCCGTGTTCGTGTTCACGTGCCCCTGGAGGCGCGTCATCGCCCGCACCACGTCGACCGGGCCGGCCGCGTATCCGACCCGCCAGCCGGTCATCGAGAACGACTTCGAGAACCCGTTGACGACCAGGATCCGGGCGTCTTCGCCGGCGTGCGGGGCGACCGACGCGAACTCCCGGCCGTAGCGGATCTCGGAGTAGATCTCGTCAGAGATGATCCAGGCGTCATGGCGGGCGGCCAGCTCGACCAGCCCGGCCACGTCGGCTTCGCTCAGCATCGCTCCGGTCGGGTTGCTGGGACTGTTCAGGACCAGACCGCGCGCCCCCTCCTCGAATGCCCGCTCGACCGCCGCCGGCGTCGGCCGGAACCCGTCCTCGGCGCGGGTCGGGACGAACAGGGGCTCGGCCCGCGCGAGCCGCGCCATGGGTGGATACGAGACCCAGTAGGGAGCCGGAATGGCGACCCGGTCGCCGGGTCCGAACAGCGTGAAGAGGGCATCGAAGAGGGCCTGCTTGGCGCCCACCGAGACGATCACGTGCTCCGGCCGCCACGATCCACCGCACGTCTCTTCGAGATACGCAGCGATGGCGGCCTTCAGCGGGACGAGCCCGCCCGCCGGCGGGTAGTGGGTGTGGCCGGCCCGGATGGCCGCGATCCCCGCCTCGGCGATGTAGGCCGGCGTCGGGAAGTCGGGCTCGCCGGCCGACAGCGAGACCACCGGCCGCTCGGGCGAGTCCAGCTCGGCCGCCCGGCGGGTCATCGCCAGCGTCTCCGACTCGGTGACCCCGACCAGATTCGGATGCTCGTCGAGGCGCGCGGTCCTCATCCGCCGGACCCTCCGAACCGTTCCGCAAGGCGCCGCGCGACGGATGGCGATACGAACGGGGTCACGTCGCCTCCCAGCCGGGCCACCTCGCGAACGAGGCTCGAGCTCAGGAACGAATAGGTCGTGTCGGGCGCCATGAACAGGATCTCGATCTCCTCGGCCAGGTGCTTGTTCATGAGCGCCATCTGGAACTCGTACTCGAAGTCGGAGACCGCGCGCAGGCCGCGCAGGATGACGGTCGCGTTCCGCGACCGGGCGAACTCGACCGTGAGGCCCGAGAAGGTCTCCACGCGAACCCGCTCCTCGCTCGCGGTCACCTCGCGCAGCATGGCCACCCGGTCCTCGATCGGGAAGAGCGACGCCTTTCCGGTGTCGACCGCGATCCCGACGACCAGCTCGTCGACGATCCTGAGCCCGCGCTGGATAAGGTCCTCGTGCCCCCGTGTCACCGGGTCGAAGGTGCCGGGATAGAGCCCGACGAGCCGGCCGGCTTCGCTCACGATCGCCAGAAGAAGGTCGCCGCGGTGTCGCCCCAGCGCCTCGTCTCGGTCCCTTCGGGAGGGGCTGAAACAGTCCGGCGGGCCGCATGCTCGAGCACCCAGACCCGATTCCACCAGTCCGACGTGGTGATCACGTCGATGATCGGCGCGGGGTCGTCGCGGTACGGCGGATCGCAGAAGACCACATCGAAGCGGCTCCCATCTTCGGGCATCCTACGGCAGAAGTCCAGCGCCCGGGCACGGACGACCCGGGTGGTTCCGGCGAGGCCGAGCTCGGCCAGGTTGCGCTCGAGGGCCCTTAGCGCCGCCGTGTCGGTCTCGACGCACACCGCTTCGGCGGCGCCCCGGCTCTGGGCTTCGATCGCCATCGCCCCCGTCCCGGCGTACAGGTCGAGGACGCGGGCTCCCAGGACCGTGTCACCCAGGATGCCGAAGATCGACTCCCGTACCCGATCCGAGGTCGGTCGGAGCGCGGCGCCTCGCGGGGCCCGGAGGCGCCGCCCCCCGAGCCGGCCGGCGACGACCCTCACGAGCGGCTCAATCCCGGTCGTCCTCCAGCCGCACGTCGATCAGGCGCCCCTGGAGGGTCGAGCGGCCCAGATACACGTTCTCGCGGAGCCGGCACACGATCGTCATCGGGCCCCGGTTCAGGTTCAGCTCGCCGAGCAGATGCCCCAGGTTGAAGCCGATCGTGTCGAGCGTCCGGCCGTTCTTGGCGACGATCATCTTCAGATGGTTCTCGCCGACGATCCGCGGATAGCCTCGCGCGGCCACGCTGCGAAGCGCCAGCGTGGGCTCGGGGTTCCCCGGACCATACGGCCCGAAACGGCTGAGCTCGAGGAACAGACGCGCGTCCACCGTCTCGAGCGGGAGCTCGAGGTCGATCGTGAGGCTGGGAACGAGCTGCTCGCCCGCCAGACGCTCCCCGGCATGACGCTGGAAGGCGGCCCGGAACGCGTCCACGGCCTCGCGCCGGATGGCGAGCCCGGCGGCGGTCCGGTGACCGCCGAAGGCGTCCAGATGGGTGGCGCAGGCCGCCAATCCCTCGAGCAGGTGGAAGCCGGGGATCCCGCGCGCCGACCCGCGACCCTTCCCGTCCGCATCCAGCGCGATCAGCACGGTCGGCCGATGGAACCGCTCGACCACCCGCGAGGCGACGATCCCGATCACCCCGGGGTGCCATCCCTCGCCCGCCATCACGATGGCCCGGTCCCGCTCCGGGTCGTAGCCGGCCTCGACGCGTGCGAGGACCTCCGTGAGGAGCCGGCGGTCCTCCTCCTGCCGCGTCGTGTTGACGCCTTCGAATGCCTCGGCGATCGCTTCCGCCTCGGCGGCGTCGTCGGTGAGGAGAAGCCCGACCGCTTTCTCGGCGGCGTCCATCCGCCCGACCGCGTTGATCCGCGGGGCGAGGACGAAGCCGATCTGCCACGCGGTCGGCCGGGTACCGGCCAGGCCGGTCCGCGCCATCAGCGCCCGGAGCCCGGCGTTCCGCGTCCGGGACAGGACCTCCAGGCCGTGCCGGACGAGGATCCGGTTCTCGCCGGTCAGCGGGACCAGGTCGGCGATCGTGCCGAGCGCCACGAGGTCGAGCGCGAAGCGGAGCGTCTCGCGGTCGCGGCCGGCGGCCAGCTCGAGCGCCTCGCACAGCTTGTAGGCGACGCCCACCGCCGCCAGGTCGCGATCGGGGTAGCCCGATTCGGGGACCCGCGGGTTCAGGACGGCCAGTGCGGCAGGCAGCGCCGGACCCGGCTCGTGGTGATCCGAGACGACGACGTCCATGCCGAGCTCGCACGCCAGGGCGACCTCCTCGATCGCGGTGACGCCGCAGTCGCAGGTGACCAGGAGGCGGGTCCCGCGCGCGGCCAGGACCTCGATTCCGCTCCGTGACACGCCGTAGCCGTCCTCGATTCGGTGCGGGATGTAGTAGTCGGCCCGGGCGCCCCGCCAGCGCAGATACCGGACCAGGACCGCGGTCGCGGTGATGCCGTCCACGTCGTAATCGCCGTGGACGGCGATCGGCTCGCCGCCCCGGATCGCGGCCTCGATCCGCGTAACCGCGGCCTCCATGCCGCGCATCAGGAACGGGTCGTGGAGCCGGTCGAACGACGGCGAGAGGAAGGAGCGCGCCCGATCGGGCGAGCGATACCCGCGGCGCACCAGGAGCTCGGCGATCGGCGTCGGAAGGCCCAACGCCCGCCCGAGTTCGATCGCCGCCTGACGATCGACCGGGTCGGGCCAGCTCCAGCGGGGTTGCAGCACGACCTGTCCCTCGAGAGGGTGGACAAGGGAGCCCGCCGACATGGATGGATGGGTGTGCAGGGGTCGGACGGACGATAAGCCGGGTTCTGTGCCGCCCTCGCGGGCGGTGACGGCCATCGATCTGAGCGGCCTACCCGGAAGTCGAGCGCGGCGGGCCACCGCGTCCTTCCCTACATGGCCTTGCTCCGGATGGGGTTTGCCGTGCCGCCCCGCTCGCGCGAAGGCGCGGTGGGCTCTTACCCCACCGTTTCACCCTTACCGGCGACCCGAAGGCCGACGGCGGTCTCTTCTCTGTGGCACTTTCCGTCACCCCGAGGGGTGCCTCGCGTTGCGACCGTCTCCGGTCCCTCCGCGAGCATCCTGCCCTGTGGAGCCCGGACTTTCCTCCGGCGACGAGACCCGCGACGCGGATCCCGAGCCGGCGGCCGTCTGTCCGACCGGCCCCTGCACCGCCAGAAGATGCACATCGATGGCCTGATTGGCCAGTTCGTCCGCACGCCGGTTCTCCTCCCGCGCAACGTGCCGCAGGGTGACCTCGGCGGCTCTGTCGAGGTACTCCTGAGCGCTTCCCCACCGTACGGCGAGATCCGCGTTCTTGACGCGGTACCGCCCCTCGAGCTGACGCACCATGAGCTCCGAGTCGCTGTAGATGTCGAGCCAGGTCCGGCGGTCGGGACGGATCGCGGCAAGGGCATGGAGCAGCGCCTCGTACTCGGCCTGGTTGTTGGTCCGCTCGCCCAGGTAGGCCGACCCCTCCTCGACCAGCTCCCCGTCCAGAGTTTCGATCACCCAGCCGGCCCCGGCCGGCCCCGGATTGCCGCGCGCGGCGCCGTCGCTGTGGAGGATGAAATGACGCTCGCTCAGGCCTCGCTCCTCGCCTCGGCGGGAGCCTCGGACTCGGCGTACACGAGGACACCGCACGCCTCGCAGACGTGGAGCGATCCGGAGTGCCTGATCTCCTGGACGACCTGCGGCGGCATCCGGTTGTGGCACGACCCGCAGGCCTGTCCGCGGAGTGGGACGAGCGCCGGGAACCGCTGGGCCCGGCGCAGCCGGTCGTAGAGCCGGAGAAGCCGCGCGTCGACGCCCGGGAGCGCGGCCTCGCGCCGGACGCGATCCGCCTCCAGGGCGCGCCCGATCTCCGCCGCCTCCCGCGCCAGCTCCTCGAGCGCGCCGGCAGCGGCCGCCCGCTTCACCTCGAGCTCCGCGTCGATCTCGCTGATCCGGCGCTCGCTTTCCTCGCGGGCCGTCATGAGCTCGAGGATCTGGCCCTCGAGGTCCCCGATCGTCCGCTTGGCGGTCTGGATCTCGGTCAGCAGCGCACTGTAGGCGACGTTGGTCTTGACCTGGTTGAGCTGGGCCTCGTAGCGAGCGCGGCGCTCCTGCTGGGCTTCCAGGTCGCTCTCGAGCGCGCGCCGGTCGAGCCGCCCCCGCTCGACGCTGCCCGCCAGCGCGGAGCGTTCTTCTTCGAGCGCAGTGATGTCGCGGGTCACCTCCGATCGCCGCCTCGGGATCGCGCCATGGCGGTTCTCGAGCCTGGCGATCCGGACGTCGATCTCCTGGAGGGCGAGCAGCCCGCCGAGCGGCGTCGTCACCGGCGGACCCCCAAAAAAAGAAGGTGTACCCGCGGGTACACCTTCGAAGATCCGGACCGCCGGCTCGCGGCGGAATCGCGCGCGGCCGGGCGGACACGAGGCCCCTTTCGCCCCGAGCGCCCCCCGCTCACTCGAGCAGTCCCTGCGTGCTGATGGCCTGGCCGATCACTGCCCCGAACTTACATCCTCCCGCACCAGCGGCAAGCGCCGGTTTCCCGAAGCGTGGCACGACGCCGTCGCGATCCCGATCAGTCGACCCAGAAGAGGATCCGATCGACGACGGCCTCCCAGGGGGAGCGGTCGCTCCGGAACCGACGATCCCGCACGACGACCGGCCGGCCGTCGTCCCAGAAGATCACCCGACCGTCGTCGAAGAATACGTCGTCGCGGTCGCCCAGACCGAATCCCTTTTCGAGACACCAGCGGCGGCCGAAGACGGGATGCCCCGCACCCGTCCGGCAGAACTTGGGCCCGCCGCCGCGGTTCACCCGGAACCGCTCGTCGATCCCGCCTCTGCCGATCACGATGATGCGGCCGTCCTCGTCGCGGAGCACGATCCGCCCGTCGCGGTCGCGCCCGATCCTGCGGTCGACCCGCTCGCGGCGGTCGTCCCGGTCATCGCGGATCACGACCCTCTCCCGCCGGTCGTCCCGGTCACCGCGGATCACGACCCCACGCCTGCGGTCGTCGTCATCCAGGATGATGACAGGCCCGAGGCGCCGCCCGTCGTCGTCCTGCTTCCTGACCTGACCCGGGGGTCCCTCACGGTGCTTGTCGTGGCCCTTGGCCTTGCCTCGACCCTGGGCCTCAAGGTCGGCCGGGGCCAGAGCGATCAGCGCCGCGGCCACTCCAGCCAACCCGAACTCGATGACCCGCATGGCGATCCACCTCCTGGGAAAAGCGCGGCTCAGGGTTCTATACCCGGGCATGGGGCAGCGGGGTCCGACCACATCCGGCGTCGTCAAGCCGCGTGGACCGGGCCGACGACGGACCCCGAGGGTCGACCGGGCTTCCGCTCGGGATGAACGGAGGGCTTCCGCAGGTCGTCTTTTCACCCGATCGCACCGCGGCCATCTTCGATCCCGACCCGCGTGCCACCCTGTCCGAATCCACAAGGAGTCTCCCGCATGCCATCCGGAATCGCCCGCCCCCGCTGGAGCTGGATCCTCATCGCCTCGGTGCTCGGAACGGCTCCCCTGGGGGCTCAGCCCGCCACCGACGACGCCCCTGTGCTTCAGTACCGGATCGACCTGAATCGGCGCGCCGGGGATCGTTTTCATGCGTCGCTCTCCGCCGACGGGCTGGCCGTCGAGAACGCCGTCCTCCAGTTCGCGTCGACGGCGCCCGGGACCTATCAGGTCATGGACATCGGACGCTTCGTGGACTCTCTCCACGCCACCGACGCCGACGGGAGGGAGATCGCCGTCGAGCGGCTCTCCACCAACCAGTGGCGGATCTCCGACCCGGCGCGCGTCCAGGAAGTAGCCTGGACGGTGGCCGATACCTGGGACGCGGCCGTGCAGGAGAATCCGGTCTACCCCATGGCGGGAACGTCGATCGAGGACGACCACGTCCTCTTCAACGCCCACGCCGTCCTTCCCTTCCCGGCCGGGCTGCAGGATGCGCCGGTCGAGCTAGCCCTCGTGGTCCCGGAGGGGTGGACGGTCGGGACCGCCCTCGAGAAAGGGCCGGACGGCGATTTCGTCGCCGAGGACTATGACTTCCTCGTCGACTCGCCGATCCTGGCCGGGAACCTGACGGTGGCCACGACCCAGGTGGCCGGCGTTCCGATCGAGATCTACACGTACTCCGCGGGCAGGGGGATCCGGTCGGACCAGCTGCTCGGCGCGATGGATTCGATGCTCGAGGCGGCGGGCGATTTCCTGGGCGGGCTTCCCGTGGACCGCTACGTCTTCCTCTACCACTTCGAGGGCGCGCCCCGACCGGGGGCTGCGTACGGCGCCTGGGAGCACTCCTACTCGTCCGAGTACGTGTTCCCGGAGGTTCCGTTCTCGGAAGCGTTCGGCCAGACCCTGAAGGACGTGGCGGCCCACGAGTTCCTCCACATCGTGACACCTCTCAACATCCACAGCGAGATCATCGAGCGGTTCGACTTCGAGACGCCGGTGCCTTCGCGGCACCTCTGGCTGTACGAGGGCGTCACGGAGTGGGGGGCGCACGCGGCGCAGCTGCGAGGCGGGATCAAGACACCGGAGGCGACGCTCGAGGAGACGGCGCGGAAGATCGCCATCGATCGGGCGCAGTTCGACCCGGCGTACAGCCTCGAGAAGCTGGCCCTCACCTCGTACACCCCGGAAGGCCAGGCACAATACGGCAACATCTACCAGCGCGGCGCGGTCGTCGCGGGCCTGCTGGACATCCGGCTCCTCGAGCTGTCGGACGGCCGGCGGGGTCTCCAGGAGCTGCTTCTCGAGCTCATGGAGCGGTACGGCAAGAGCCGCCCCTTCCAGGACGAGGAGCTCTACGACGTCCTGGTCGAGATGACGGACCCGGCGATCGGCGAGTTCTTCGACAGCTACGTGCAGGGGGCCGATCCCCTCCCGATCGCCGAGTACTACGACAAGCTGGGGATCGACTTCATCGACGATCCCGAACAGCCCCGCTTCCGGATCCGGCCCGATCCGACGCCCGAGCAGGCGCGGCTACGGGCGGCCTGGCTGGGCGAGAGGGCGGCGGCCTAGAGAGGTCCGGTCACTTTCCGGTCTCGCGATGCGACGCATGGACCGGCTTCGACTGCGCCGACCCGCGCTGCCGGAGGACGATCGACAGCACGACGATCGTGAAGACCGCGAGGAACTCGCTCTGCCAGTTCTGGAGGGATTCGAACCAGAAACGGGACGAACCTGCGTAGTCGAGCACCCCCACCGCCGGCTCGCCGTGCAGCAGCCGCTCCTCGTTGTAGGCCTGCGCCCCGCCGGCGGCGTGCAGCGTCAGCGAAACGACGAACAGCGCACCGAACGCCAGCGCCAGCGAGTTCTCGTAGAGCGGGAGCCGCCAGCCTCCCCGGCGGACGGCTCCGGGAGCATCCGGATCTTCCATGTGATCCCTCGGATCCTCGTCCTGCGGGGCTTTCGCGTCCGGATCCTTCGATTCCGCGGATCCCCGCTGGAACAGCCAGGCCGTCAGCATGACGTACACCGCCATCTGGAGGAACTCGCTCTCCCAGTTCTCGAAGACCGCCTCGACGAACTGCCCGCCCGTGACGTAGGCGAGTAAGGGCTCGGGGGCCTCGCCGTGATCCCGGCGATCCTCGTTCTCCGACCGATGGCCGGCGAAGGCCTGTCCTGCGATGCTCGCCAGGAACAGGACGAGCAGCGTGATCGAGAGCCCGTTGTCTCGCCAGAGGCTTCGCATCGCCCGCCGGTCAGCCCTATCTCCGCTTCTTCGCGGTCTTCTTCCTGGCCGACCTCCCTCCAGGCCTGGCGCTCCGCCCGCCGCCTTTCTTCGTGCTGGCCTTCTTGCTGGCCGAGGACCTCCCGTCCTCCCCTCTCCCACCCGCCTCGGCTTTCTCGTTGACGCCGTCACCCAGCACGCGCCCGAGGGCGATCTTGGTGAGCTTCTCGTCGGCTGCCGCTTCTTCGTCCAGCGTCTGCCCGAGGAGGGTGACGGCGAGGTCGTGGTTCATCTGCTCGGCCCACGCCCGGGCGGTTCCGTAGGCCGAGATCTCGTAATGTTCGACGCGTTGGGCCCCGGCGATGATCACGGCGTCGCGGCGGGCTCCACGAGGCACTTCCTTGACGTGCTCGTCGCCTTCCTCGAGGAGACCCTCCATCCCCTTGCATTTCTTGCCTTTTGGCGATGCGTCGAGATCGTCGAAGATCTTCTCGAGACGCTCGACCTGGGTCCGCGTCTCGTCCAGGTGACCCGTCAGCGCCCGCCCAAGGTCCGGATTCGATGCCGCCTTGATGAGCCTGGGAAGGGCCGTGACGATCTGTTTCTCGGCGCTGTAGAGGTCGCGCAGCTCGTCCAGGAACAACTCGTGGAACGTCTTCGATGCCATGTCCCCTCCGTGAGGTTGATCCCTTGCCTATCGGACCGGCGTGACCGGTCGGCCGATGCTCTCGGAGGAAGGATTCTACGGAAGGACCTGGCGACGCCGCTGTCTAGCTTCGTACATCGGGCGTATGAGCGGCGATCAGGGGGCTCCTGAGAGGGGCAGCCGGCGGGTGCCTCCGTCCCCGGGAAACTCGTCCCGGAGGACCTCGCCGCCGGCCGCCTCGTAGACCGTCCGGGGCCCGATCATGATCCGGACGCGCGGCAGCCCGGACGGGATCGCGACCCGGTAGCTGGCACGGGAGCCCCGGTTCTGAACCAGGACCGC
>DASZOP010000121.1:0-6535 GCA_035550715.1 Gemmatimonadota bacterium | reverse complement strand
CGGGATCGCCGCCTCGATCAGGTCCTCGGCGTTGTCGATGAAGACCCCGGTCGCATTTCCCGCTCCGTCACGAACGATCCGACCGCCCTCCGGGTCGGGCGTCTCGGCGGTGATCCCGGCCAGCTCCATGGCGCGGCGGTTCCCCCAGCCGGCGTGCCCGTCGACCCGGGTGAGCCACACGGGATGGTCGGGAGCGGCCGAGTCGAGCTCCGCCGCGGTCGGGAACACCTGGACCGCCCAGTCGTTCTGATCCCACCCGCGGCCCAGGACCCACTGCCCTTCAGGTCGCCCGGCCGCGGCCTCGCGCACGCGGGCGGCGATCTCCTCGACGCCGCTCGTCCCGACCAGGTCGACCGTCCGGAGAAACATCCCCAGGTTGAACACGTGCGCGTGGGCATCGATGAGGCCGGGGATGACCGCGCGCCCCCCGAGGTCGATCGACGCCGTCCCGGACCCGCGATACGGCTCGATCTCCTCGGCCGAGCCGACCGCAACGATGATGCCCCCGGAGACGGCCATCGCCTGGGCGAGCGGGGCATCGGGGTCGGCCGTGTGGATGGCGCCGCCGGTCACGATCAGGTCGGCCGTCTCCTGGGCCGTCACCGGCGCCACCGACAGGGCGACGGCGACGGTGATCGCGGCGAGAAGGGCAGCCAGAGGGCAGCTCCCACCGTCTACCACGCGATGCCGTAATCCTCGCCGTAGTCGCTCGAGGCGCCCCACATCGTGCCGTGCTCGCGGTCGAACCAGATGGCGTTGATGGGTCCCGAGGTCCGCGAGGCGTACTCCAAGTCGTATCCCATCTCCCTGAGCTCGGCGCGGACCCACGGCGGAACGTCCTCGTTCAGGAGCAGGCGCCCCGGGATCGACTCGTGGTCGCCGAAGGAGTTCCGGAGCTGGAAGGAGTTGAAGTTGGGCGCCTCGGCGGCTGCCTGCGGATCCATGCCGAATTCGACCACGTTGAGGAAGAACTGGAGCAGGTTCTGGTCCTGGGTGTCGCCCCCCTGGACGGCGAACGAGAGGAAGGGCCGGCCGTCCTTCAGCGCCAGCGAGGGGGTCAGGGTCGCCCGAGGGCGCTTCCCCGGCTCGATCACGTTGAACGGGTTCTCGGCCGGATCGAGGACGAAGCTCTGGGCGCGCTGGCTCATCCCGACCCCTGTCCGTCCGGCGATCACGGCCGGCACCCAGCCGCCGCTCGGGGTGACCGACACGACCCACCCCTCTTCATCGGCGGTCTGGATGGTCGTCGTTCCCAGGGTGAAGTCCTCGATGTCGAGCGCCGCCTGATCCGCCTCGTCCCCGTCCGGCGGCCACTGCGCGAGAAACTCCGTGTACGGGTTCGTGCCCCCCTGGTACGGATACGGGTCGCCGGGGCCGACGTCGGGGTCGTTCCGCTCCCAGTCGATGTCCCGGATCCGCTCCTTCGCGTACTCTTCGGACAGGAGCCCCTCGATCGGCTCCTCGGGCGGGAAGTATGGGTCGCCGTAGTAGAAGTCGCGGTCGGCGAAGGCCCGGCTCATCACCTGATAGATCCCGTGGATGTAGCGCGCCGAGTTGTACCCCATGGCCGCGAGATCCAGGCTCTCCAGCATGTTCAGCATCTGGAGCAGGACCGGTCCCTGGACCCAGTGGGTCAGCTTGTAGACTTCGATCCCCTTGTAGTCGGCGCGGACCGGCTCCTCGATCCTGACCTCCCAGCCGGCCAGGTCCTCCATCGTGAAGAGCGCTCCTTCTTCTCGCGCCCCGCGGACGAACTCCTCGGCGATGTCGCCGCGATAGAAGCGGTCGTAGGCGGCCTGGATCGCCTCTTCGCGGCTTTCGCCTCGATCCAGCGCCTGCTTCTCGGCCTCGACCAGCTTCTTAAGGGTCGCCGCCAGGTCGGGCTGGCGGAAGATCTCGCCCGGCCCTGGCGCTTCCCGCTCTTCGCCGAGATGCGGGAGCATCACGTCCCGCGCATAGGCCCACTCCTTGAGCGTCTCCTTGTTGCGCTCGATCGAGTTGGCGGTCTGGGCCTCGATCGGGTAGCCGTCTTCGGCCATTCGGATGGCGGGCTCGAGGACCTCGGCCAGGCTCATCGTCCCGTACCCGGCCAGCATCTTCATGAGTCCGCCCGGCGTCCCGGGCGTGACCGCCGCGAGCGGGCCTTCGTCCGGCGGGTGCTCCATCCCCTGATCCTGGAAGAACTCCGGGGTGGCGCCGGTCGGGGCGACCCCCAGCGCGTTGATGCCGACGACCTTTCCCTCCCGCGGATCGTAGATCAGGGCCTGGGTCTCCCCGCCCCACGAGAGCACGTCCCACATGGTCGACGCCGCGGCCAGCATCGCGCAGGCGGCATCGACGGCATTGCCGCCGCGGGTGAAGATGAGCGCCCCGGTGGTCGCCGCGAGCGGTTTCCCGGTGATCGCGATCCAGTGCCGTCCGTGGAGGACGGGCTTGTGGGTGCGAGTCTCCTGGGCGGCAGCCCCGGCGGGAAGCAGGACCAGCGCGAGGGCGAAGAGGGCCGGCCGGCGCGTCACCCGTCTAGAAGAGGTCCTGCGGGGTCTCGGTGATCGCCGTCGTCGCGCCCTCCCCATGCGCCACGAGCTCGCTCGTATACTCGTCGTCCGTGCTCTTGACCATGCCGAAGGGGACCTCGCTCGAGAGCCACGCCTCGGCGCCCGAATCCGCGTTCCGATAATGACGGGCCTGGAGCGTCCCGATCGCCACCGTGACGGATTCCTCGCCCACCTCCTGCATCTTGCTGCATTCCTCGGCGACCGAAAGGCCGGGGTTGTCGCCGATCATGCCCAGGATCGCGGACATCATCGGGCCGCCCATGTTCATGGCCGGCTCGTCCCCGGTCTTCATGATGATCTCTTCGAGCGAGCGGGGCTCGAACGGGTAGTCCGGGACGAGGAGCTTCATGATCACCGGGTCGTCGTCCTCATCCTTCGGCGTGATCGTCATCTCGAACCACTTCATCGCGTGACCGTCCCGCTCTTCCTCCCCGACGATCGCGAAGCGGAGCCCCATCTCCGCCTCCCCCTCCTTGGAGATCTGGTACTCCGCCCAGCCCCCCACGGGGGGCGCGTGCAAGTGGCCGCCGCAGGGGTCCTGGGCGTGAAGGGCCGCCGGGCTCGCGGCGAGGAGAAGGGCCAGACCGAAACGGGGTGCGCGCATGGGCCTCCTGTGTGTTGGCGATGGACGGGTCTCCGGGGATTCTAGGCCGACCCGGTCGGGCCAGCAATCCCTGAATTGGGAGGCCGGATCCGGCGAGACCCGAGGTCCGGGCGGGAATAGACTTCGGGAGTGATCGAACCCATCCATCGCTCGGCGCTGCCACCCGCCGACGTCTGCCAGCGGGCCCTCAACGCGCGTGATGCGCGCTTCGACGGCCTCTTCTTCGTCGGCATCGTCACGACCGGGGTCTACTGCCGCCCGGTCTGCCCGACCCGCCGGGCGAGACCCGCCAACCGTCGCTTCTTCCAATCCGCCGCCGCCGCCGAGCGCGCCGGCTACCGGCCGTGCCTCACGTGCCGGCCGGAGCTGGCGCCCGGACGAGCGCCGGTGGACGCCATGCCACGCCTGGCGCAACGGGCCGCCCATCGGATCGGCGCGGGAGCGCTGAACGGCCACACCGTGGCCGAGCTGGCGGCGGAGTTCCATGTCAGCGAGCGCCACCTCCGGCGGGCCCTGGAACGTGAGCTGGGAGTGTCGCCCGTCGAGCTGGCACAGACCCACCGGCTGCTGCTCGCCAAGCGCCTGCTCGTCGATACGGGGCTCCCCGTCACGCGCGTCGCCTACGCGAGCGGCTTTCAGAGCCTGCGCCGGTTCAACACCGTCTTCCGCGAGCGCTATCGGTTGAGCCCGAGCGCGCTGCGGCGATCCATGAACCGGAACGGCCGCGCCCGCGAACCGCTGCGCCGGAGGGCCGGCCGAAGAGCGGCGAAACGGGATCTCCTCCGGCTCACCCTGGCCTACCGGCCGCCGCTCGCCTGGGACGTGCTCGTCGCGTTCCTCAGGCGGGACGCGATTCCCGGAGTCGAGACCGTACAGGGCGCGCGCTACGCCAGGACCGTGCAACTCGCCGGGCGCAGCGGGATCGTCGTCGTGGAGGACGCGGGCGGGGCGACCGGAGGCACCCCGCGGGGTCACGCGGGCCCGCACCTCGAAGTCGGCGTCTCCCCCTCCCTCCTTCCCGCGCTCATGCCGCTCCTGGCACGGCTGCGCCGGCTCTTCGACCTCGACGCCGAACCGGCGGTCATCGACGGATGCCTGGCGCAGGGCGGCCTCGGCGCCCTCGTCGAACGGCGGCCCGGCGTCCGGATCCCGGGCGCCTTCGACGGCTTCGAGGTCGCCTGCCGGGTTCTGCTTCGCGGGCGGGCACGCCCGGGCAGCGGGGCGAACGAGCTCGCACGGCGTTTCACAGGAGCTATGGGCGAGCCGGCCGAGACCGGGTATCCGGGGCTCACCCGATTTGCGCCGCGCGCCGACCGCGTGGCGGAGACTCGGGTCTCGTCCCTCGTGAAGCTGGGCCTGCCGCGACGCCGCGCCCGCGCCCTGACGACGATCGCGCGACGGGTGGCTCGCGGCGAACTGCGGCTGGAGCCCGGAGGCGAAGTGGCCGCGGCGCTTCGCGGACTCAGGGAAATCGACGGCGTCGGCGACCGACTGGCGACGGCGATCGTCATGCGGGCCCTCGGCTGGCCGGACGCGTTCCCCATCCCGGGTCGAGGATTACAGCGCGCGTCGGGGACATCCACCCCAGGCCGTCTTCGCGAGCGTGCGGAGTCGTGGCGTCCCTGGCGCGCGTATGCCGCCGTTCATCTCTGGCTGAAGGACGGCGAACGTTGATGATATCGGCCCCCCGGGCCCCTCCGCCCGGGTTCCTGAACGACTCCTTCCGCTCGGAAGCGCCGCACGCGCGGCCCACAGCCTCACCCCCTCCAGCCGGGGTGATCCAGACTGACTGGAGGTTCATATGAGATCGCTTCTTCTGCTCCTCTCGACACTCTGCGGTCTGACGATCGCTGCCTGCAGCGAGTCCGATCCAACGAGCGTCCACAATGGCGGCGAGGTCCAGTCGTCCCAGCGACTTCCCGTTTACGAGATCACCGAGCTGCCCTCCTTGAACGGAACGGCGAGCTCGGGCAACGGCATCAGCAGCCAGGGCGTAGTGGTGGGCTCTTCCAACCTGCCGGGGGACTTGATTGCGCACGCGAGTCTTTGGCAGAGCGGATTGCTGGTCGATCTCGGCACCCTCGGAGGCCCTGGCACCAACAGCAACGTTGCGTGGCCGGGAGTGAACAGCAGGGGCATCGTCGTGGGCATCGCGGAGACCGACGACTCGGGGGGTGAGAACTGGGCCTGCCAGTTTTTCTTTCCCTCCTCCACCGGTCATCAGTGCCTCGGATTCGTCTGGGAGAACGGGGTGATGACTCCGCTTCCTACGTGGCAGGGCGGGACCAACGGCTTCGCCACCGGCATCAACAACCGGGGGCAGGCGGTTGGATGGGCGGAGAACGGGGTCGAGGACCCGACCTGCAATCCGCCCGTCGTTCACCAGTTTCGCGCCTTCAAGTACGACGTCAGGACCAAGGAGATGACGGAGCTGCTTCCGCTCACGGGCGATTCCACCTCCGCGGCCACCGCCATCAACGAGCGCGGCCAGGCGGTCGGGATCTCAGGCGAGTGCTCCAATGCGGTCGGTGGCTTCAGCGCCCAGCGTGCGGTCGTCTGGGGATCAGACGGCACGCCGGCGGAGATCGACAACCTCGGTGGTGACGCCTGGCACACCCCGATGGACATCAACGAGCACGGCGACATCGTCGGGTTCGGAAACCCGGCCTCCGTGCCGGGCGATGCCTTCGGAATCCATGCCTTCTACTGGAGCCGGCACGGCGGCATCGAGGATCTCGGCGTGTTCGATGGAGACGGTACCAGCCAGGCTCTGGGGATCAACGACCGGGGCCAGGTCGTAGGCGTATCCAGTGGACCCGGTGACGACACTGCCTTTCTGTGGGAGGGCGGCGAGCTGATCGACCTGAACACGCTCGCGCCGGACTACGATGGCACGCTCATCGTCGCGGGGCACATCAACGACGCCGGGGTCATTACCGGAGTCGCTCGCGATGCGGATACCGGCGAGCTGATCACCTTCATCGCGACCCCGCGCGGGAGGCGGTAGAGCGGGGCGGCTATCTCACCGTGATCGTCTGCCGCGTGCCGGTCGGCCGGAGCTGCACGGTCAGCACCCGGCGCTCCGGGTCGTAGGAAAAGCCTTCCCCTTCCGACCCGGGCTCGCCGGCCGACAGCGCGCGGCGGCGCATCCACGGTCACCGCCTGCCCGCCGGCGTAGACGACCGCGACCTCCTGGGGCGACGATTCGACCGCGTGGAAACGCTTGAGTGCCCGAGCCCGACGTAGATCCTAGCTTGTGACTCGATGACCCGCCGGACGATCCAGCTCACCGACCGGCTCTACGACTACCTCCTGTCGGTCTCCCTGCGGGAGCCGGACGTCCTGGCCCGCCTGCGCGCCGAGACGGCCTCCCACC
>DASZOP010000120.1:0-7046 GCA_035550715.1 Gemmatimonadota bacterium | reverse complement strand
GATCCGATGGACCCCTACGACGAGGATTTCGAGCCGCGCGACCTCGTGGACGAGATGGCGGACGACGAGCTCGGCCAGCCGGCTCCCGTCGCCCCGGGGCGGACGACGCGGGACACGATCTTTCCCTGCCCTTACTGCGGGGAGGAGAACGACCTGTTCCTCGAGCCCGACCCCGATCGTCCCATTCAGGAGTTCGCCGAGGAGTGCGAGGCGTGCGGCAGGACGTACGCGCTCACGGTGGAATACGACGACCTCGGGGACCCCTCGATCCACGCGGAACGGACGGAGTAGGCCGCCGGGCCCCGTCCTCAGGGTGGCGAACCACCGGAGGTGATCCGCTCGACCTCGGCGGCGTCGCCGGTCAGCTCCCAGCGGATGAGCGAGACCGGGATCAACCCGGCCCGATCGACCTCGTCCATGAACCGGCGCAGCGTGAAATCGGCGCCCATTAGACGCGCGCGATCGGCGAGGAGCTTCTCGACCTCGATCTTGCCGACGACGTAGCTCGTCCCGTAGCCGGGCTGCTGGAGGTAGAGGTGCTGCTCCCAGCGGCCGGTCTCCCCGTCTTCTCTCAACCATCCTCGCGGCGTCCAGGCCGACGTGAAGAGGACGGCCTCCTCGAGGGTGAGCTCCCCGGCGTGCATCCTGAGCGAGGCCAGGGCCCGCGCCGCCCGCTGCGCCAGGAGTACCCAGACGAGCTCACGGGCGCGCGGCCGTTCGTCGAGGAGCCCGGCGTGCATCATCATCTCCTCCATCCCTGTCGCCAGGCCCTCGGCGCGGCCGTCGAAGATGTTGTAGAGGAGGGGCCCCCGCCGGATCGGGCTCGGATGCGGCTCCTCCGCCATCCGCGCGAGATCGAACCAGTGGTGGCCGTGGGTCCGCATGAGGAGGGGCTCGCGGTAGTCGACCTCGGCGAAGAACTCGCGCGCACCGGCCGCGGGCGCGAACCGGCCGATCCGGGAGCGAAGGGCGGGCTCGAGGTACGGCCGGATGGAGAGGACCTCCTCCTCGTCCAGGAACGCCATGTACTCGTCGACGGCTTCCCCGAAGCGGCGATCGTACTCGGCGGCGCCCGCGATCGGCTCGAGCGGCGGGAGATCCCGGTTCCGGTGCTCCTCGAGCCTGAGCGCGGCATGGGCGCGGACGAGCTCCCGCTGGACCATCGCCACCTGCTCCTCCCACGTGTACGGGACGAGGTGGACGTTCCGTAGGACCCAGGTGTAGGCGTCGGGACCGACTCCCGAGGGGCCGTTCCTGGTCGGCGCCTCCCGCTCGAGCCACGCCACGAACCGGTCGGTCGCCTCGCCGGCCCGCCGCGCCGCGGCCGCCAGCGACCCGTCGGCTTCGCCGGCCCGCGCGGCCAGGTCGGCCAGGGCCGCGCTCTGCTCGCGCATGGAGCCGATCCCGGCGATCCACAGATCGCGGGCATCCTCCGTGAGGTTCAGCCGGGCCTGGTCGAGAAGCGGCGGGATCGTGCCGAGCCGTCGGGCGAGCTCGGCCGAGCGATCGGGCGCCAGCGGCAGCTCGTACGTCCAGAGCTCGATCGCCCCGTCCACGTGCGGCCCCTCGCGGGCGGGGACGTCGGTCGGGGACGGAAAGACCATTCCGTAGAAAGCCGGGTTTCGCGCCCACGGGCGCAGCACCCGGTGATCGAAGTCGAGCCCGTTCATCTCGGCGCGGACGAGCTCGTAATCGACCCGTTCCGGAATCGTCCAGCCCGTCGGGTCGATCGCCGCGAGCCGGCGCCGATAGTCGGCGAGCCCGGCGTGCTGCGCCGCCATCGCGGCGGCGGTGTAGTCGGGGACGCCGTCGACCCGGGCCGGCCGCTGGAAGGCGCGCCAGTCGACGAAGAGTCGGACGAGCTCCTCGTAGCCCGGGCTCGAGGTCTGGGCGGAAACCGGGCCGTCCAGCGCGAGGACGAGACCGAGCGCGATCAGACCGGCCTTCCCCACCCGGTAGAGGCACGCGAGCCGGCGGCCGGCCACGGGCGCTATCCGGTCCCCGGCGAGGCGCGCAGGGCGAGCCGCTCGAGATAGGCCCGGATCCGGCGGGCGTTCGTCCCGAAGTCGTAGATCCCGACCCGCGAGGTCGAGCGGACGTCGACCCGCGTGCCCCCGCCCGAGAGCGGACGGGCCCGGATCCGGACGTCGTCGACGAACCCGAGCCGCGGGGTTCGCGCCTCGGCCCGGATCTCGCCGGCCTCGGGATCGGCCACCACGATCGACCAGCCGGGCATCGATCGCGCGGCCGCCAGCGCGGCCGCGAAGGCGGGCCCCGGTCCGAGCGGGAGGTCGAGCGGCTCGAGGTCGGGGTAGACTTCGGTCTCGCCGGTCCGGACATCGTGGACCACGAGCCTCCTCAACCGCCGCGTCAGACCCGTCACGGGAGGATCCGCACCGGATTCGAGTAGATCCAGGGCACCTCGGGAAGATCGTGCCCGTCGCCACCTTCGAGGTAGGGGGCCAGATGGCGCGGCACGATCCCCACCTCCACCCGGTACGCCCCCGGTCCCGGCACGGGCAGGTCGAGCGATCCGCCGCTCTCGGCCACCACCGTCCTCGACCTGCCTTCGATCCGGTAGATCCGTATCCGCAGCCCCGGCTCGGGGCGGGTGGGCGCCAGGCCGTGGACGACCGGCCGCCGGACGATCAGCCGCTGTCCCGGGTCGAACCGGACCGTCGAGCCCATCTCCACCGGGCCCTGCCGGCCGCGGACGTGGAAATCGAACCCTTCCGGCGTTCCCCATGCCTCGAGGACGGCGTAGAACCGCCCCCGCCGGAGCGCGGCTTCGACCTCGATCGGGCCCGCCGGCGGCTCGACCAGGAGCGCGTTGGTGACCCACGGCAGCATCCGGGCGTACGAGTCTGCCCGGTCGCCGTCGGCCAGTTCGATCGGCAGCGCGTTCTCGTGGGCGTCCGACGCCCCGAAGCCGGAGACCATCCGGCCGGTGAGGATCGCGTCCCAGCGGTCGATGGCCGCGTGGTTGGCCTCGAAGACGGAGAGGAGCGCGAGGTCGGGGTGCTTCCGCGTCAGGCGCAGGACGAAGGGAGCCAGCCGCGCATACCCCCCCAGCCGCGAGAGCCCCTGCGCCCGGCGGTGCTTCGGCGCGAAGTTCGAGTGCGGGTTGTAGATCTCGATCCCGTCCGGCCGGAGGGCGGCGATCTGCTCGAGGGACGCGCTCTCAGGGTGCGGCAGCAGCACGATCGCCCCGTAGCGATGGAACGCCTCCGCCGCGTCGCTACCCTGGGCGTCGTAGAAGGCCCGTCGCTCCTCACGGGATCCGTCCGGCAGCGAGTCGAACCCGACCGGCATGAGGACGTTCTCCGCGCCGGCGAAGAGGAGCGTGCCGCAGGCGAGCCGGTTGGCCACCAGCCGGCCCTCCACCGTAGACCGCCGGTCGCCCTCGCGAAAGAGCAGCGCCTCGGCCAGCGAGTCGGCCCGCACCAGCCAGCGATCGTGCTCGGTCAGGAAGACCGCGTCCACCCGCGCCTGGCAGAGCGCGGCGCGGAACCGATCCAGACACGGCTCGTTCGTCCCCTCGAGCTCGTCCTGGGCGGCTTCGTCGCAGGCGTCGTGGCTGTACACGGAGTGGACGTGGACGATGGCGCGGCGCGGGAGCAGGCCCCGCGGGGTGCCGAACGAGGTGGAGGCGGGGAGACGGTCCGGCCACGCCGGAATCCCCTCCTCGCCCCCGGAGGAAGGTGCGCATTCGACGGCCGCCGCGATCGCGAGCCCCATCGTGATCCATCGCAACGGGAGGCGTCCGGCGGTCGGCACCGGACCAAGGTAGCCGACCCTCGGACCGTCGTCCGCCGCGGTAGCAGGGCCGCGCGGGCGCGGCTACCTTGTGCGCCCGATTCGTACGGCTCGCCACGCTGCGACCGGAGTCCTCGTCCATCCGAAGGAGCGAACGTGGCCGACTGGGCACTCATCCTGGGTTCTTCGAGTGGCTTCGGTGAAGCCGCGGCGCGCGCCTTCGCCGCCGCTGGCACGAACATCTTCGGCGTCCATCTGGATCGGAAGTCGACCCTCGCTCACGTCGACGAGATCGTGGAGGCGATCAAGGAGACCGGCGTCGAGGTCGAGTTCTTCAACGTGAACGCCGCCGATCCCGAGAAGCGCGGCGAGGTCGTCCAGCACGTCGCCGAGCGGCTGACGGAGTCGGGAGAGAAGGTTCGTGTCGTCCTCCACTCCCTCGCGTTCGGAACCCTCAAGCCGTACATCGATCCCGAGGGGAAGGCCGGGCTTGCCCAGCGCGAGCTCGACATGACCCTCGACGTCATGGCCAACACCCTCGTCTACTGGGTTCAGGAACTGGTGCGGCGCGAGCTGATGGGGGAAGGAGGGCGCGTCTTCTCGATGACGTCGACCGGCGACACCCATGCCTGGCCCACGTATGGCGCCGTGTCGGCCGCCAAGGCCGCGCTCGAGGCGCACACACGCCAGCTCGCCTTGGAGCTCGCCCCCTTCGGCATCACCGTGAACGCCATCCGGGCGGGCGTCACCGACACTCCGGCCCTGCGCAAGATCCCGGGCCACGAGCGGATGGTCGAGGCCGCCCGGGCCCGCAACCCGCATCGACGGCTGACGACGCCGGAGGACGTCGCCCAGGCGCTGATCGCGCTGGCGCGCCCGGAGACCCGGTGGGTGACGGGGAACGTGATCGGCGTCGACGGCGGCGAAGAGATCTCGGGGTGAGGTCGCTGACGTGCCGCACGTCGTGCTTCGAACGAGCTCGCCTCTCCACGAGCTGATCGAGGGAATCGATCCCTTCGTCGAGCGCGAGGGGAACACGGTGTGGCGGCTGAGGGACCTGTTCCTGAACGGGGACGGCCGGCATGCCCTGGCCGAATGCCTGCTGGTCCGGGACGGCCGTCCGCGGCGCTTCTTCGTGCATCTGTCGCAGCGCGAGGGTGACGCCAGCGTCGTCGTCCGGCCGTATGCCGTCCCGCCGATCGAGGCGGCGCCGTCCGTCAAGCGGATGGTCGCGCTCGTGGCGGAGGCCATCCAGCGCCATCATCCCGACGTCGAGATCGGCCGCACGACGATCCAGGAGTTCCTTACCGGCCGCTACCGGTATGCTCCCGATCCGGAGCCCGGGGGGTGGGACCCGCGGCTCCCCGAGAGCGGGCTCCCGCGTCCGTTCGACTGGGAGGCGATCTTCGGCCGGGCGGGTCCGGTCGAGATCGAGGTCGGCTCGGGCAAGGGCGGTTTCCTCGTCGACCAAGCCACACGCTTCCCTGAGACCGGGTTTCTGTCGATCGAGTGGGCGTCGGCCTACGCGGAGGGTCTCCGCGACCGGATCCGCCGCCGCGACCTCAGGAACGTCCGCGTCGTCCGCGCCGAGGCGGGCCGGCTCCTCCATGAGGCCGTGCCGGCCGGCTCGGTGCGCACCGTCCACGTCTACTTCCCCGACCCGTGGCCCAAGAAGCGTCATCACAAGCGTCGGCTCGTAACGCCCGCCTTCGCGGGCGCGGTCGCCGAAGCGCTCGAGCCGGGCGGCGAGCTCAGGTTCGTCACCGACCACGGCGAGTACTTCGACGAGGCGAAGGCGGTGCTGGACGGCGAGCCGCGCCTGGAGGCGGTCGAGGTGCCGGCCGACATGGTTGACCTCACCAACTACGAGCGGAAGTATCGCGCCGAGGGGCGCCCGATCCACCGCGCGCGATACCGCCGGAGATCCGGTTGATCCTGGTCACCGGGGCCACCGGCTTCATCGGCGCGGAAGTCCTGCGCCGGGCGAGCCGTCGCGGCTGGCGGGTCCGCGGGCTCGCGCGCCATCCGGAGAGGGCCGAGTCGCTCGGCCGCCTGCCGAACGTCGAGCTCTTCCGCGGCGATGTCGCGCGGCCGGACGAGCTGGACGAGGCGCTCCGGGGGGTCGAGGCCGTGATCCACCTCGTCGGGATCATCCTCGAGAAGGGGTCCCAGACCTTCGAGGACGTCCACGTGACGGGGACCCGGAACGTCGTCGAGGCGACCCGCCGGGCCGGGATCGCGCGCTACGTCCACACGAGCGCGCTCGGGGTCGTGGCCGGCCGGGACGTCACCGACTACTACCGCACCAAATGGCGGGCCGAGGAGATCGTGCGCGAGTCCGGGCTCGCGAGCACCATCTTCCGTCCCTCCCTCGTGTACGGACGCGACGACGACTTCTTCAACCGCCTGGTCCGGATCCTCGGGTGGAGTCCCGTCGTACCGCTCCCAGCCGGAGGACGCTCGCGCTTCCAGCCGGTCTGGGTCGGGGACGTGGCGGAGTGCTTCCTGCAGGCGACCCGCATGGCGCGGACTCCGGAGCCCGTCTACGACGTGGCCGGCCCCCAGGTCATGACGCTCAAGGAGATCGTCCAGGCGCTCATGGAGATCACCGGGCGCCGGCGGCCGATCGTGTCGATGCCCGTGGCCCCGCTGCGAGTGGCGGCGGCGGTCCTGGAGACCGCCTTGCCGGCTCCGCCCGTCACCGGGGACCAGCTTCGGATGCTGTCGATCGACAACGTTTCGGACCGGGCCGCGCAGCAGGCCCTCAGGCGTGACTTCGAGGTCGAGCACGCCCGGCTCGCCGACAAGGCGCCCACCTGGCTGGCGCCCGGCCGTGGGAACGAGGAACGATGAGGCTCGCGGTTCGCCAACGAGCGCCGGCGCTTTCATATTTAGCCGTTGTGAAGGGATCCTCGATCCGAAGCTTCGGGCGCCGATGGGCGCTTCTCGTGCTTGCATGGGCCGTGGCGGTCCACGCCGATCGTCTGCCGGCCCAGGTCGCGGGCGCGGTTGGCTCGGGGGCGGCCTCGGTCGGCGACGCGTCCCCGCTCATCACGCGGGGCGAGCTCGAGACCCACGTCGCCCACATGGCCGATGACGAGCTCGCGGGTCGGCGTGCGGGGACCCCGGGCGCCGAGCGGGCGGCACGGTATGTGGTCCGGGCCTTCCAGGCGGCCGGGCTCGAGGCTCCCTCCGACCATCCGGCCTACCTCCAGGCGTTCGAGTTCGGGATCGGCGTCGAGCTGGGGCAGGAGAACCGGTTGATCCTCCAGCACGGCGATCGTCGCGCG
>DASZOP010000119.1:0-14281 GCA_035550715.1 Gemmatimonadota bacterium | reverse complement strand
CCACGACGCCCGCGCCGAGATCGAAGAGCTCTGCTCCTGAAGATACGCTTCCGGGGTGGTTCCGGCGGGTTTTACGAACGATCGAGGCCGCTCAGGATGCCCGAGATCAAGGCGCGAGCGCAACGCAGATATCGGGCATCCTCAGCGGCCGTGTAGATAGTGGCGGAGAGGGAGGGATTCGAACCCTCGATACGGGGATTACCCGTATAACACCTTAGCAGGGTGCCGCCTTCGACCACTCGGCCACCTCTCCGCGGGCCCCGAAAGTACTCGGCATCAGATGCTGATGTCAAAGACGATCGAGTGGCGGAGGGGGTGGGATTCGAACCCACGATGGGGCTTCCACCCCATGCCGGTTTTCAAGACCGGTGCCTTAAACCTGGCTCGGCCACCCCTCCGAAGACAAAGATACGACCCTCGCCACGCACGCGCAGTTCGCAACGGTGACGAGCATGGAGGTGGAGGAACGCGCGCTACTCCGTGTTCCAATTCATTTGCACACGGCCTCAGGAACTCGGGTTCGTGTTCCACTCCATGTACACACGAGCTGACAAGAAGGAGCCCCCGACGGGCCGGCCTTCACTCCTCTCCCCGCCACGGATCGTCCTCGTGCTCCCACGTCCGTTCCCACTCCTCGACGCCCAGCGAATGGTCGTCGGGAGGCCCGAGCGCGGCGTCCTCGCTGGCGCGCCGGCGCTCGATCTCGCGGTGGAGCCCTCGCCGGCGGACGAGCCAGCCGAACAGCACCAGGAGCGCGGCGGCGACCCAGAGCCCCCGCTCGTCGGTCAGGACGACCGCCCAGCCGAACTCGCGCCCCAGCTCCTCCTCCCAGTCGGCGTAGAACTCGCTCAGGCTGAGCCCATAGGTCTCGCGAAGCGCCCGGTCGAAGGTCGCGCCGCCACGGAGGCGACCGAGGAGGAGGGCGAGCCCGCGGTCGCCTCCCCGCCGCTCGAGATTCCTTACGGCCGCCATGCTCTGGACGTAGGCGAGGTTCGGGGCCCGTGTGGCGGGGAACGACCGCTCGAGCCCCGAGAGGGGCGTCAGGCCACCCGTGACCCGGCCCCACGCCAGGCGTACCGGATCGACCCACCGCCACTCGTCGGCGTAGAGGGCTGCGAACCCCTCGTTGAACCAGCGCGGGGTCGCCCCGCTCCCGCCGGCCCCGAGCGCCAGATAGACGTGGTTGAGCTCGTGCCGGAGGACGATCCCCGGATCGACGTCCTCGGATCCGGTCAGGCGGGGGGACCGCATCACGATCCGGCGGAGGTCGGGAAAGGCGACCGCCAGCCCCCAGTCGGGGATCCGGCCCCCCGTCAGCTTCCGGAACGCCTCCTCGCCGGGAGCCAGGAGGACGTCGATCGAATCCGGGGGCAGCGCCACCCCCGCGAGAGGCGCCGGGAGGTGCCCGGCGACGATCCGTCCGAAGGCCTGGGCGGCGCCCGCGTCCCGGGCCACGTGATGGATGACGACGGTGCGGCCGCCGGGCGCCCGCACCACCAGCGGGCGGAAGGCCTCCTGGGCTGCCAGGAGACCACTCGCGAGCACGACCGCGGCCAGGGCCCCCCGGATCATCGGGCCTCGCGGAGAGCCTCCTGGAGCCGCGCCAGGTCCGCCGGCAGGGGGGCCTCGACCCGGATCCGACGGCCGGTGGTGGGCTGGTCGAACGCCAGCCCCCGGGCGTGGAGGGCCTGCCGCTCCGCGGCCGCCGCCACCCTCTCGGCGAGCGGCCGCTGGGGGCCGTGGAAGCCGCGGGCCCGCATCGGTCCGCCACCGTAGCGGACGTCTCCGATCACCGGGTGTCCCGCCTCCGCCAGGTGGACCCGGATCTGGTGGGTGCGACCGGTCTCGGGCGTGATCTCCAGCCACTCGCCGACCGGGTACCGCTCGACGACCCGCCAGCGGGTGACCGCCGCCCGCCCGTGGCGCGTCCGGGACGACATCCGCTGGCGGTCCGAGCGGGACCTCCCGATCGGGCGGTCGATCTCGCCGATGTCGCCTTCCATGTGCCCCCACACCCAGGCCCAGTACCGCTTCTCGACCGTGCGCCCGGCGAACTGGCGCGACAGGAGCTCGTGGGCCCGGTCGTGCCTGGCGACGAGCAGGCATCCCGACGTGTCCCGGTCCAGCCGGTGGACGATCCCGGCCTTCCGCTCGCTCCCGACGCCCGCGACCTCGGGCCTCAGCGCGAGGAGCGCGTTGACGAGCGTCCCCGAGGGGTGGCCGGGGGCCGGATGGACGACCAGGCCGGCCGGCTTGTCCACGACCAGGCAGTCGTCGTCCTCGTGAAGGACCGCCAGGGGAATGGGCTCGGGGGCATAGGAAGGGAGCGGCTTCGCCGGGACCACGACCCGGATCCGGGCTCCCCGACGGACGGGCTCGCTGGGCTTCCGAACCGGCACGCCGTCGACCGTGACGCTCCCCTCCTCGAGGAGGCGCTGGAGCCGGCTCCGGCTGAACGGCAGGAGCCCGGCGAGCGCGCGATCGATCCGGTCGGCCGGCTCCGGGACGGTGACCTCGTGCACGGTCTCCGCCCCGCCGGGCGGCGGGCTCAACGGTCGGAGAGGTAGGCGATCCCGAGGAGGACGGCGCCGACGGTCACGGCGCTGTCGGCGACGTTGAAGATCGGCCAGTAGTGTCCGCTCACCCCGACCTGGATGAAGTCCACGACCTGACCGAAACGGACCCGGTCGACGATGTTGCCGACCGCGCCCCCCAGGATCAGGCCCAGCGCGAACCGCTGAAGGTGGTGGGCGGCGGGGGTCACGAGAAGCAGATACAGGACGAGGATCGAGGCCGCCGACGCCAGGACGAGGAACAAGGTCGGGGAGTGCTCCCCCACCGAGATCCCGAACGCCGCCCCCTCGTTGTGGATGTAGAGGAGCCGCACGTTGTCGCCGAGGATCCGGACCGGCTGGTTCAAGGTCAGCTCGGCCTGGACCCACCATTTCGTGAGCTGATCGAGGACGAGGACGGCCACCGGCAGCGCGGCCACCGCCGTCAGGCGGAGAGGACGGGGGGCGGAGATCGCCTCAGACGCCCCTTCCATTCTCCTCCCGCTCCTTGCACGCGATGCATAGGGTCGCGTAGGGGAGCGCTTCGAGCCGCTCCCAGTGGATGGGGGCGTCGCACTGGACGCAGCGGCCGAACCCGTCCGGCTTCCGGTAGAGACGGCGCAGGGCGTCGTCGATCTGATACAGCTGGCGACCTTCCTTGGACGCGAACAGGAAGGCCTTCTCACGCTCCATGGCATCGGTCCCCTGATCGGCCATGTGGAAGGAATAGGCGCTCAGGTCGCCGGAGGCGGCGCGGGTCGACTCGTGATAGTTCTCGTCGAAGAAGCCGAGCTCCTTCAACACCCGCTCGCGCTCTTCGAGCAGTCGCTGCTCGAGTTGGCTCAACTGGTTCTTCTTCATCATGTCTCGGCCCTCGATATCAGGATAATCCGCTCAGGATCGAAACGCACTCTTCGCACAAGGTGGGGTGATCGGGTTCGTCGCCGACGCTCGTCCGCCAGCGCCAGCACCGGTCGCACTTCTCGCCGCTCGCGGGACGCGCGCGCGCACGGAACCCTTCCGGCGCTTCGCCCGTGTCGTCCGCTTCGACCGTGCCGCGCACGTGGACGGCGCTCACGATGAACGCCTCCTCGAGCGCGGAGAGATGGCGCTCCAGGATCGCCCGCTCGGTATCGTCGACCGCGGCGATCTCGACCTCGGCCGCCAGCGACGAGCCGATCTCCTTGCGCTCCCGGAGCCCTTCGAGCTCGCGGGTGACCGCTTGCCGCGCGCGCAGGATCGTCTCCCAGTCGCCCTCGAGGTCCGGCTCCCTGCGCTCGGGCCGGGATGGAGCGAACTCCTCGAGGTGGACGCTCGGACCGGAGACCCCGGCCGGCATCGCGCCCCACACCTCGTCGGCGGTGAAGGGCAAGATAGGGGCCAGTAGCCGCACCAGCGATTCGAGCGCCGCCTCGAGCACGGTCTGCGCGCTCCGTCGAGCGGCGGAACCCGCCGGCTGCGTGTACAGCCGGACCTTGATCCCGTCCAGGTACACGCCCGACAGCTCGACCGTGCAATAGTTGACGAGCAGCTGATAGGCTACCTGGAACTCGTACCGCTCGTAGGCCGATCGGACCGCCTCCTGCAGCCGCTCGAGGCCCGCCAGCGCCCAGCGGTCGAAATCCTCCATCTCCGCGAGCGGGACGGCGTCCCGGTGCGGGTCGAAGCCGGTCAGGTTGCCGAGCAGGAAGCGGAGAGTGTTCCGGATCCGCCGATAGGCTTCCGAGACCTGGTCGATTGCGTCCCAGGAGAAGCGCCCGTCCCGGGTGATGTCGTTGGCGGCCGTCCAGAGCCGCAGGATGTCGGCCCCGCGCTGGTCCACGACCTCGTCGGGGCGGATGACGTTCCCGAGCGACTTGTGCATGGCCCGGCCCTCGGCGTCGACGATCCAGCCGTGGGTCAGGACCGCCCTGTAGGGAGCCCTTCCGCGGGTCGCCATGGCCAGGATGAGCGACGAGTTGAACCAGCCCCGGTGCTGATCCGGCCCCTCGAGGTAGAGCTCGGCGGGCCAGGCCAGCCCCTCGCGCGCCTCGAGGACCGCCCGCTGCGAGACCCCCGAGTCGAACCACACGTCCAGGATCTCGATCTCGCGCCGGAAGTCGGTCGCCCCGGGACCGCATGCCGGGCAGTGGACGCCGGCCGGGACCAGCTCCGCCATCCCCGCCGAGAACCAGTGGTCGGCGCCCTTCTCGCGGACGAGGCGGGCCACGTGGCGGACGAAGCCGGCGTCCAGGAAGGGCTCCTCGCAGCGCCGGCAGTAGACGGCCGGGATCCCGACCCCCCAGGCGCGCTGCCGGGAGAGCGTCCAGTCCGGCCTTCCCTCGACCATGGTCCGGATCCGGTTGACCGTGGCGGGGGGGACCCACGACACCCCGTCGATCGCCGCCAGAGCACGTGACCGGAGGTCGTCGTGATCGATCGCCAGGAACCATTGCACGGTGGCGCGGAAGACGACCGGGTTCTTGCAGCGCCAGCAGTGGGGGTAGCTGTGCTCCACGCGAGCCTGGGCGACGAGCCGTCCGCTCGCATCGAGGTCGGCGACGATCTCCGGATTGGCGTCCCAGATCAGGAGCCCGGCGTAGCGCGGGGTGTCGGCCAGGTACACGCCGTCCGGCCCGACCGGATTGTAGATCTCGAGCTCGTTCCGACGACCGACCTGAAAGTCCTCGGCCCCGTGGCCGGGGGCGGTGTGGACGACCCCCGTCCCCTCCTCCACCGTGACGTGGTCGGCGAACAGGAGCGGGCTCGGCCGGTCCTCGAGGGGATGGGTGAAGACGAGCCCCGCGAGATCCTCTCCCCGCACCCGCCGCACGACCTCGGCCCGCTCGAAGAGCTCCGCGAGCGCCGCCTGCCGGGCCGCCGCCCACAGGAGCCGCCCGCGCTCGGTCTCGACGACGACGTAGTCCAGGTCGGGATGGACCACGACGGCGCGGTTGGCGGGGATCGTCCACGGCGTGGTCGTCCAGATCAGGACCCCCGCCGTCTCCGCCCCGCCGAAGACCCCCCGCGGGTCCTCCCGGAGCGGAAGGATCACGGTGATCGAGGGCGAGGTCCGCGGGCGGTACTCGATCTCCGCCTCGGCCAGGGCGGTCCGGTCCACCACGCACCAGTGGATCGGCCGGAGGCCCCGGTACACGTAGCCCGCCTCGACCAGGTCGGCGAACGTCTCGACGATGTCGGCCTCGTAGGCCCGTGACATGGTGAGGTACGGGTCCTTCCACTCCCCCCAGATCCCCAGCCGCCTGAACTCCTCACGCTGGACGTCGACCCAGCCGGCGGCGTACTCGCGGCAGCGCGCGCGCAGCTCGAGCAGCCCCGGCTCCTCGTCCCGCTCGCGGAACTCGCGCTGCACGTTGATCTCGATCGGAAGGCCGTGGCAGTCCCAGCCCGGCACGTACGGAGCGTCGTACCCCATCATGGACCGCGTCCGGACCGCGAAGTCCTTCTGGATCTTGTTCACCGCCGTGCCGAGGTGAATGTGGCCGTTGGCGTACGGCGGACCGTCGTGGAGGACCCATCGCTCGCGACCCCGCCGCGATTCCCGGAGGCGGTCGTAGAGCGCCTCCTCCTCCCAGCGTGCCAGGGCCTCGGGCTCCCGCTCGGGCAGACGGGCCCGCATCGGGAACTCGGTCCGCGGCAGGTTGAGGGTGTCCTTGTAGTCCCGCTGACGGGTGGCGTCGATCATCGGAGGGTCAGGCGTCCGCGCGGACCAGATCGGGATCGGCCACACCCGCCTCGTCGAGCCGCCGGACGGTGCTCCGGATGAGCTCGGTGAGCCGCGGCTCGGCCAGGCCGGCGACCCGGATGATCTCGGTCACGTCGACCGGCTCCAAGGCGTCCGGGAAGCACTCATCGGTCACGATCGAGAGCCCGAGGACCCGCATGCCGCCATGCCGGGCCACGATCACCTCCGGAACCGTGCTCATCCCGACGACGTCGGCCCCGATGGTCCGGAGGAACCGGTACTCGGCCCGGGTCTCCAGGTTGGGCCCGGCCACCGCCACGTAGACGCCCACGTGGAGCCGAATGCCGGCCTCGAGCGCGATCCGGTCCGCCAGCTCCCCCAGCCGCGCGTCGTACGGCTCGCTCATGTCGGGGAAGCGCGGCCCCAGCTCGTCCAGGTTGGGACCCCGGAGCGGGTTGTCGCCGATCAGATTGATGTGGTCGGCGATCCGCATCAGGTCGCCGCGACGGTAGGTCGGGTTCATCCCGCCGCAGGCGTTGGAGACGATCAAGGTCCTGACACCGAGCCGCTGCATGACCCGGATCGGGAAGGTCACCTGCTGGAGGGTATATCCCTCGTAGAAGTGGAACCGGCCCTGCATCGCCACGACCGGCCGCCCTTCGAGCGTCCCGAAGATGAGCCGCCCGCTGTGGCTCTCGACGGTGGAGACCGGGAAGTGCGGGATCTCCTCGTAGTCGATCGCCTCCTCGATCGCGATGTCGTTGGCGAGGGCGCCGAGGCCCGTGCCGAGGACGATGCCGGCCTGGGGCCGCCGGTCGTACCGGGCGCGGACGTGCCCGACCGCCTGGTCGATCCGCCTGAGGTGCTCCGCGGCCGTCAGCCCGGTCACGTCGTCCACGTCAGCGTCCTCTCTCTCCGAATAGAACGGTTCCGAGTCGCACCATCGTCGCCCCTTCCTCGACCGCCCACCGATAGTCTCCCGACATCCCCATCGACAAGGTGTCGGGTCGTCCCTCCGACCGCCCCACGAGATCCTCGAACACGCGGCGGACGAGGGCGAACGCCCCGCGGACCACCCGCTCGTCGTCCGTCCAGGGCGCCATGGCCATGACCCCGCGGAGCTCCAGGCCGGGCAGCGCGGCGATCTCGAGTGCGGCCTCGACGGCCTCGGCGGGGTCGAAGCCGTGCTTACGCTCCTCGCCGCCGGCGTTCACCTGGACCAGGACCTGGACCGGCCGGGCGTCCTTCGGGGCGCGCTCGGAGATCGACCGCGCCAGCCGCCGCGAATCCAGAGACTGGACCCAGTCGAACACGGTCAGGGCGTCCCGCACCTTGTTCCGCTGGAGGTGCCCGACCATGTGCCAGCGGACATGCGGGCCCGCCTCTCCGCGCACGCCGGGTACGAGCTTCGCCAGCGCCTCGTGGACGCGATTCTCACCGATGTCCGTGAGTCCGGCCCGGATCGCCGCCCGGACGATCCCGGCCGAGTGGCCCTTGGTGACGCCGACGATCCGGATTACGGCGGCCTCGCGACCCGTCTCGAGGCACGCGGCGGAGATCGCGTCCCGCGCGGCCGCCAGTCGATCGGCGACCACCTCTTCGGTAGGTCTCTCACCGATCGTGATCATGACAGACCGTGAATTTACCGGGGCCGGCGAGGGTCAGCAAACCGGGACGGCTTAAACCGGCGTCCGTCTTTGCCGGTTTGGCGGTTGCGCCGATATACTGAGCAAGGACGCTTTCGACGACCGGAGGTCCGCCGATGTCCGTACGCCTCGTCTGGCCGGTCGCGGCAACGCTGGCCACGCTGCTCCTGATCCTTCCTGCGCCCCCCGCCTCGGCCCAGTTCATCGACCAGCACTTCAGCCCGGTTGCCGTCGCCCCCGAGCCCGGCACGTATCCCGAGCCGGTCCAGCAGGCGATCGAGGAAGGCCTCCGCCAGCTCGAGCAGGTCACCTCCCCCGAGGACGACGTCCACCTCGACGCCGCCGAGGCGGCTTTCGAGCGGGCGCTGGAGGCCGATCCGGCGGCCGTCCATGCGCTCAACGGCATGGGGATCTACGAGCTCGGCAAGGACGAGCAGTGGCTGGTCCTCCTGGAGAGCCTGAAGAAGGTCCTGAACCGGGACCACATCTCGATGGCCATCCGGTCGTTCGAGGACGCCCTCGAGGCCGACCCGGCCTTCCACGCCGCGCGCTTCAACCTGGCGCTGGCGTACCGGCAGGCCCGGGGGGAGGACAACCGCCGGAAGGCGACCGCCCAGCTCGAGCGGCTGCTGCGCGAGGCGCCTGACTTTCCCGACGCGGCCCTCGTCCTGGCGGCGACCTACCGCGACGCCGGCGAGCTGGAGCGGATGACGGCGGCCATCGAATCCATACCGGCCGGGCCCGCGCTGCCGCCGGCGGGGCGGCAGCTCCTCCTGGCCTATGCGCTGTTCAACAGCGAGCAGCCCGAGGCCGGCGCCGAGGCGTACTGGTCCGGCCTCGACGTCATCGCCACCGATCGCGAGGCCGATCTCTTCTGGTTCGACCTCCGACCGATCGTCGACGAGGAGACGGACGCCGACTTCCACGGCCGGGACACCGAGGGTCGGAAGCGGTTCCTGCGCGACTTCTGGCAGGCGTTGGCCGACGCCTCGTTCGTGGGAGTCGATGAGCGGCTGGCCGAGCACTACCGCCGGCTGGACCACGTCTACAGGAACTTCCGCATCGATCTCCCCGAACGGCGCCATTACTCGGGGTCGGCGGCGTACGTCCCGCCATGGCAGACCGGCTTCGACGACCGCGGGGTGATCTATCTGCGTCACGGCCCTCCGGACGACACCGCCACCTACGCCGGCCCCGAGGTCCAGCAGAACATCTCCTGGAAGTACGAGCAGGCGAGCGGAGATCCGCTGGTCTTCCACTTCGTCAGCGACGAGGACGTGAGCGATTACAAGCTGGTGCGACACCTCAGCGACGCCATCATCGACAACGCCAGCAAGATGACCGGCCAGACCGTGCTGAGCAGCGCGACCTGCACCGGCGCATCGGGATCGGCATGCGACAGCTACGATACCCGGATCCTGGCCGGAGACATGCGCGCCTTCCGCGACCTGTACTCCTCACGCGGGAACCTGGACCCCTACTACGACCGGGCGGCCACCGGCCTGGACGCGCAGACTCTCGAGAAGGAGGAGATCGACCTGGCCGCCGACATCGCCCTGGCGACGACCACCCAGTCGTACGAGCCGGCCGGGGGCGGGGACCTGCCGGCATCGGTCTACGCGGTGCCGTTCAAGGCGCCGGACGGCGCCGCGACGGTCGCCTTCTACTACGCCCTGCCGACGACCGAGGTGTCGGTCCTGCCGCGGCCGGCCGGCGGGAGCCAGATCGACTACCGCTACCAGCTCGTCGTGAGCGGTCCCGATCAGGAGACCGCCAGCCGCGACGAGGACGACGTCACGGTGGCCACCGCCAAGCCGATCCCCCGCGAGGCCGGCGTCCTGTTGCCCGGCGTCCGGACGCTGGGCGTCCCACCCGGCCAGTACAGCTACGGCATGAAGATGACGGACCTCAACTCGGGCCGATCGGGGATGACGAGGGGCGGGGTCACGGTGGACGACTTCTCGACCGGCTCCTTGTCCATGTCGGGGCTGGTGCCGGCGAGCCGCGTCGAGCCGGCGGCCGATCCGGCGAACCCGTTCGTCCGCTGGGACCGGATCAAGGTCCTGGCGCTCCCGTCGCGCACCTTCATGCGCTCGCAGCCGGTGTTCGTGTACTACGAGGTGTACGGGCTCGGCGGGCCGGAGGCGCGGTACCGGACGACCTATACGCTCTCGTCCCTCGAGCCCGACCGGAACATCGTGGCGCGGTTCTTCTCGGCGGTCGGAGAGCTCCTCAGCGATGACGAGAAGGAGGGCGCGATCACGTACTCGTTCGAGCGCTCCCAGACCGGCGACACGGACCCGCTGCTCGAGTACTTCTCGCTGGACGTTTCCGACTCGCCGGCCGGCGACTATCTGCTCACCGTCGAGATCGAGGACCTCTCGTCGGGCGGGCGGGTCGAGCGTCAGGTCCCGCTGTCGCTGGTGGGCTGAGCGGCCGTCCCGGCGGGCTCGCCCGGCGGGCCGATGCCTCCGATACCGACCCGGTAGCCGACGATCTCCCCGGCCCCCTCCTCCCCGGCCACGATCGTGAACAGCCGGCCGTCGGGAGCGAAGGCCGTCCGCTCGACCTTTCCGGGGACGTCGACTCGCACCAGGTACTCGCCCCGCTCGTTGAAGACGTCGTAGCTGGTCGCGTCACCGGCGTCGGGCCGGCGGGTCCGGACCCACAGCCGTCCCGACGGGTCCACCGCCAGCTCTTCGAGAAGGGGCCACAGGGAGTCGGGCCGCGCCGCCTCCCGGAGCAGCTCCTCGCCCATCTCCGGGGCCTGCCCGCGCAGCCGGGCCAGGTTGTCCTCCTCCTCCCGGCGGAGCTCCTCGGCGCTCTTCTCGAGCGGGGCGCGGTCCAGGTCGATCGTCCGCACCGTCCGGCCGTCCGGCTCGAGCACGCGCACCGGGTAGCCGTCGTAGAACCCCACGTAGAGCCTCCCGTGGCGATCGGTCGCCGTGTGGAAGTGGACGGCGCGCGCCTCCTCCCTGAGGGACGACCCCACTGGCACCCGCACCTCGTACGTGGTAGCCAGGGAGTCGTACGGGGCCCGCATGTGGAGGACGGCCGACCGATTCCCTTCCGTGTCCCACTTGTGGAGGTAGAACTCGCCGAACTCCGGTAGCCCGAGGACGTCCAGCGCGATGGCCGGCTTGACCTCGACCGACGACGCGAACGTCCCGATGACGAGGTAGCTGTTCAGGGTGTTCCGCCCGCGGTCGATCATGAGGACCGTCCGCCAGGGGGCGAGGTCGAGCTCGATCCCGGAGACGATCCGCTCCTCCTCGTCGCGGGCCCCGAACCGGAGCAGGAAGCCGCCCTCCGGGTCGTACTTGAGGATCCCCGAAGGGGGCGCGAAGTCGAGCACGTAGACGTTCCCGGCCTCGTCGACGGCCAGGTCCCGGGGCTGGCCGATCCGGGCCGGGTCGGAGAGGCGGAAGTCGGGGTCCAGGCGGACGGCGTCCCGCGGCAGGAGGGGCCGGTCGGCCGGACGGGCGGGGGCGGGCGCCGGCTCGGGGGCGTCGTGCGCCGGGTCCCCGCAGGCCGCCAGGGCGACCAGGAACCAGATGAGTCGGGTGGGCCTCACGAGGGGCTCGGGGGCCGGCGAACGGCCTCCCAGGCCGCCCGCAGGGCGGCGAACAGGGCTAGGATCGCGGTGCCGGGGTCCTCGGCGGACTGAATCGCCCCGGATACCGCCACCCCGGTCACCGACGGGATCTCGAGCGCCCGCCGGACGGTCTCCGGGCCCATCCCCCCGATCGCCAGGACGGGGATCTCGAGGCCGTCCAACGGGCGGGACAGGCCGGCGGCGTCGGGATCCAGCGGCTTCGCCTCCGGCTTGGTCCAGGAGGCCGAGAAGGCCCCCAGCCCGGCGTAGTCCGCCCCCGCCGACTGGACGGCCAGAAGCTCCTCCCGATCGTGGCTCGATCCGCCGATCACGAACCCGTCCGGCACCATCCCGCGGGCGACCTCGAGCGGGAGGTCGGCCTGGCCCAGATGAACCCCGCCGGCCCCGGCCGCGAGGGCGACGTCCAGCCGGTCGTTCACGACGACCCGGCCCGGCAGGCCTGCCAGGCGCGCCACCCAGCCCCGGGTCAGCTCCTCCAGATCCCCGGCGGCAAGCCCCTTGCCACGGACCTGGACCAGGTCGATCCGCGCCCAGGCGTGGTCGCCCGCCCCCCACAGCCGCTCCGGCGGCCGCGCGTCCGCGGCGTCGTGCACGAAGCACAGGAGCGGCCGGTCGCGGTCGAACACCCTGGTCATCGAACCGGCCAAGCTACCGCCGAAATCCGCTCGGGGGAAAAGAATGCATGTGAACTAGAGAGGGGTGTTGGTTTTGTCAGTCGGTGGAGGTCGCTCAAAACGGCCGAGAATCAAGGCGCGCGACCGAGGACGCTCGAGGCGTACGAATTATGTACGCCGCAGAGCGGCCGAGAGAGCGCAACGCAGATATCGGCCGTTTTCAGCGACCTAGGGGAGATCGCCCGTGGTTGTACGGTAGGTGCGGATATCCTCTATGATCCGCTCATACCCCCTCCCCGTCGGCAAGAACGACGCCCGGCCGCCCATGTCCTGGTCGACCTGGCTCTGGATCTGCGGATCTCCAGCCCACCGTTCGTCGGTCGAATAGATCAGGCGGTAGTCGCCGTCCCGCCGGAAATCGCCGAACGCGAACGTCTCGCCCTGGCTGCTGTAGCTCCAGATCTGATAGGGTCCGAGGGTCGCCTCGACCGGGCGGTCGATCCGTTCGGTCGGCTCGCCGTACAGGATGTAGATCAGGCCGCGGTCGGTGTCCCTTCCCAGGCGCTGGCTGCTGGTGAAGAACTGGTCGGCGTACGCCACCCGTTGCTCGAAGATCTCCTTGGGTTCGTTCTCGGGCGTCGCTGGATCGCCGATGGACGGATCGGCGTCCAGGCCGTCCCAGAAACGGTTCAGGAACTGGACCTTCCCCTGCGGATTCAGGGTGGCCAGAAGCTGCCGCTGCTGCGGCGTGAACCAGACGTCCATGGCCTCGACCACGCTGTCCACCTGGGCCGGGCTGAGTGCCGCGTAGTACTTCAGCGGCGGGCCCTGCGTGGCCTCGGGTGCCGGCGGCTGGAGGAAGGCGAGCTGCTCCTGCGCGTCCCGGACCTCGAAGACGTCCAGCAGACGGGCCGAGTCGGGGCAGCTCGTGCAGCTCACGACCAGCTCGTAGCGGCCCGAGCGAAGCCCGCCGATGTTGAACGCTCCCAGGTCGAAGTTCTTCCCCTCGCTGACCTTGATCTGACGGGCGCCGAAGTCCTTGATGGTCTGGCTTCCGTTTCGGAGCTGCATGGTGAGGTCGATCGTGCCTTCCGTCTGCTGGATCGCCTCGGGATTGACCTCGTAGTAGAAGTAGACCAGCGGAGAGTCCTTGTAGAACACGCCCCGCGGGCTCGGATGGAACATGGTCGTCCCGATCAGATACGGCAGGTAGCTCCCCTCGTCGAGCCGGATGTCCTTCTGGATGTGGTTGGAGAGGAGGACGTCGCTGAAGAAGGGACGGCTCTCGGGGACGATCAGGTTGCGGGTCACCTCGACGGTTTCGTTCGATTTCAGGTCGGTCAGCTTGGCATGCGCCGAGTAGTCCCCCGCCGGGGCGTAGATCGCGAACGTCTCGATGGTCGACACCCGATCCGAGTGGGCCATCTCCTCGCTCATGGCTTCCGGCCGGATGTCCCGCTGCATCCGGTACACCTCTTCCCCCGCCTCGTTCTCGATCAGGACCTCGATCCGGCCGTCGGCCCGCAGCGTCTCCCCGTCGGGCGCGAAGCTCAGCAGCGTGAAGGGGATCTCCACGGATCCCTCGACCAGGGCGCGCTCCTGCTCTCCGTAGTAGCGGTTCACCTCCAGGGCGAGGCCCGCCGTGTCCTGGGGTCGCGCCGTCGCGGGGACGAGCAGAAGGGCCAGCGCCACGAGCGCACGCCGGCCGATCGTCATGAAGAGGGTCATTCGCATCGACTCCTGAATGTCATCGCTTCGAAGGGTGAGATCGCCCGGCGCCGCCGGGCCGGCTCCGTTCCATGGCCAAATCCTGACCGGCGGAACCGGGTTTAATCTCGCCTGCCGGGCCCAGACTTGCAATCTCGGGGAGACATCACCACGGGGCGGTCTGGAGGGCGGGAGGAGGCTCCCGGAAACGGCAAGGCGCCCGGGGGACTCGCCCCGGGCGCCTTCCGATCCACGGTCGTCCGGCCGGGAGGCATCGGTGGCTGGCTGGGACCGCCCCGACGCCCCCGCGGCCTCGTCCTTCTAGAACAGGACGCTGACGGAGAAGTTGTTGGTGCCGCCGAGGCGGCCCCAGTCGCGGTACGCGTAGTCGAACGCCGAGCCGAACGACGCGAAGTCGAACTGCAGGCCCGCTCCGAAGCCGAGGCCCCGGAACACGTCGT
>DASZOP010000118.1:0-8545 GCA_035550715.1 Gemmatimonadota bacterium | reverse complement strand
CGGGGACCCTGGTCGTCCCGTCGGACCAGCCCCTCGGCCGGTTCGCCGTCGCCATGCTGGATCCGGTGATGCTGCCGGCCTCGACCACGACCGACGTCTCGGCGTGGGCGCTCCCCCTTCTCTTCGATGTGCCCGCGTATGCGGCCGGCCCCGGGCTCGCCGTCGAGAGGCGTCCCTGGCGCGGGATGGACGGGGGCGGGGCCGGGATCCCCGCAGACGTCACCGCGCTCGCCTGGTCGTACGCGTCCCTCGGGGACGTCCTGGCGGCGCTCCGGCTGGCGGCCCGGGGCGAGCCCGTCCTGCTCGCCGAGGCCCCGGTCGCGGCCGGGGGCCACGTTCTCGCCCGCGGGACTTTCGTCCTCCCGATCGGGAAGGATCGGGCCGAGCGGACCGCACGGGAGCTCGTCCGAAGCGGGGTCCTGGTTCAACCCCTGACCGTTCCCCTGGCGCACCCGTCGAGCGGGCTCCGTCCGCTCCGGACGCCGCGGGTCGCGCTGGTCGGCGGCGACCCGGTCCTGGAGACGTCGCTGGGCGCAGTCCGGCACCTCCTCGCCCGTTCCGGCGTCCACGCCGACCTGGTCCTCCTCGACGATCTGTCGCGCGCCGATCTTGCCGCGTGGGACGTGATCGTCCTCCCGGACGGCGCCGAGGTCGGAGGCTACGCCCGCCGGCTCGAACCCTCGGGCGAGCGGCTCGAGGCGTGGGTCGAGGCCGGCGGCACGCTGGTCGGCGTCCGCGCCGGAGCTGCCGCGCTCGCCGTCGGACGCGGGGGCGGGGGGCTGGACCTGAAGGCGGCGGTCGGGCCCGCCCGACGGGAGCCGTCGCGCGGGCGGGGCCGGGCCGCCGATCCCATGCAGGGCGGTGTTCCCGGGGTCCTCATGACCGTCCGGGTCGACCCTGACGATCCGCTCGGCCATGGGTTCCCGGACGGCGAGGCGACCGTGATGGCGTGGGACCCGATCCTGCTCGAACGCTCGGGGGGCGATCCGGCCTGGAGCTTCACCGGGGCCCCGCCGCGGGCCGGTCTCCTGCCGGCGGACGCGGCCCGGGTCCTGGCCGGTCGCCCGTACGCCCTGGTGCGGGAGCCCGGGGAGGGGCGGGTCGTCCTGTTCGCCGACGATCCCGGCTTCCGGGGCATGCTCCCCGGGCTCGAGAAGGTGTACCTGAACGCGACCGTGCTCTTGCCCGCCCTCGAGACGGCCCCCGACCGGGCGAAGTGACCCGACGGGTCCTCGCCATCGACGGCCCGGCCGGCAGCGGCAAGTCCACGACCGCCCGCGAGACCGCGATCCGGCTCGGCTGGCCCTACGTGGACAGCGGGGCGTACTACCGGATCGCGGCTCTCCTCTCGCTCAGGCGATCCCTCGACCCCGAACGGCCGGCGGACCTGACCGAGCTGGGTCGGCGCCTCGAGTCCGCCCGGATCCGTCTCGGGATGGTGGGCGGGGCTCTCCACGTCGAGCTGGATGGCGAGGACGTCACGCACGAGATCCGCTCCCGGGCGGTGACCCGCGCGGTCTCGGCGGTCGCGGCCGAGGCGGACCTCCGGCGCGTCGTCAACGCCGCGATCCGGGCGCGGGTCGGGGACGGTCCGGCGGTGGTCGACGGTCGCGACATCGGGACCGCGGTCTTTCCGGACGCGTTCCTGAAGGTGTACGTGGACGCGTCGCTCGCCGAGCGCGCGCGGCGGCGGGCGCTCGAGGCCGAGAGCCCTGAGCGGGCCGGCGATCCGGCGGTTCTGGCCAGCTACGAGGAGAGCCTGGCCGGGCGGGACCGGGCCGACAGCGAGCGCGCGACCGCCCCCCTCGCGGTGGCGCCGGACGCGGTCCGTATCGACACCACCGACCTGGACGTGGAGACCCAGGTGGCGCGGGTCCTGGCGCTCGTCCGATCCCGCTCGCTTGACAGTCCTTCGAGCGAGCGGGTAACTTGATTAGTCTGATCATTTTCCGGCACTTTTCAACGCATTCGATCGCGAGCCCTGGAACCCGTACGCCATGACCGAGCCTGACGAGAACCCGATCTCCATGGACGAAACCGTAGCCCTCGAGAACGAGGTCGAGAAGGAGCCCCGGGTCGTGCCCCGGCGCGCCTTCGCCGACAAGCCCGTCGACGAGCTCCTCGACGAGGAGATCGAGCGCGCCTCGAGCAGCGT
This sequence comes from Gemmatimonadota bacterium, assembly GCA_035550715.1. Taxonomy (GTDB): domain Bacteria; phylum Gemmatimonadota; class Gemmatimonadetes; order JACCXV01; family JAHWKZ01; genus DASRVA01. The sequence goes on along the minus strand of DASZOP010000118.1, from coordinate 6,390 downwards.
GAACATCCGGCCCGACCTGTTCGACGAGGAGGAGTACTCGCTGGACGAGTACGAGGCCCTCCTCGACGTGTACGAGGAGTCGATCCAGGACATCCGCGAGGGCCAGATCGTGACCGGCCACATCCTGCGTGTGGACGAGAACGTGGTCGTCCTCGACATCGGGTTCAAGAGCGAGGGCGCCGTCCCGCGTGACGAGTTCAAGGAGACGGAGTCGCTGGAGGTGGGAGCCGAGGTCGACGTGTTCCTCGAGAACCTCGAGGATCAGGACGGCCGCGTGGTCCTTTCCAAGAAGAAGGCCGACTTCTACAAGGTCTGGGACAAGATCCGCCAGGCCTACGAGACCGGCGAGATCGTCCAGGGCCGGCTGGCCCGCAAGATCAAGGGCGGCGTCATCGTCGACCTCTTCGGGGTCGATGCCTTCCTGCCGGGCTCGCAGATCGCCCTCAGGCGCGTGCCCGACATCGACGCGCTGATCGGGCAGACCATGGAGTTCAAGATCATCAAGCTGAACAAGCGGCGCCGCAACATCGTGGTGAGCCGGCGCATGATCCTGGAGCAGATCCGCGAGCAGAAGCGGGGCCGGCTCCTCGAGGAGATCGCGGTCGGGCAGACACGCAAGGGCGTCGTCAAGAACATCACCGACTTCGGCGCCTTCATCGACCTGGGCGGCGCCGACGGGCTGCTCCACATCACGGACATGTCGTGGGGCCGGGTGGGTCACCCGTCCGAGCTGGCGACGATCGGCGAGGAGGTGGAGGTCAAGATCCTGGACCTGGACCTCCAGAACAACCGGATCTCGCTCGGCCTGAAGCAGCTCCAGCCCTACCCGTGGGAGAACGTCAGCCAGAAGCATCCGGTCGGCGCGCGGATCAAGGGTCGCGTGGTCTCGATCACCAACTACGGCGCCTTCGTCGAGCTGGAGCCGGGCGTCGAGGGTCTGGTACACATCTCGGAGATGTCATGGACCCGGCACATCAAGCATCCCTCCAAGCTGGTATCGATCGGGGACGAGATCGAGGCCGTCGTCCTCAACGTGAACGAGGAGGAGGAAAAGATCTCCCTGGGGATGAAGCAGATCGAAGAGGATCCCTGGCAAGGGCTGGCGGAGAAGTACCCGCCGGGGACGGTGGTCGCGGGCAAGGTCCGTAACCTGACGTCGTTCGGCGCCTTCGTGGAGATCGAGGAGGGGATCGACGGGCTCGTCCACATCAGCGACATGTCGTGGACGCGGCGGATCCATCATCCCTCCGAGGTCGTCCGCAAGGGCGAGACGGTCAAGGTCCAGATCCTCAACATCGACACCGAGAACAAACGCATTTCGCTCAGCATCAAGGATCTCCAGGAGAACCCCTGGGCCGCGCTGGTGGGCCAGTACTCGGTCGGCGTGGAGACCGAGGGCAAGGTCGTGCGGCTCCTCGACAAGGGGGTCGTGGTCGACCTGAACGGCGACGTAGAGGGGTTCGTGCCGATCTCCCAGCTCGGCTACCGGAACCTGGAGAATCCGTCCGACAAGTTCCGCGAGGGCGACCTGCTCGTCCTCAAGGTGATCGAGGCCGACTCCGAGAACCGCAGGATCGTCCTTTCGGTCATCGACATCCCCAGCCACCGCGATCGGGCCGACCTGGACGAGGAGGAGGGTGCGGGGGACACCGCCGAGAGCGAGCCCACCACCCAGATGGCCGATGCGCTGGCGGAGGCCCGGCCCGACCTCGTGGGAGAGGAGCCCGAGGACCAGGAGCGGGAGTAGCGCCGATCGCGCCGCCCGCCTCATGACCGGTCTTCCCCGTTCCGGCTCCCCCCTCAGGCTTTCGCTCGCCGCCACCGGCCTCGCCCTCGCGGCCCTGGCGTGCGCGTCGTCGGGCCGGCTCGCGACGCTCGCCTCCGGCCCGCTCTCGCGCGAGGACGCCCTCGCCGCCGAGGAGGCGTACGAGAGCGGGCTCGGTCTCTTCCAGGCCGGCGACTACGAAGCCGCGCTCGAGCGGTTCACGACGATCGTCGACCGTTATCCGTCCAGCGAGAGCTCCGCCCTTGCGCTGTACTGGCAGGCCCGCTCGCTCTACCAGCTCGGCCGCGATTCCGACGCCGTCCCGGCTTTCGAGCGGTACCTGGCGCTGGGGTCGGACATCCCCAACCGCGGGCACGCGGGCCTGCTCCTGGCAAACAGCCTCTTCGGCACCGGCGACTTCGACGCCGCGCTGGACGCGGCGCTCGAGGTGCGTGACGCACCGGATGCGCTCCTGGCCGGCTTCCTCGGTCTGGCCGGGGATCTGGTGGACAAGCTGCCGCGCGAGCAGGTCCTCAGGGGAGCCCAGCTCGATCCGCCGCGCGACTGGATGGCGCCCTTCTACCTCCAGGCCGCCCGGTGGTCGTCGTCCGACGGCAACCGGCGCCAGACCCAGCAGCTCGCCGACAAGGTGCTGGCGTTCCCCGGGCTGCCCGCCGAGGTCCGCGCGGAGGCGACCGCGCTGCGGGCGGGGACGGCGGCTTCCCTTCGACCCCGGATCGGCGTCCTCATGCCGGGCGAGGGTCGCTTCGGCGAGGTGGGGGAGGCGATCCGGAGGGGGGTCATGCTCGCGCTCGACGAGATCAACCGCGGCCGGTCGAACCCGTACGAGCTGATCACGCGGGAGACGCTCACCGATGCCGACTCGACGGTGGCCATGGTGAGAGCGCTCGCACGGGGCGACGGCGTCCAGGCGATCCTGGGACCCGTCACCAGCGAGTTCGCGCTCCCGGCCGGCGAGGCCGCGCGTGAGGAGGGGGTGACCTTGATCAGCCCCACGGCGACCGACGCCCGGATGCTCGAGATCGGTCCCAACGTCCTCACCGTGAACGCCCTCGACGGTGCGATCGGCCACACGATCGGCACCTACGCGGCCACCAACCTGGGCCGGCGCCGGTTCGCGATCCTGGCCGTCGACAACGCCTACGGAAGAATCCAGGCCGATGCCTTCGCACAGGCCGTCCAGGCCGCGGGGGCGAGCATCGTGGTCCGGCAGACCTACGAGCCCGCGACGACCGAGTTCACGGACCTCCTGGGCGAGATCGTCCGTTCCGGCGCCGACGCCCTCTTCGTCGCCACCAAGAGCCCGACCGAAGCTCTCCGGATCCTGAACCAGGTCGCGTTCTTCGAGCTGGGCGGCCTCACGCCGCTCGGCACCGACGCCTGGAACGACGAGTCGTTCTATCGGCAGGGTCGGGGGTTCGTGAGGGGCTACTTCGCCGACACCTTCAGCCGCGATCCCGGGGTAACGCGATGGCGCGCGTTCGCGGACGCCTATGCGGCGCGGTTCGGCGAGGAGCCGGCCAACCTGATCCCGGCCTGGGGCTATGACGCCGCCCAGCTCGCGGTACGGAGCGGGGGGACGCCGACCGCCGCCGGGACCTCGACTGCCCTCGAGCCGTACCGCGGCGCCTCGGCCCTGTTCCGGTTCACCCCGCAGGGAGTCCGGCGGGCGGTCGTGGTCCACCAGATCCAGGGCGGCGAGGCGGTCGCCGTGGAATGGTGAGACGGCGGTGAGAGACGGCCTCGAGGAGCTCCGGGCTCGCGAGGCCGAGGCGCTCGGCGGCGGCGGCCCGGAGCGTCTCCAGGCCCAGCACGAGAAGGGAAAGCTGGGTGCCCGCGAGCGGCTCGAGCTGCTCCTCGATCCGGGCTCCTTCTTCGAGCTCGACCGCCTGGTCACCCACCGCACCGACGAGTTCGGTCTCGCGTCGCAGAAGATCCCCGGCGACGGCGTGGTCACGGGGTACGGGACCATCGAGGGTCGTCTCGTCTACGTGTTCAGCCAGGATTTCACCGTGTTCGGCGGCTCCTTGTCCGAGGCCCACGCCGAGAAGATCTGCAAGGTGATGGACCTGGCGCTCAAGACGGGCGCCCCGATCGTGGGTCTGAACGACTCGGGCGGGGCCCGGATCCAGGAAGGGGTGGCATCGCTCGGCGGCTACGCCGAGATCTTCCTCAGGAACACGCTGGCCAGCGGGGTCGTGCCGCAGATCAGCGCCATCCTCGGCCCGTGCGCGGGGGGAGCCGTCTACAGCCCCGCCATCACCGACTTCGTCTGCATGGTCGAGGGCGTCTCCTACATGTTCGTGACCGGCCCCAACGTGGTCCGGACGGTGACCCACGAGGAGGTTTCGTTCGACGAGCTGGGCGGGGCCGCCGTCCACGCCGCGAAGAGCGGGGTCAGCCACTTCACCCATCCGGACGAGCCGTCCTGCCTCGAGGGGATCCGGCGGCTCGTCGGGTACCTGCCCTCCAACAACCGCGAGGACCCGCCGGTCGTGGACACCGGGGACGACCCCGAGCGGAGCTCCCCCGGCCTCCGCGAGGCGATCCCCGAGAACCCCAACAAGCCGTACGACGTGCATCTCGTCCTCCGTGAGGTCCTGGACCGGGGCTCGTTCCTCGAGGTCCACGCGGGCTACGCGCGGAACCTGGTCGTGGGGTTCGCCCGGCTGGGCGGCCGGACGGTGGGGGTCGTGGCCAACCAGCCGGCGGTCCTGGCGGGAGTCCTCGACATCGACGCCAGCCTCAAGGGCGCCCGCTTCGTCCGCTTCTGCGACGCCTTCAACATCCCGCTCGTGACGTTCGTCGACGTGCCGGGGTTCCTGCCCGGGACGACCCAGGAGTGGGGCGGGATCATCAAGCACGGGGCCAAGCTGCTCTATGCCTACTGCGAGGCGACCGTCCCCAAGCTGACCGTCATCCTGAGGAAGGCCTACGGAGGGGCGTACGACGTCATGTCATCCAAGCACATACGGGGGGACCTGAACCTGGCGTGGCCGTCGGCCGAGATCGCGGTCATGGGCCCGAAGGGCGCGGTGGAGATCCTGTGGCGGCGGGAAATCGAGGCGACCGAGGACCCGGGGGCCACGATCGATGCCCGCGCCGCCGAGTACCGGGAGCGGTTCGCCAACCCGTGGATCGCCGCCGAGCGGGGTTACGTGGACGCGGTCGTGGACCCGGCCGATACCCGTCGCCTGCTCGCCACGGGGCTTCAGGCGCTGGCCCGGAAGCGCGACGCCAATCCACCTAGAAAGCACGGCAACCTACCGCTTTGAAACCCAAGCGGGAAAAGAAGATAGCTTCAAGAACCAGCGTCCTGAGCAGGACCCCGATCCGGCGCGTGCTGGTGGCCAATCGCGGGGAGATCGCGGTGCGCATCATGCGCGCCTGCCGGGCGCTCGGGGTCGAGGCTGCGGCGGTCTTCTCCGAGGCCGACCGGGCGGCCCCCCACGTGGCGCTGGCCGATCGCGCCGCCGGGATCGGCCCGGCAGCGGCGCGCGAGTCGTACCTCTCGATCGAGCGGATCCTCGAGGCGGGCCGGCGGCTCGAGGTCGACGCCGTCCATCCGGGCTACGGCTTCCTGGCCGAGAACGCCGCCTTCGCCGAGGCCGTCCGGGGGGCGGGATGGACCTGGATCGGCCCGCCGCCCGAAGCGATCCGGGCGATGGGGGAGAAGACGGAGGCCCGGCGGGCCATGGTGGCGGCCGGAGTGCCGGTCGTCCCGGGGACCGCCGCTCCCCTGGGGACCCTCGAGGAGGCCCGCGCGCGGGCCGCCGAGATCGGCTACCCGGTGCTTATCAAGGCCGCCGCCGGCGGTGGCGGACGGGGGATGCGTCAGGTGGCGGAGGAGGCCCGGCTCGAGGGCGCCCTCCGGGCCGCCCGGAACGAAGCCGGGAGCGCTTTCGGCGACCCCGCCGTCTATCTCGAGAAGTACGTCCCCGAAGCGCGGCACGTGGAGATCCAGGTGTTCGCCGACCGGGAGGGGAGGACGATCCATCTCGGCGAACGGGAATGCTCGATCCAGCGCCGGCACCAGAAGGTGCTCGAGGAAGCCCCGGCGCCCGGCCTCGATCCGGCCACCCGGACAACCATGGGGGAGGAGGCTGTCCGCGCCGCGCGCGCGGTCGCGTACGAGGGGGCCGGCACGGTGGAGTTTCTCCTGGCTCCCGACGGGGCGTTCTGGTTCCTGGAGATGAACACGCGGATCCAGGTCGAGCATCCGGTGACGGAGATGGTGACCGGGATCGACCTGGTGGCGCTGCAGCTCCGGATCGCGACCGGGGAGCCCCTTCCCCTGACCCAGGACGACCTCGAGCTCCGCGGTCACGCGGTCGAGTGCCGGATCGCGGCCGAAGATCCTGCGGCGGGGTTTCGCCCCGCCACGGGAACGGTGAACCCCTTCCGGCCGCCGGGCGGGCCCGGCGTCCGGTTCGATGCCGGCGTCGAGGCGGGCAGCGAGGTCACCCCTCACTACGATCCACTGCTCGCCAAGTGCGTGACCTGGGGACCGTCGCGGGAGGAGGCGCTCGACCGGATGCGTGTGGCGCTGGCCGAGACGACGATCGGCGGGGTGACCACCAACCTGCCGCTCCAGCGGGCGCTGG
>DASZOP010000117.1:0-6467 GCA_035550715.1 Gemmatimonadota bacterium | reverse complement strand
GTTCGAGGACCAGGTCTTCTTCTACAAGCTCCTCCTGGAGTGGCCGGCCTGGGTCGAGGGGGTGGCGGGAGACCGGTATCGCCAGCACCCGGGATCGTGGTCGGAGATGGAGCGCCGCTCGGGCGGGTGGTATCCGTCCCGGCGCCGCCCGAACCCAGCCCGCGGCCGTTTCCTGGAATGGCTGGAAGGGTATCTGAACGAGCGGGCGATCGAGGACCCGGGGATCCGGCGGTCCGTGCGCCGCGAGCTCCGGCCATACCGGCACCCCGCGCTCCACCGCGTGACATCCCTGCCGTCACGCGCGGTCGCGGCTGCCCGCCGCCGTCTCCGGCGGCCCTCCCCCTAACCTCCCCGCAGCCTCCGCGACAACCCCTTGATCGGTTTTCCGATCCGCCTGAAGATCTCCAGCACCCGGTCGATCCGGCCGAGGTAGCGATCGTCCTCCGCGGTCCGGCGGGCGCCCGAGAGCTGCCAGAAGGCGGCCCAGACGTAGAAGTGGAAGGCGACCAGGAGCGAGGCCCGGACCAGGCCCGGAACGCCGTCCCGGAGCGCCCGCCCCTGGAAGAACTGCTTGTACGCCTGACGCCCCAGCGTCCCGACCATCGCCCGGGCCGTGAACACCTCGCCCCGGTCGAGCATCGACCGGGCCTGGGCGGGGGCGTACCGAAGGACCCGCTCCAGCACCTCGGGCACGTTCCGGCTCCGGTCGTGGACGAGGACCAACCGGTCGTCGTGCGGGATCCGATGGAGGCGCTCCTCGGGAACCTCGGGGAGCGCGTTGGGAATCCGCGGCCAGACGACCCGTGAGCGGCGATACATGCGGGTCTGGGCCTCGTAGCGGTGGAGGGGATCGCCGGGCGGGTGGCCGAAGTCGTAGTTGGTCCGCGGGACGACCACCGCGTCCACGTCCTCCCGGCCGGCGATCGTGCGGAGCTCCGCCGCCAGCCCGGGGGTCACCCGCTCGTCCGGATCCAGGACCAGGATCCAGTCGTGGGCGGCCTCCGCGGCGACCTCGTTCCGCACGCTCTCGACGACGGGGACGGCCGGATGGGTGAGGACCCGCGCCCCCAAGGCGTGGGCGACCTCCGGCGAGCCGTCGCCGCTCTCGAGATCCATGACGAGGATCTCGTCCACCCACTGCACGGACTCGAGGCAGGGGCGGATCCGGTCCGCCTCGTTCCTGCATACGATGCACGCCGTGATGCCCGTCACGTCCCTCTTCCCCTGCGCTCCGTGACGAGCCAGTCCGTGGCCCCCGCGAGGACGCCGGCCAGGAGGGCGAGGTCGCCGACCGCGAGGCGCCACCGCGGCAGGCGCCGGCCCGGCTCGGCGTCGCGGGCGAAGAACCGTTCCGCCGCGCGCAGGGGAAGCCGCCACGCCGTCCCCCCCAGCCGGCGCAGCATGAACCGGTCCCGGAGGCTCGCGTGCTTGGCCAGGAACGCACCCTGGCCACGGCCATACCCCCACCTGAGGGCCGCGTACTCCTCGGGCGCCCGCCATGCCCGGTGATGGAGCACCGCGTCGGGGACGCACTCGATCCGGTACCCGGCCTCGAGGAGTCGGAATGCGAACTCGTTGTCCTCGCCGCCGGGAAACCGTGTCCCCGGACCCAGCCGCTCGTCGAAGCCGCCGACCCGCTCGTACGCGTCCCGGTGGAGGGCCATGTTGAAGGTCGTCAGCGGATCCACGCCGACCCGCCCCTCGTACACGACCCGGCGGTCGCATCGCTTGAGGGTCGGGACGAACCCGTTCCGGCCGGGGATCTCCTCGGGGACGACCCGGCCGGTCGCGACGACCCGTCCACCACCCCGCTCGAGGGCAGCCAGGAGAGCGTCGAGCCAGCCCGGACTCACCCGGACGTCGTCATCGGTGAAGACGAGGAGCGGGAAGCGGGCCTCTCTGACCCCCTCGTTCCTGGCCCGGCTTAGGCCGGCGGTCTTCCGGGGCAGGTGACGGATCTCGCAATCCTGGGGCGCCGCTCCGCGAAGGTCGAGACGCGGCTCACGACTCTGATCGACGACGAGGAGCTCGGCCGGCCGCGCGTGGCCGGCCAGGATCGAGGCGATCGCCTCGGCGAGGAGCCCCGGCCGGTCACGCGTACAGAGGACCAGGGAGGCGCTCATCGATCCTCCGCCAGGAGCCGTACGTAGCCCGCGTAAGGTTGAACTCCGGGGTCGTTCGAGTCGGGAGGCGCGAGGCTTCTCAGCCGATCGACCCGGTCCAGGGCGAGCTGGACCAGGGTAACGAGCACGAAAACGGGGACGTAGCGCGCGTCGATCCCGAGCCGGTCCCGGTATCGCGCGATCTCCTCGCCCGCGGCTTCAGCCGCCCGGCCCTCACCGGTCAGGAACAGCTCACGGAAGACGTCCTGCCGGACCCTCTCGCTCCTTGCGCCGCTGGCCCTCCACGCCCAATGGATGAGGAAGTAGATCAGGTCGACCAGGGCCGGGCCTTCGGTCGACACCTCCCAGTCGACCACCCGGATCGCGTCCCCGTCGCGGAACACGTTGGTGGGCTGGAAGTCGCGATGCCAGCGGACCCTCGGAAAGGTCGTTCCGCCCAGGTCCTCGGACGCCCGCCGGATCTCCTCGAAGAGACGTGCTTCTGGATCACCCAGCCCGACGAGGCTCGCGTATCGCCGGAGGGGGGCGTCCACGATCTCCCTCGAGGACCGGCTCCACGGATCTCTCGAGGCCACCGTGCGGGAGTGGATGTCGGCCAGCCATCCGGCCGCATCCCTCAGGTCGCGCCGCTTCTCCTCCCACCCGGCGCGGTGATCGGCCAGCGAGATCCCCATCGATCGTCCACCCACGAAGCTTTCCACGCCCACCACCGCGCCGTTCCAGACGTGCGTCCCGAGGGGCTCGGGCACCGTGTCCCGGAGCCCGGGATCGAGAACGGCCCGGACCTCGGCCAGCGCCCTCTGCTCGCGGTCGACGCTCGGACCAAAGGCCGGTCGTCGCGCCGCCTTGAGCACGCGCGCCGGCTCGTCTCTCTCCGCCTCGAACGGCAGGAGCGTGACGCGGCTCCAGTCTCCCTCCCCGCCCGTCAGCATGATCACGTATAACGTCTCGGACGGCGGCCGCCCGAGCTGAAAGAGGGTCGAGGCGACCCCCGTTACCGACCGGCTGGCCACCAGCGCGTATCGCGGGGCGGCCTTCTCCAGTCGCCCGGGCCGCCAGCCCGTCAGCGTCTCAAGCGCGCGGAGCCCCACGCTCCGCGCCCGCGTCCTCGGCACGAGCATGGACCGGGCGTACCAGGCGGGAGCGCGACCGCTCTTTAGGGAAACCCAGGCGCTGGGGCGCCCGAAGTCGGGCCCGACCCAGTAGACGTCATGGACCTGGACCCCGAGACGCTCAAGCCTCGACCGGAGGAAGGCCGGCGTCCAGCCGGGACGGCGCAGGCGGTCGACCTCCCAGTAGAGGAGCCCGCCGGGAGCGAGGCGCGACGCCACGTCGGCCAGGCCTGTCCGCGACGCGTGGAGGACGGCGATCGTGTCCACGGTGCCTCGGGAAGGGAGCTCGCCGAGGACGGTCCGGGCCAGGCCGGCCTCCCGGGCCTCGCCGAGGAGCGACGGATCCCCGCCCAGAAGAGCCAGGGAGTACGGCGCCGGATCCGTCGAGGGCAGGAGGAACCTCCAGTCGAGCCGCCGGACGGTCGAGGCGTTCGCGGCGGGCCCCGCCCCCATTTCTAGCGGCCGTCGAGTCGCTGCAGCTCGCGGATGTATTCGGGGATGAGCTCATCCCACGAGAACCGCAACCGGACGAACTCCGACGAGCGTCGGCTGTACTCCGCTCCCCGGCGAACGAGTCGGTGGAGGCCGGCCGCCAGCGATCCCACGGCGGGCTCGGCGAGCATCGCGGCCTCATGGAACGCCAGCTCGCTGGCGATCGGGATCGCGCTCGAGACGAGACACGGCACGCCCAGCGCCAGATTCTCGAGCAGCGCGATGCTGTGGCACTCCCACCGCGAAGGGTGGACATAGCCGTCGGCGCGCACGAGGAACTCCCGCTTGTCCGCGCCCGAGATGACCCCTCGGAGGTCGAACCACGGCTCCACCCTCCGTCGCTCGACCAGGCTCTTCAGCTCCTGATAGCCGCCCTTGTAGTCGTATCCGTGGATCCGGATCACCGGACGCTCGTCCGCGGGGATCGAGGCGACCGCCCGGACGAGCACGTCCAGCCCCTTGTGGATGGGATCGACACGGCCGATCCACGATAGATACCCGCCTCCTCCCTGCCACCGCTCGTCGTCCACGTCGTGGCCGGTGGGAACGGTGACGAACGATGAACGCGGGGCCAGCGCCGTGACGCCCTGGATCTCCGACGGGAAGAAGACGTGCACCGCCAGGGCCTGCTCCAGGAACTTCCGCTCCAGCTCGTAGCGCAGGGCGCGGGGGGGCTTCAGATACTTCAGCCACAGGGGATCGTAGACACCGTGAGGGATGACCACGTACGGCACCCGCCCCTGCCGCGCGGCCCGCGCCGCGGCCAGGTTGCTCAGCACCCATCCCTCGTGAAGCACCAGGATGTCCCCCGGTTCCAGATGCCGTTCCAGCCGGACGGGTCTCAGGGTCTGCCGGCGTCGACCGTGGTGAGAGATCTCGCGGACCGTCACCCCGTGAACCTGGGGGACCTGGGCGAAGGATTTGAACGAATCGGGTCGGAACCGGGCCCCGGCATGGAGGACGACGACCTCGTGGCCGGCCTCGGCCAACGCCTGCGTCCAGCCCCACAGGGCCATCGTGACCCCGGAGCTTTGCAGCGCACGCGGATAGTAGTGGACGAATCGCAGGCGACCCCTCGGGCGGTCCAGGCGCGGTTCAGAAAACGGCGGACGATCCTAGCGCGTGGCGATCGGGTCGCCAACGGCGTGGCTTGGCGCCCCGGGAGGGATTCGAACCCCCGACCCGCGGCTTAGAAGGCCGCTGCTCTGTCCACTGAGCTACCGGGGCGCGCCGGGCGCCGTGCGGGCGACGCACCCCAAAGATACGCGTTCTGCTTTCCGGGATCAGCCGACCGGTTCGCCGGGTCGCGAACGGTGACTATCGGGTGCCTTCACCGTGCCGTTGCAGCGGGGTTCCGGCCGGCTCGGCTGCCCTCTCCACCCGGGCCGGTACGGGCACCCGGGCCACCAGCGCCGACACCGTCTCGCGAATGGCGTCCCATTCTCCTCGCGGTACATTCAGGAAGGCCCGGACCAGCTCCTGATCGAACTTGGTCGCGTTCCGCCGGCTGATCTCCTCGACGACGTCGTCGTAGGTCAGGGCCGCCCGGTACGGGCGGGGAACGGTCATCGCCTCCATCGTGTCGGCGATGGCCAGGATTCGCGCTGCCGGATGGATCTCCTCGCCTGCGACGCCCGCCGGATATCCGGTGCCGTCGAACCGCTCGTGGTGGGCGTGGACGATTCGGATCACGACCTCGTCCAGCCCCAGACCTTCCAGGAGCGTCTTCCCCGCCTCGGCGTGGCGCTCGACCTCCATCCGCTCGCTCTCGGTCAAGGGACCGGGCTTGAGGAGGACCGCCGAGCGGACGGCCACATTCCCCACGTCGTGAAGGAGGGCCGCGGTGCGCAGCGTGTCGCGCTCGCGGGCCGGCACGCCGATTTCGGAGGCGATCCGGAGCGCGAACTCGGCGATCCGTAGGGAGTGGCCGACCGGCTCGTGCACGAGCCGGTCGAGCTGGGACACGAGACGCCGGAGCATGTCCCCCGTCGGCTCCACGAGGGGCCGCTCGCCGGTCGGGATGGCGCCGCTTCGCGTCATGAGCTCGGCGGCTTCGCGCGCCAGGAGATCCAGCGTCCGTAGATGCTCCCCGTTCATAAGCCATGGTCCACGCTCCCGCATGGTCACGAGCGCCCCCGCCACGTCTCCGCGGTGGTCCCGAACGGGAACAGCGGCCACGCACTGCACGCCGCTCGGAAGGCCGAGGCCTTGCCCCTGCCCGTCCGGGAATTTGAACGGCGAGCCCGTGTCGATGACCCTGCGGGCGACGGTCCGGCCGAGCTCCGACCTCTGGTCGTCGCGGGAGATCCCGCTACCGAGCTCGAGCACGTGCGCGGCGCCGGGGCGGCCGGCATAGAGTCCCGCCCGATCGGCGGTCACCGCCATGCGCGTCGATTTCAGGAAGGCGTCGAATCCCTGCCGGTCGTCGAGGTAGGCGTCGACGGCGTGCCGGATCCGATGCATGGCAAGAACGATCCGGAGCTCGTCGTTCTCCCGAAGGAGTCGCCGTCGTTCGAGCGCATGGTGGACGAGGGTCGGCAACCGGCCCATCTCGAAGGGCTTCTTGAGGCAATCGTAGATCCACTCGCCCGCGGCCCGTGGCTCGCGGCCGATCGCGCGATGACGGGTCGTCAGGATGATGACCGTCGCCGGGTCCACCCGCCGCGCCTCCTCGACGGGATCGCCCTCCGGACCGGCGCGGAGATGCGCGTCGCATACCAGGACGTCCACGGGCTCGCGG
>DASZOP010000116.1:0-5690 GCA_035550715.1 Gemmatimonadota bacterium | reverse complement strand
CAAGGCGATCCGCAACCTCCATCGCTACCGCGAGGGCGGCTCGTGCAAGGCGTGGCTCTTCAAGATCCTCACCAACGCGTACATCGATCGCTACCGGAAAGCTCGTCGCTCGCCGGTTCCGGTCGAGCTGGAGGAGGAGGGGCGGACCGGGCTCTACGACCGCATCCTGGAGCCCCCGGGAGAGGAGGCGGCGCCGGCATTCGACCTGTCCGACCTGGAGGAGTACCTGGGCCGGTTCGTCGCCGACGAGGTGAAGCGCGCCGTGGACGGGCTCCCCGAGATCTTCCGAACGGCAATCGCCCTTCGCGACATGCAGGGGTTCTCGTACCAGGAGATCGCCGAGATGCTCGAGATCCCGATCGGCACCGTCATGAGCCGGCTCTTCCGCGGACGGCAGCTGCTCCAGGAGTCCTTGCGGGAGTACGCCGTTCGGCAGGGGTACGTTCGGGCCCGAGAGGCCTCGTGATCCGCGGGCGCGCGGGAGGCGTCTGATGCGCACGGCGATCCCCCTCGCCCGGCTGGCGGGGATTCGGGTGACCCTCGATCCGACCTGGTTCCTCATCTTCCTTCTGGTCGCCTACTCGCTGGCGGTAGGCTACCTGCCCGCTCAGCTGCCCACGACCACCCCGCTCGCGCGCTGGGTGCTGGCCGGCGCGCTGGCGTTGCTTCTGTTCGTCTCCGTGCTCGCCCATGAGATGGCCCATGCGCTGGTGGCGCGGTCGCGCTCGGTGGACGTCGACGAGATCATGCTCTTCATCTTCGGCGGAGTGGCGAAGCTGCGCGGCGAGCCGCGCGAGGCCAAATCGGAGCTCCTGATCGCCGCGGCCGGGCCGTTGCTCTCCATCACGCTGGGCCTCGCGCTCCTCGGGCTCATCGACGTCGCGCCCTGGCCCCAGGTCGTGAACGCGGGCCTGTGGTGGCTCGGCGTCATCAACGTAGCCCTCGCCCTCTTCAATCTGGTCCCCGGATTCCCTCTGGACGGCGGTCGCATCCTGCGCGCCCTTCTGTGGTGGCGGACCGGCGACTTCGAGCGCGCGACGGTCGGCGCCGCCCGCACCGGCAAGGTGATCGCTGCGCTGCTCATGACGGTCGGCCTCCTGCTGGCCCTGACGACGGGCAACCTCTCGTGGCTGTGGGAGGCGGTGATCGGGTGGTTCCTGTGGACGGCGGCGACGCACAGCATCCAGGTTGCCCGGCTCCGCGACGCGGTGGAGGGGGTGGCCGTCCGGGACATCATGACCGAGCGGGTCCCGGCGGTCCGCGCCGACCAGGACGTGCGGGTGGGCGCCGCCCAGACGAGCCCCTACGAGGCCGACGCTCAGGTGGCGGTGATCGAGCCCGACGGCACCCTCGTCGGCGTCGTCCGCCGGTCGACCCTGGTCGATTCGGCGCGCGCGGAGCCGGGCCGCGCAACGCGTACCGTCGCCGAGCCGGTCGACCCGGGGCAGGTGTTCTCTCCCGAGACGCCGGCCGAGGAGGTGGTCGCCCGGCTGGCGGGCGGCGCCGGGCTGCCGCTCATCGTCGACCGCGGCCGGCTCATCGGGACGATCGACCCGCGTGCGCTGCTGGGCGCCCTGCGCCGCGTCGGGGACGACGAGTCGAAGGACAGCGCGAGGTGATCCCCCCGGAGGGCCTCGTGCTCCGAGGCTCCCTCCTGACCTCCCTCGACCCGGGCCGAGCGCGCGCGATCGAGGACGGCTTCGTCCGGATCGCTCCGGACGGGCGGATCGCTTCCGCGGGCGACTGGAGCGGGGCGGCCGCGGCCGAGGTCCAGGGGGCCCCGGTCCTGCGCGTCGCGCCAGCCCTCATCCTGCCCGCCTTCGTCGACGCGCATGTCCACCTGCCCCAGCTCGACGTCCGTGGACGGTACGGTCCCCCGCTCCTCGAGTGGCTCGAGCGGTACGTGTTCCCCGCCGAGGCGCGTTTCGACGACCCGGATCACGCGTCTCGCGTGGCCGAGCGGTTCATGGCCGCTCTCGCAAAGGCGGGCGTGGGTACGGCCGCAGTCTTCGCGACCGTCCACCCGGCGGCGTGCGAGCGCGCCTTCGAGGTCGCGGCCGCGAGCGGCCTGCGCGTCATCCTCGGCAAGGTGCTGATGGATCGGAACGCGCCGGCTGCGCTTCTCGAGCCGGCGGAGGCCGGGATCCAGTCGAGCCTCGCGCTCGCCGAGCGGTGGGAGGGCTCGGCCGGCGGTCGTCTCCACACCGCGATCACCCCGCGGTTCGCGCCCACCTCCACGGCGGAGCTTCTGGAGGGGGCGGGCCGGGCGGCCCGCGCGGCCGGGCTCAGGGTCCAGACCCATCTCTCCGAGCAGATCGACGAGATCGGGGCGGTGCGGAAGCTCTTCCCGGAGGCGGTCGACTATCTCGACGTATACGAGCGGGCGGGCCTCGTCCACGACCGGACCATCCTGGCTCACGCGGTCCACTGCGAGGCCGGTGCCTTCCGGCGGATCGCCGCGGCGGGCGCGGCGATCGCGTGCTGCCCCACGTCCAATGCCTTCCTCGGATCGGGTCGCTTCCCGCTGGATCGGGCGGCGGCGGCGGGGGCAACGGTGGCGGTGGGCTCCGACGTGGGCGCGGGACCGCTCTTCAGCCCGCTGGACGTGCTGCGCCACCTGACGTACCTGGACGGTCGACCCCAGGCCGCCGAGCTCCTCCATCGCGGAACCGCGGCCGGCGCCCGCGCGCTCGCGCTCGAGGACGTGACCGGCCGGATCGAGCCGGGCCTGTCGGCCGACCTCCTCCTGCTCGAGCCCCCACTGGCGGCCGCCGGCGACCCCCTGGAACGGTTCGCGCAGTGCGTCTTTCTTGGCCCCGAGACGAGGGTCGTGGCGACGATGGTCGAGGGCCGTGTCGTCTACGGAGCCCTGCCCCGCGGCGGCTGAAAGCCGCCGTGCGTAGCGAATCGGGCAGCACGCTCGTCGCTCGAAGCGACTAGAATCGATAGCCGATGCCGATCTGGGGCAACGGCAACAGGTCACTCGACTCCGCCCAGTAGGTAAACGCCGCCTCCAGGTTCAGAGCCACCCGCTCGCCGACCGGCACTTCGAGGCCGACTCCGGCCCCGAGCGCCCAGCTGTCGTCGACGTCGTCCCGGATCCGCTCGCCCGTGACGTTCCCCTCGTCGTCCCGGATCGGCTCCGACTCCTCGTCGCGCCGGCGCCAGTAGGAGAGGCTGCCGACCAGGTAGACGCGACGGGCTCCGTCGTCGCTCAGGATGCGCAGCCCCGAGACCCCGACGTCCACGAAGCTGAAATCGCCGAGCTTCCAGAGCGCCAGCGCGCCACGAAAGCCGAACGCGGAGGGCAGGATCTCCTGATAGGCGATCCCCGAGCCCGAGGCCACGCCCGCCACGGCCCCGATCGTCTGGTCGCGATCGGGATCGAAGGGGGTCTGCCCCAGGGCCGGAAGGGAGCAAACGTGTGCGGCGACAAACAGGACGAGGAGGGAGAACGCGGCGCGCATGGGCGCCGTAACCTATCGGGTCAGTCCGCCGAGAGCATCTCCACGCGGGCGGTCGCCTTACGGGCCACGAATACCTTCTCGATGTTGTACGCCCGATTCAGCGGACCGAGGGGATAGAGGTAGAAACCCATCGAGCGCGCATCGTAATCGTACGACATCCCATCCATGACCTCGCCCCACGTGAACGTCACCCGGAGGCGCTTGCCGTTCGGCGACAGCCGCGGCGGCGTGACGGGAGCGTCCCGATAGGTGTGTCGGCTGGTTCGCATGAGGGCCAGGTCGCGGACGAAGAAAGCGGCGTGCACGTTCTGGAGGTCGATGTCGTGAACCGCCACCATGTTGCCCGCCACGTCGACCTCCTTGAGGAGGAACGAGGCGCGTGACGGATCGAACGCATCGGCCACCCCCTTGCGACGGGTGCCGTCGTTCATATGAACGACCACGTTGTGCTTGGTCTTGGACTTTGTCTTGGGACCGGGCATGGGAGCGGTCGGGCCTCGCGTTCGGGGTTGCGGTTCGCGTCGATGCGCTTCCGGGGGTGGTTCTAGCAACATCCGGGCCATTTTTTCGCAATCTCGTAGAACGGTCGTGCCGGTCGCGGGCCCCCACGCCACGCGGCAGGATTCGGAGGCCTCGAGGAAGGGGTCTTGCAAAACGCGGGACGGGCGGGGCAGCGGCATGGTGGGCCCGGTGGGACTCGAACCCACAACTCTCGGCTTAAAAGGCCGATACTCTACCCGTTGAGTTACGGGCCCGACGCGAAGGTAGGAGGCTCGAAACCACGTGGCAACGCGCTCCGCGGTGGTCGGCCGAGGCCGCGTACGATAATCTGGGATGGTCGGCGAACGGCTGCGCGAACGGTCACGATCAACCGTCGGACGAATCGGAACGTTCCCACGCAACCCCACCAGGGAGAGCCGCCTTGACCCCTTCGGATCTCGACCTGAACGCGATCGGAATCCACGGAGCGCCCAGTGCTTACCGCAATCTCTCCGTCCCCGAGCTGGTCGAGCACGCGATCGTACGCGGTGAGGGCGAGCTGGTCCGGTCGGGGGCGTTGCGGACCGCCACGGGCGAGCGGACCGGCCGCTCCCCCGGAGCCAAGCGGATCGTCGAGGAGCCCGGCGTGACCGACGAGATCTGGTGGGGAGACGTCAACCGCCCCATCGATCCCGAGACGTTCGACCGGGTGCACCAAAAGGTCGCGGCGCACCTGTCCGATCGGACGCTCTACGTCTTCGACGGCTTCGCCGGCGCCGATCCGCGATACCGGCTCGACGTCCGCATCGTCAACGAGCTCGCCTGGCACAACCTGTTCGTTCACCAGCTCTTCCTCCGCCCGACAAGCGACGAGCTCGATGGACACGCTCCCGATTTCACGATCCTCCACGCCCCCAGCCTGCGCGGCGATCCTCAGGCCGACGGGACAGGGGACGAGGCGTTCGTCCTTCTCTCGTTCGCGAAGCGGCTCATCCTGATCGGTGGGACCCATTACGCCGGCGAGGTGAAGAAGTCGATCTTCACGGTGATGAACCATCTCATGCCTCACCGGGACGTTCTTCCCATGCATTGCTCGGCCAACGTCGGTCCCGCCGGCGACACGGCCCTCTTCTTCGGCCTCTCCGGCACCGGCAAGACGACGCTCTCCGCAGATCCGGACCGGCGCCTGATCGGGGATGACGAGCACGGCTGGTCCGCGGACGGCGTCTTCAACTTCGAGGGCGGATGCTACGCCAAGTGCATCCGGCTGTCGGAACGGAAGGAGCCGCAGATCTGGGCCGCCATCCGGTTCGGAACGGTCGTGGAGAACGTCGTCGTCGATCCCATCACGCGTCAGGTCGACTTCGACGACGACACGATCACCGAGAACACGCGCGCCGGATATCCGGTCGACTTCATCCCCGGGGCGGTGATCCCCGGGGTCGGCGGACACCCCCGCACGGTCCTGTTCCTGACCGCCGACGCGTTCGGGGTCCTGCCACCCATCTCGCGGCTGACCGCTGAGCAGGCCATGTACCAT
Source organism: Gemmatimonadota bacterium (assembly GCA_035550715.1). Taxonomy (GTDB): domain Bacteria; phylum Gemmatimonadota; class Gemmatimonadetes; order JACCXV01; family JAHWKZ01; genus DASRVA01. The sequence continues at coordinate 203 of DASZOP010000116.1, read as the reverse complement.
TTCATCTCCGGATACACCGCCAAGGTGGCCGGTACCGAGGCGGGAGTGACCGAGCCCAAGGCGACGTTTTCGGCATGCTTTGGAGCTCCCTTCCTTCCCCTCCCCCCGACCCGTTACGCCGGGATGCTGGGCGAGCGCCTGGAGCGGCACGGCACGCGCGTCTACCTGGTCAACACCGGTTGGACCGGGGGCCCGTACGGCGT
>DASZOP010000115.1:0-18766 GCA_035550715.1 Gemmatimonadota bacterium | reverse complement strand
CGGCGGTCTCGGGGCAGGGTCTCCCCGACGAGGTGACCGGCGTCCTCGAGGTCACCGCGCACGAGGCCGCGATCCGAGCGGAGGGCCGGATCCGCCTCATCCACGTGTCGCCCCAGACGCGGGTCGACCTGGATCCCCTCTTCGATCAGATGGCCGATCAGGTGCGGTTCCTGGACGGCCAGCGGGTCACCGCGACCGGCGAGCTCCGCGGGGACATTCTGTGGAGCGCCCAGGTGAAGACCGCGGTGGAGGAGCCGGCTCCCCTCGTCCAGGGACCCGGTCCCGAGCTGACCGAGCTGATCGGGAAGCTTCAGGTGGCCGGCGGCGTGGCCCGCCTGGGCGGCGTCCGGCTGATCCGCCTGCCGCCCCAGACGGGGGTCTCGCTGGGGCCGCTCCTCGCCCGGGCCGCGGCCGACTTCGGGCCGCTCGCGGGCCAGGACGTCCGGGCGACCGGCGAGCTCGACGGGGACGTCCTCTGGAGCGCGATCCTCGAGCCGGTGGAGAAGGAGCTGCAGGAACCGGCGCCCGAGGAGCTCGAGGAGGTGACGCCCCCGGAGGAGGACGTTCCGCCCGAAGGCGTCGAAGAGGTGCCCGAGGTCGAGGTCGAGCCGGAGCCGGCCGAGCCTTACTGACGCCCCCGGCGGGCGAGCGGGTGGCGGGGATCGCCGCCCGAGTCGAGAAGAGGGGCGTGTCGGATGTCAGGGTGGCGTCCCGGAACCTCGGCAGGCAAACTTGGCGTCCATGAGCGACGCCCCCGACACCACGGCGCCCACACCGGCGGCCTCGCGCGAGCGGGAGCCGGCGACGACCCCCGCGGACGCCTCCGCGTGGGGGAACGTGCCCGCCGATCGGGTCATGGATCGCCTCGCCTCCCTCTGCAAACGCCGCGGCTTCGTGTTCCAGTCGTCCGAGATCTATGGCGGCGTGGGCTCGACCTGGGACTACGGGCCGCTCGGCGTCGAGATGAAGCGGAACATCAAGGAGTTCTGGTGGGAGACGATGGTCCGCCGCGACGCCATCGAGGGGCTGGACGCCGCCATTCTCATGCATCCCAGGGTGTGGGAGGCGTCGGGGCACGTGGCGGGGTTCACCGATCCCCTCGTCGACTGCCGGAACTGCAAGCACCGCTTCCGCGCCGACGAGATCGAGGCCATGAAGGAGCCGCACTGCCCGCGCTGCGGCTCGCGCGACCTCTCGGACGCGCGCCAGTTCAACCTCATGTTCAAGACCTTCATGGGACCGGTCGAGGAAGAGGCTGCGGTGGTCTACCTCAGGCCGGAGACCGCGCAGGGGATCTACGTCAACTTCCTGAACGTCCTCAACAGCTCGCGGCAGAAGGTCCCGTTCGGGATCGCCCAGATCGGGAAGGCGTTCCGCAACGAGATTACGCCCGGGAACTTCATCTTCCGGACCCGCGAGTTCGAGCAGATGGAGATGCAGTACTTCGTCAGGCCCGGCACCGACGCGGAATGGCTCGAGCGTTGGCGGGAGGAGCGCCGGGCCTGGTATCGCGAGCTCGGGATCCGGGACGAGCGGATCCGCGTCCACGAGCATGGGCCCCACGAGCTCGCCCACTACGCGGCGGCGGCCTACGATCTCCAGTACGAGTTTCCGTTCGGCTGGCAGGAGCTGGAGGGGATCCACGACCGCACCGATTTCGACCTGGCTGCCCACGAGCGGATGAGCGGCAAGAAACTGTCGTACTACGACGAGGAGACGAAGGAGCGGTTCGTGCCGTACATCATCGAGACCTCGGCCGGGGTGGACCGGACGCTTCTGACCTGCCTGGTCGACGGATTCCGCGAAGAGGGCGAGGGGAAGGACGCCCGGACCGTCCTCCGCCTGGCGCCCAGGATCGCTCCGATCAAAGCGGCCGTGTTCCCGCTCGTCAACCGCGACGGGATGCCCGAGATGGCGACCCGGATCCATCGCGACCTCGCCCGCCGCTGGAACGTGTTCTACGACGACGGCGGATCGATCGGACGCCGTTACCGCCGCCAGGACGAGGCCGGAACGCCGTTCGGGATCACGGTCGACGGGGAGTCGGTCACCGGGGGAACGGTGACGGTCCGGGATCGGGACTCGATGGCCCAGGAGCGGGTTTCGGCCGACCGGCTCGTCGGAGCGCTGGACGATCGTATGGAGGGAGGGCGCCGCTGAATGAACCGGTCAGGAGGTGAGACGAGATGACCGAGCTCCTCGAGAAGCGGTGTCAGGCGTGCACGGGCGAAACGCCCCCGCTCAAGCCGAAGGAGATTTTCCGTCTCCACGAGCAGGTGCCGGACTGGCTGATCACGACCGGCCACAAGCTCGTGCGCCGGTTCACGTGCGGGGACTTCCTGAAGGCGATCGACTTCGTGACCCGGGTCGCCTCGATAGCCGAGGAGGAGGACCACCACCCCGCGATCACGATCGACTACAAGCGCGTCACGTTCACCATCTGGACGCACGCCATCGACAACCTGTCGGAGAATGATTTCATCCTGGCCGCGAAGATCGATCGGGCGTTCGACGAGGGAGACTTCTCCGAGGCCTGATCGCCTCGAGTCCTGAAAGACGAAGTGGAGGGCGAGCCGGCGCTCGCCCTCCACTCGTTTCGGGCCCTGCCTGCGGTCGTCAGCTGTCGATGGAACCCGGTCCCCAGGACGGGTTGTGGTCGCCGGCCGCCGAGTTCGTCCGGTTCACGACATCCGATCCGTCGGCGTTCATGATGAACACGTCGTTGCTGCGCTCGAACGTGAGCATCGCCCCATCGGGCGACCAGTGGGGATCGACGCTGTTCGTTCCCCCGCTGGTGAGCGCGACCTGGTTCGTCCCGTCGTCGTTCATCACGAAGATCTCGAAGGCTCCCGTCCGGCTGCTCTCGAAGGCGATCTGAGTCCCGAACCAGACGGGATCGCCGTTGATCCCGATCGTGTTCGTGAGCCTCACGGGGTCGGTGCCATCGGCGTCCATCACCCACACCTCGCGGCCGCCCAGGCGGGTGGAGCTGAACACGATCTGCGTCCCGTCCGGCGACCACGCGGGCTCGCCGCTGTTGGCGGTCTCGAACGTGAGCTGGGTCTGGTCGGTCCCGTCCACGTCCATGACGAAGACCTGATCCACCCCGGCCACCTGCCGCTCGAAGACGATCCGGTTGCCGTCGGGGGAGATCCGCGCCTCATGGTCGCGTATCGTGTTGAAGGTGAGCTGGGTCACGTTCGAGCCGTCGATGTCCATGATGAAGATCTCGCGGTCTCCGTCGGCGTCGCTCACGAAGACGATCCGCTGGCCGTTGGTCGAGATCCGGGAGTGCTGCTCCTGGTCGCCGTCGTTGGTCAGCTGGACCTGGTTGGACCCGTCCGCGTTCATGGCGTAGATGTCCACGCTGCCGTCCTGATCGGACGTGAACACGATCACGCCCTCGGGGCCGCCGGGCGGCGGTCCGCTCGCGCAGGTGACGGTGAACGTGGTTGTCGTGGTGGTGCCGCTGGCGACCGCCACCTGCCGCGGGTTGCTCCCCGCGACCGTGCAGTTCGCGGCGACTCCCGTCAGCTGGACCTGGTAGTTCCCGGCCGCGAGGCCGGGGAAGGAAACGCTCCCATTCACACCCACCACCTGGCTCGTCTGGCCGGTCACCGCTACGGAATAGCCGTCCGGATCGATGTCGTCGCCCGAGGTCGACGTGTCGACCTGAAGCGTGCCCGGCGAGCTCGGAGCCTGGCAAAGGGCGAGGATGCGACGGATCTCGGCGATCCGCTGCAGCGGGGGCATCGTCGGCAGGAGCGGAATGATGCGCTGGTACTCGGCGATGCACTCCGCCGTGTCGCTGGCCTCGATCTGGCGCACGAGCGCGCGCTCCTCGGCACCGGGGTCGAGTCCGGTGACGTCGCTGCTGCAGGCGAGGCCGAATCCGGCCGCAGTGACGCCGGCCAGCGCGAACGTCAATCGGGCCATCCGTCGAGCTGATATCATGGATCGTCTCCTTGTCTCGGTCGACCTCGCCGTCGGCGAGGATTCCCTGCGGGTTGGCCTGACCCCGACAATACAGCCAGTCAAACAGAAGGGGCCGGGCACTCGATGCTTCGAGCGCTCGGCCCCCCTTGATAGTGCAAACATAAGCACAGAGGGCTCAACAAGCAATTCATGGGCCGGCCCGGTCACCGCATACGAAGCGGCTCCTCGTCGCCATCATCGGCAGTCCCGGTCTCTCCATGCCGGATATCGTCAGGGCTCCGCATGTCGATCTCCCGACGAAACGACCGGGTGGTCGGGTAGGCGAGCTGGATTTCCGGATTTTCCCTCAGAAGGCTGAGGACGCGCCGGCTGATCTCGTCCCGGCACGTCCGCCGCTGACGGACGTGGGTCAGGTAGCGCAGCTTGAGGGCGACGCCGCTCTCCGCGATCGCCACGTAGACGATGGGGGTGGTGATCCCCGGGCGGAACGCGTAGCGGTCACCCAGACGACGGAACCCTGCATCGACCTCGGTCTGATGGGGAGCGGTGACTTCCCTCCCGACCTGGCCGATCAGTTCGCGAGCCCGTTCCCAGTCGCTCTCGTGCGTCAAAAGGAAGTCCATCTCGTCCCAGACGAACGGGGCGGTGCTCGAAAACAGGTACACGGGGTCGATCAGGACCTTGTAGTTGGGAATGGTGACCAGCCGCCCGCTGGACTGCTCGCCCAGCCCGTCGCCACGGACCTCGACGAGGGTCAGCTTGAACAGGCCGATGTCGATCACATCACCGCGAGCGGATCCGATCTCGATCCGGCTTCCGAGCACGATGTTGCGCTGGGTGAGGATGTAGAACCATGCGAAGGCGGACGCCAGATACTCGCGGAGGGCGATCGCCACGCCGGCGCCGACGAAGCCGAGCAGGGTGCCGAGCTCCCGGATCCTGTCGATGAAGAGGACGATGAGCGTGACGAGGACCATCGTGCCCACGGTGTACCGGACACGCTTCCGGTAGCGGTGCCGTCGCTCGGCGTCGGCCACCTGATCCCCGATCCTGCGAGCCAGGACCCGGTACGCGACGTAGCCGACGACGATGAGGAGAAGCGCCGTCACCCACCCCCACGGGATCGTGGCGGCCCACTCGGGGGGTGACTCGAGGAGCTCTTTCATGGGACGGACAGCAGAGTGGAGACGCTATTCGTAGGCGGGCGCCAGGAGGGGGCACACGTGCGCGCGCTCCTCGAGGAAGCGATGCTTGCGCCGCTCGACGGTGGAAAGCTCCCGCTGATAGGTGTCGATGCTCTCCAGCTGGTAGTTGTTGAACCCGATCCGATCGACGAAGAGAATCTGGAAGTTGTACCGGTGGTAGGTCCAGACCTCGTAGGCGGACGAGCCCGCCGGGACCGGGCGCTGGGAGATGTCGTCGGGGGGCCCGATCGTGATGTAGACCCGCCCCCGGTCGCTCAGGTATCCCGGCCGAAGGCTGCTCTTCCAGTTCGCGTTGGCGACCTGGATCTTGCGGAAATACTCGGCCATGCCCTCGTTGGCGGCCGTGGCCGCCACCGGGTCGCGGATCCGCCAGAAGCAGTTCCACGCGTCGATCCGCGCCTGCTCGCCCTCGACGTCCTCCAGGATCTCCATCTCATCGGACGTCGCCTCGTACTTGATGAGCGAGAGGGCGTCCTCCCAGTTCTCGGCGATCCAGCCACCCGAGCCGGCCACGAGGATGGGGGTGGAAGCGCTCCCCAGTTCGACGCCCGAGCCGGTCCGCAGGGTCGCCTCGAGACGATACTCTCCGAACTCCGCACCCTGGTTCTGGATCGTCCCGAAATGCCGCAGCGTGCCGTCGGCGGCTGCGACGACCGATCCGGACCACTGCCCGGCGGCGCTGTCGGCCGGCGTCCGCTCCTCGCCCTCGACCGGTAGGATGCGAGCCGTCAGAGTGTACGAAGCGTCCGGCTCGAGACCCGCCGCCTGAGCCAGGTACTCGAAGGCGGTGGGAGCCGCGGAGAACGTGTGGGCCGCGTTCACGATGTACTGGCCGCCGCCCTCGCCCGGGCGGTACTGGCGCAGGGGAACGGGCTCGCCGAGGGCGGGGCCGGAGGGCTCGGGAACGGTGATCGTGAGCCGGCCTCGGGCGTCTTCCTCGGCGTTCCGGTCCCGGACCGTGACCACGACCTCGTACTCCCCGGGCAGGAGACCCAGCTCGCTCTGGAACACGATCGTCTCGCCCGTCAGGAGGGTCTCGTCGAAGGTCGCGACCTCGACGCTCTGGTCCCAGCTCTTGGGGGGCGGCGCGTCATCTCCCTCGAACCGCACCTCCACCTGATAGTCGGCCTGCCATCCGCCGCTCTCGGTGCGTTCGAACTGGAGGTCCGAGTTGGATAGCGAGACGGCGAGCAGCGCGCGTGCCGAGTCCGAGGCCGCCGGGAGGATCCAAAGGTCGGCCAGGAACCCGACCTCGCCTTCGGCCTTCAGGATTCCGTTGTCGTGGTAGAAGCGGTCGTTCGAGAACAGGTCGTCGAAGGAGAACTCCTGGGCTTCCAGTCCGGCGGCCGTGAAGGGCGTCGAGAGGAACAGGATGAAGGCGTGGCGAAGCAAGCGACGGCGCATGACTGGGCTCCTGCGTGGAACATGGACTGCGAGCTCGGGATATACAAGGACTGACACCCGGATGGACGGGGGCGCATTGGCATGTAAAATACCCGCCCCAGCCGGGCAGGTTGCATCCTGCCGATGGAGAACCTGAACCGAATCGGTGCTCACGATCGTTCGCCCAGGCCGTCTCCTCGTACTCGCGCTCGCCCTGCTCGTGCCGGCAGGCTGCGCCCAGCACCGCCCTGTCTCCTCGTACGGTCCTCCCCCACGGGTCCAGGAGCCGACGCCCTCCTGGGAAGAGGAGCTCCTCCTCATCACCGGGGACGAGCTCACCGAGCAGGAGCAGATCGATCTGCGGGCCCTGCGGCTGGCCGAATACCGGCCGCCTGCCGGCGCCCGTCCGCCGGAACTCGGGGCCGGTCTCGAGGAGCTGCTCGCCACCGAGGGCGAGAGCATCATCGAGGAGGAGATCGGCTACGACATCCCGATCGTCCTGAACCAGCGCGTGGAATGGTGGATCGACTACTTCTCGATCAACATCCACAATTCGTTCGCGCGCTATCTGGCGCGCTCGGCCACCTGGCTGCCGTATCTCAAGGACCGGTTGCGCGAGGCCGGCCTTCCCGAGGACCTCGCATACCTCGCCCTCATCGAGAGCGGGTTCTCGACCCAGGCGGTCAGCCGGGCGGGCGCGGTGGGACCGTGGCAGTTCATGTCCTACACGGGTCGCGAGTACGGGCTGCGCATCGACCGCTGGGTGGACGAACGCCGCGACTACGAGCGCTCGACTCAGGCGGCGATCGCCTACCTGTCCGACCTGCATGAGATGTTCGACTCCTGGTTTCTGGCGGCGGCGGGGTACAACGGGGGCCAGGGCCGCGTGGGCCGGTCCATGCTGCGCGACAACACGGTCAACTTCTGGGAGCTGACCGGCCTCCACAGCGAGACCCAGAACTACGTGCCCAAGCTGATCGCGGCCACGATCATCGCCAAGGAGCCGGAGAAGTACGGGTTCCGGTGGGTGCCGCGCCCGGAATCGATCGAGTGGACGACCGTGACGGTGCCCTCGTCGACCGACCTCGACGTGATCGCCGACGTGGCCGGGGTTCCCGTGGACGTGGTCCGCGGCCTCAACCCCCACCTCCTCCGTGGCCGGACCCCGCCCGGGGAGACCAACTTCCCGGTCAAGATCCCCCCCGGAAGCGTGGAGACGTTCCGCGCCAACTTCGCCCGGCTGACCCCCGAGGAACGGACCCGCCCGGCGCTCGTGCACCTGGTGCGGCCCGGCGAGACCCTGGCCGGGATCGCCTCCGCCTACGACGTGAGCCTGGCGGATCTGGCACGCGAGAACGACGTCGGCGTCCGGTCCGCGCTCGCGGGCGGGGAGCGGCTGGTGATCCCGGGTCGCACGGCGAGCACGGGAGGATACCCGCTGCTCGGCGTCGAGAGCGTGGCCGAGCTCGAGCCGGCAGCGGAAGCGGGTCGCCCGGTCGCTGAGGTTGGGCCCCTCCCGGCAGCCGCGGAGGGAGGGCCGCTCCCGGCGGCCGCGACCGAGCCAGGGCCGGGCGGGTCTGCGCCGGATCCCGCGCCGAACGCCGACCGGGCGCGGGTGATCCACCGGGTCCGCGCCGGCGAGACCCTCGCCTCGATCGCCCGCCGGTACGGCGTCTCGGTTTCGGTCCTCAAGAGCTTCAACGGTCTCGAGGGGGACCGGATCGTGGCCGGCCGCCGCCTCGCCATCCCCTGACCGTCGACCCGCCGGGCCCCCCGGTAGCCGCCCCCGTCCGTCCGTCCTAGACTCATCCCGATGTTGCAGAACGCGGCCCTTCCCGTGGCCGAGGCGCAGCGGAGGATCCTGGCGCGGGTCCCGCTGCTGCCCGTGGAACGGATCCCCGTCCAGGACGCCCTGGGCCGCGTGACGGCCGAGCCGGTGGTCTCGCGCCTCGACCTCCCCCCCTGGAACAACTCGGCGATGGACGGCTACGCGGTGCGCGCCGCGGACGTTCGCGCCGGCCAGCGTATACCGGTGGCCCTGGATCTGCCGGCCGGTTCGGCGGCGGGAACGGTCCTGCCGGTCGGTTCGGCGGCCCGCATCATGACCGGCGCCCCGCTGCCCGACAACGCCGACGCGATCGTGCCCGTCGAGACCTCGGCCGGCCCGCGCGGTGCGGGAGCGTACGCGGATCCCGGCGAGTGGGTCGCCTTCGACCGGGCGCCCGCGGCGGGCCACCACGTCCGTCGGCGCGGGGAGGACGTCCGGCGCGGGGATACGGTGGTGGCGGCGGGCGAGACCTTCACGCCGGCCCGGATCGCCCTCGCCGCCTCGGTCGGGGCCAGCGAGGTGGCCGTCCATCGGCGACCCGCGGTGACGATCGTCTCGACGGGCGACGAGCTGGTGGGGGTCGAGCGGGCCGGGGAGCCAGACCGGATCGTCAACGGGAACGCCTACGGCCTTGCGGCCATGGTCGAGGAGGCCGGCGGGATCGTAGCGGGGACGCCGACGGTGAGCGACGACGAAGGAGCGGTCGAGGAAGCGCTCCGGGCGGCTCTTCGGAGCGATGTGGTGGTGACCGTAGGAGGCGTCTCGATGGGGGCGCGGGATCCGGTCCGGCCCGCGCTCGCCCGGGCCGGGGTCGAGCTCGAGTTCTGGCGGGTGGCCATGCGACCGGGCGGGCCGACCGCGTTCGGGGTCGGGGCCGACGGGCGACCCGTCTTCGCGTTGCCCGGCAACCCCGTCAGCGCGCACGTCACCTTCGAGCTCTTCGTGCGACCCGCCCTTCGGAGGATGGCGGGTCACCGGGCGTGCTTCCGACGCCCGATGGGCGCGCGGCTGGCCCAGGCCGTCGACCCGATCCCCGGCAAGGCGACCTACCTGCGCTGCCGGATCGAGCCCGACGGCGAGGGGTGGCGGGCAGCTCCCGCCGGCCCCCAGGGCTCGGGCGTCCTGTCCACGCTGGCCAGGGCCGACGGCCTGGCGCTCTTGCCGGCCGAGGCCGGGCGTCTCGAGGCGGGCGCGTGGGTCGAGGTATGGCCGCTGGGAGACGGACCCTTCCAGCGGGAGGACCCGTGACGCGGGCAGCGCCGGCCCGGGCCCTCCCCGACTACGCCCGGGCGATCGAGCTCCTCGAGGGCGCCCAACGGCCGGTCTTGACGACGCACGTCCAGCCCGACGGCGACGGCATCGGTTCCGAGGTTGCCCTGGCGCTCCACCTTCGCGCGCTCGGGAAGATGGCCGAGATCCTGAATCCGCACCCGACCGCGCGCCGGTTCGCGTTCCTGGAACCCGATCCCCCCATCGTCCCGTACGACGACGCGGCCGCCGAGCGGCTTCTGGGGGCGACCGACCTCCTGGTGGTTCTGGACATCGCGGTCCCGAACCGGCTCGGCCGGCTGGAAGAGCACGTCCGGCGGCTGGCGCCCCCGACCCTGATCATCGACCACCATGCCGGCCCGGCCACGATCCGGGGCTTCGACCTGCGGGACTCCGAAGCGGCGGCGACCGGTGTCATGGTGTTCGAGATGCTGGAGCATTGGGGAGCCACGGTCACGGCCGAGATCGCGACCGCACTGTACGCCGCCATCGCCTACGACACGGGCGGGTTCCGATACTCCAACACGCGCGAGCGGACCCACGAGATCGCGGCCGAGCTCATCCGGAGGGGCGCCCGGGCCACCGACGCGAACCATCACCTGTTCGAGTCCGTGTCGCTGGCGCGTGTGCGACTTCTCGCTCGCGCGCTCGAGCGGTTCCGGATCTCCCCTCGCGGCCGGGTGGCCTCGGTCGTCCTTTCGCTGGCCGAGTTGAACGAGGCGGGGGCGGCGCCGGACGACCTGGACGGCATCGTCGAGACCCTGCGAGCGATCGAGGGCGTCGAGGTGGCGGTCTTGGTGAAAGAGGTGGGGCCGGCGGCGACCAAGGTCTCCTTCCGCTCGTCGGGCGCCTACGACGTGGCCGGATTCGCGGGCCGCTTCGGCGGTGGCGGCCATCGGAACGCGGCTGGCGCCTTCATCCTCTCGCCCCTGGCGGACGTCGCGGAGCGGGTGATCCCGCAGGCCCACGCCGCATTCGACGACGGGGTCCGACCGGACGACGGCACGAAGGGAGGTCCATGAGCAAGAAACGCTATTTGTCGGGAGCATCGATCCGGCCCCGTCCGGTCGGGCCGGGCGAGCGTGCGGCCGACCTGATCGAGAACGGCTTCCTGGCCTACAACGCGGGCCGGCTGAGGGAAGCCTGCGAGCTGTTCACGCAGAAGATGCTCGAGGAGGACGTGACCGTCGGCCTCTCGCTGAGCGGCGCGATGACCCCGGCCGGGCTCGGGATGACCTGCCTGGTTCCCCTGATCGAGGCCGGGTTCGTGGACTGGATCGTGTCCACGGGCGCGAACCTCTACCACGACACCCACTTCGGGCTCGGACTCGAGATGCACCGCGGCCGGCCGAACCTGGACGACCGGGAGCTCTGGGACGCCGGTGTCGTGCGGATCTACGACATCGTGTTCGATTACGAGGTTCTCCTCGAGACCGACGCGTTCTTCCGGCGCGTGATGGCGGAGCCCGAGTTCCAGCGCGAGATGGGGACGTCCGAGTTCCATCACCTGGCCGGGAAGTACGTGGCCGAGCGGGAGAAGGCGCTCGGCGGCCGCCAGGCGTCGGTCCTGGCGGCGGCTCATCGCTCGGGGGTGCCCGTCTTCACCTCCTCCCCAGGCGACTCCTCGATCGGGATGAACGTCGCCGAGATGGAGCTGCGTGGATTCGGGCTCCGCATCAACCCGTCCCGGGACGTCAACGAGACGGCCGCGATCGTGTGGGAGGCCAAGTCGAAGGGCGGACGGAGCGCGGTCCTGATCCTGGGTGGCGGCTCGCCGAAGAACTTCGTCCTCCAGACGGAGCCCCAGATCAAGGAAGTCCTGGGGCTCGACGAGGCTGGACACGACTACTACCTGCAGATCACCGACTCGCGCCCGGACACGGGCGGTCTGTCGGGAGCCACCCCGGCCGAAGCCGTGTCGTGGGGCAAGGTGGATCCGGACCGGCTGCCTGACGCAGTGGTCTGCTATTGCGATACGACGATCGCCCTTCCCCTTCTCACCGCGTACGCCCTCGACCGCCATCCGCCCCGCGAGCGGCGGCGTCTCTACGATCGCCGCGAAGGGCTGTACGACGCCCTTCGGCAGGCGCACGGCGAGGCGCGCGGGGAGGCGAAGCCCGACCAGGTCGTCGAGGTGCACCGCTGATCCTGCCGGCGGATCCGCTGGGAAGGCCCGGGACGGCCCGGGAGTTCCGGTGCACCGTCCACGGCCTGTGCTTCGAGAACCGCTACCGGCGCCTGGAGGCCCTCCACGCGGGGGACCCGCTCGTCCTGCGCCGCGAGCCCGACAACGAGATCGGTGCCGACGCCATCCTCGTCCTCAACGAGCGGACGGAGACGCTGGGCTACGTCCCGCGCACGATATCGCGCTGGCTGGCCCCCGTCATGGACGCCGGATACCGGCCCGAGGCGACCGTGCTCAAAGTCCGGACGGGGTGTCCCTACTACGAGCGGCTGGTGATGGAGGTGCGCGTGGGTCGCCGGCGCATCTGAGCGAAGGGGTAGGCGAGCGCGGCAAACTCCTCGGCCGAGACCGGCCAGCCGAAGTGCGATCCCTGGGCTTCGTCGCATCCGCATGACTGCAGGAACTCCACCTGCGCAGGCGTCTCCACTCCCTCGGCGATCACCCTGCGTCCCAGCTTGTGGCCCAGGCTCACGACCGCATCGACGATTGCATCGTCGTCGCAGCCGGTCCCGACGCCGTGCACGAAATCCATGGCGATCTTGAGCTTTCCGGCGTCGAAGTCGGTCAGGTAGCGCAGCGAGGAGTGGCCGGTCCCGAAGTCGTCGATCGTGAACCGGACCCCGCGGTTCTGGAGCATCCCCAGGAACTCGTGGAGGGATTCCGTGTTCCGCATGAGGACGCTTTCGGTCAGCTCGAGCTCCAGCAACTCCGCGGGCAGACCCGTCTCGTCGAGGACGTCCACGACATCACGTGCGAACCCCGGATCCCTGAGCTGCACGGCGGAGACGTTGACCGCCATGACGAAGTCCTTGCGGCCGGCGTCCAGCCATTCCCGCCGCTGTCTGCACGCCTCGCGCAGGACCCACAATCCCAGCGGAACCATGAGGCCCGACCGCTCGCAGATCATGATGAAGCGATCCGGATACAGGAGCCCGAGCGTCGGGTGACGCCACCGAAGCAGGGCCTCGACACCGATCAGCCGACCGTCGCGGAGATCGACCTGAGGCTGATACTCGAGAAAGAACTCCTGGCGCTCGAGCGCGCCATGCAGGTCCTGATGCAGGATCGCGTGCTCCCGGACTTCGCGGGCCAGCTGCTCGTCATGGAGCTGAAAGGTGTTGCGGCCCGCCTCCTTGGCCTTGTAGAGGGCGATGTCGGCCTCGGTCATGATCTCCTCCGGCCCGAGCCCCTCGATGGACACCGCGATCCCGACGCTGGTCGTGACGTGGATCTCGAGCCCGTCGATGTGGAAGGCCGGCAGGAGGCTCTCCAGGAACTTGCGCGCGAGCACCGAGATGGCGGTGATGTCATTGGCGTTCCGCTGCAGGACCGCGAATTCGTCTCCGCCCAGACGGGCGAGCGTGTCGCCTTCGCGGATGATCTGCGAAAGCCGGCGTGCGACGGCGGCCAGCAGCGCGTCGCCGACGCCGTGCCCGAACGTGTCGTTGACGCCCTTGAAGTTGTCCAGGTCGAGGCAGTGGACGGCGAACCGCTCGCCCGTGCGCCTGGCCTGGGCGAACGCCTGCTTCAGTCGATCCTCGAACAGAAGCCGGTTCGAGAGCTGCGTCAGGCCGTCGGAGCGGGCCATGTGCTCGAGCTGGCTCTCGTACTCCTTCCGCTCGGTGATGTCCGTGAGCGTGCCCTCGAAGTACAAGAGCTGACGGCTCTCGTCGAGCACGGTGCGGGCATTGTCGATCGCGATCAGGCGCCCGCCGTCGCGGCGCTTGAGCAGGATCTCGAAGTCGCGGACGGTGCCGTCGCGCTCGATCTGCTCCACCCACCCTCCACGCCTGGCCGGCTCCAGGTACAGGTCGCGGACGTCGACCGAGCCGAGCTCCTGCTCGGAATCGTACCCGAGCATCCGGACGAGGGCCGGGTTGGCGGCCAGGATGCGCCCATCGCGCGTCGTCCGGTAGATGCCCTCCATCACGTTCTCGAAGAGCTCCCTGAGGCTGGCCTCGGACTTCCGTAGCTCACGCGCGTTCTTCTCGGAGCGGACGAACAGGTCGTTCACGTCCGCCAGCAGGCCGGCCAGGACGCAGCCGTAGCTGCCGATCTTGAGGACGTGCGCGAGCCCGTACATGGCATCGAAGGGCACGGCCGAATGGGGCATGAAGACGCACTGGACGAGGGCCCCGAGAACGAGCGACAGGAGCAGGCACCGCTCCAGGAGGTGGTGCTGCCAGGTCCGCTGGTGGACGTGCCCCGCCAGAGCCCCCAGGAAGAGAAGGCCGGCGACGAGCTCAGCCGGCCGACGCCAGAAGAGGCCGGGCACGTAGGGAGACGGCAGGGAGACGAAGAGGGGGAGCAGAAACGTGACGACCGCGAGCATGCCGGTCACCGCGTAGACCGACCGTTCACCGATCGGCTCGCGGCCTCCGGGAGAGTCCTGTCCGCGCCAGTACCACCAGCCGAGCAGCATCATGCTGGCCAGGTACGTCCGCGAGACGACCCAGCTCCAGGCGCTGAGCGCCGTGGGTGTCGAAGCGAAGCCGATTCCGAACCGGGAGCTGGAGATCAGCAGATGCCACCCGTCCAGCAGGCCCGCGCCGAGGAACCCGCAGGCCAGGAAGAGGGAGGTGCCGTCCCGGACCGTCCGGTAGCGCACGAGTGCGACCAGCCCGACCACGACCGCCAGGATCAGGGCGACCATCTCCAGGAGGGTGTGGCCCTGGACCGTCCCCTTCCACCCCGATGCGAGGCCGACCAGGAAGGCGGCCATGATCGCAGCGGCAACCGCCGCGTACGTCCGTGGACTGGGTATTCTCATTCCACGGCGCCGGGCTTCCCTCGCTTGGCTCATGGGGCCCCGCTGGGAGCAAGAAAGCGGCCACGGGATCGAACGAAAAAAGAGCCCGGGGCTCACGCCCCGGGCTCCGGTCCGTGCGGTTGTCAGCGGCTACGGCTCAGGCCGCGCTCAGGCCTGGATCTCCTTGCGCCGGCCGGCGCTTTCGATCTGGATCTCCCTCGCCTTCGCCTCCTCGCGACGGGGGAAGCGGATGGTGAGGACGCCGTTCTCCATCGACGCCTTGACCGCGTCGGCGTCGACGTGGCTCGGCAGCGCGAACGACCGCTCGAACGCGCCGTACGAGCGCTCGGTCCGGTAGAAGCTCTCGTTCTCGGTCGTCGCCTCCTGGCGCTTCTCGCCGCGCACGGTGAGCGTGTTGCGCTCGACCGAAAGCTTGATGTCGTCGCGGGAGAGCCCGGGGATTTCGAGCCGCAAGACCAGCTCGTCGGTGGTCTCCGAAACGTCGGTGGCCGGGAACCATGATCGCAGGTTCTCGGCGGTCCCGAGCTGGAGATCCCCGAACGCCTCGTTCATCCAGCGGTCGAGCTGGCGGGGCATGGCGAAGACGGTGTCCAGCGGGCGATAGCGGGTCAGATAGGTCATCGCGGATCCTCCTTGGATTCGTGGTCTCAGGGGAGCCCGGCCACATCGCCAACGGGGACCGGGCGCTGTCCGTCGCCCGCAAGGAAATGCAACCGGCGTACCGCTCCATTTCCTGCCGTTCCTGCCGCGCCCTCTGCTGAAATGAACGTCCTCGCTGCGAAACCGGCAGTCGGGTTTGCCATTCTGGCGCCGTCCGCCGACCGGGGAAAAGGTCGCCTCCCACCCGCTGCGGTTACCTCGACTGGCCGCCCTGCCGCGGTGACACCCGCGACCCCGCTCGGCATCATTCCAGCGGCAGCTCGAGGATCTCCGTCTTCGGGTCATCGCCCTCGCGGACGGCGTGACCGGGAGCCGGTCGGTGGGTCAGCCATCGGGGCTCGACCCCTTCGATCAGGAAGGAGAGGATCTGGCGCAGCAACCGGGGCACGTCGGGCGGGCCCTCGCCGAACGGCCGGGCGGCGTGGTGCTCGGCGCGGTGGAGCGTGCCGAGCGTCGTGTGGCCGAAGACGAAGTGGACGAGCGCCTGGTCCTCGAGCGCGGTGACGCGCACCTCGCGGTCGGCAGGCGCGAAGCGGATCCTGAGCCCGGTCGGACCGTGGAGCTCGTGCTCCACCTGGGGCAGCTCCTCGACGAAGCTGCGAAGATCCTCCAGCAGACGCCCGTAACGGTCCCGGAACGAATCGCCTTCGTCGGGAGTCGGCGCCGGGGGCTCGGCGCGGGCGAGGCGCTCCTGCCGGGCCGCGATCCTCTCGCGCGCTTCCTCGAGGACCTTCTCCCATTCCTCGGAAGGGCCGCGATCGGCCGGGGGATCCATGGCGCGGGAGTCTAGGAGCGCCTCCGGAGGACGTCAACGAACGCGCGTTGCGGACGGCGTGGACGGCGGGCTATGTTCCGCGCACCCTCCCCGATGACGATCGATCACCGCCCGGGATCCCGGCCATGCCCCTGAAGGTTCGTCTCGCCGCCCGGACCGCCGACCTCGTCCGACGCCTGCCCCGGTCGTTCGGCGAGCCGGCTGCGTTCGGCGTCGCGACCCTGCTGATGATGGCGTACGGACGCTCGACCGCTCTGGAGAGCCTCGCCCGCGCCTTTCCTGATCTGTCGCCGGCCCGGCGTCGCCGGCTGGCGTTCGCGAGCTATCAGCAGATGGGTCGAACCCTGGTCGAGGTGCTGCACGGCCGCCGGTACAGCGACGCCGAGATCCGCGAGCGCGTCCGGCTCGAGAGCGTGGAGCTCGTCGCCCGCGCGGTGGCGCAGGGGCGTGGGGTCATCATGCTGTCCGGTCACTACGGCAACTGGGAATGGATGGGACGCCGGGTGAAGGCCGAAGGGCACGCTTTCGCGGCGCTCTACAAGGAGCCCAGGGACGAGGTGCTGGCCGCGCGGCTCGAAGAGGCGCGCGCCGACGCCGGGCTCGTGACCATCGATCACGACGACTTGCGGGGCGCGCTGGCCTGGCTCAGAAAGGGCGGGGTGCTCGGGATCATCATGGATCAGGAGCCACGCCGGTCACGCGACGGCGCGCTTGCGCCGCTGTTCGGACGCCCCACCCGGACGCACGTCGTTCCGTTCAAGCTGGCGCGGCGGGTGGACGCGCCCGTCTTCACCGTGTTCTGTCGTCGGGTGGGGACCGCCCGCTACGCCGGCCGGGTCGAACCCTTTCCGCTCTCGGGGGCCGAAGATCCCGGGCGGGCGGCGGCGGAGGACGCGGCCGCCTTCAACGCGCGGCTGGAGGCGGCCGTACGCGAGAACCCCGGCCACTGGCTGTGGATGTACGACCGGTGGAAGCGCCTCGAGCGGCTCGAGGAACCGGCCCTCAGAGGGGTTCGATGACCCGCAGGATGGCGTCCAGCCGTTCGGAGTAGGCGGCCTGCAACCGGCGCGTCCGTGGCCCCGGGACGGGCGGCGGGAGCGACCGGCCGTCGAGCTCCGAGATCGGCTTCACGCCGGCTGAGGTGAAGCTGGCAAAGACCTCGTCCGAGTCGGCCACGATCGCCGGTGGGTAGCGGCCTTCGACGGTCCGGAACCCGGCGGCGGGAGCGATCTCGAGCAGCACGTCACGGGTGATGCCGGGAAGGATCCCGCACTCCCGCGCGGGCGTGTGGAGCGTGTCGGCTTCGAAGAAGAAGAGGTTGGAGGCCGTCCCCTCGAGCACCCATCCGTCGGGGTGGACGAGGAGGGCGTCGTCCAGGCCGCGGCCCAGGGCCGCGCGGCGGGCGACGGCGTGCGGCAGCCGGCTCGTGTGCTTGACGTCCGGCCGGTAGGGGAGCACCCGTTCGGGGTGGCACGCCACCCGCCAGGGAGGTGTATCAGGCAGGGACGCCCCGGGGACGGCGTCGATCCAGACCAGCGTGGTGGGTGGCAGTCCGGGGGACCCGGCCGTCACGTAGAGCCGCGCCATGCCGGTTGTCTCGCCGCGATCCCCGAGCAGCCGGGCCAGGATCGGGCGCAACGTTTCCACGCTCCACGGCATGGGCAGCTCCAGCGCGCCCGCCGAGGCGGCGAGCCGCTCCAGGTGCTCCTCCAGGAAGAGGGGCCGGCGTGCGACGATCTTGACCCCCTCGTAGACCGCCTCGCCCTGGCGCAGTCCGCGGTCGGTAGCCCGGATCGCGGGCCGCGCCAGCGGCTGGTACGTTCCGTCGACGTAGATCTCCAACCGGAGCCCGATGAGCTGGAAGTTCTGGAAACGCGCGCGTCTCGTTCCCGACGTCGAGGTCGAGCCGCTTCCGCAGGGTCATCCCGCGGAGGTCGTGGCGCGGGTCTTCCTCGAGGAGCCGCGCGTGTTCTCGGCGGGTCGCGAGAGGATCCTGCGCGGGCGGTTAAGGTACGACTCGCCCGGAGACCGTGCCCGCTTCGCGGCTGCGCTCGAGCCCTTTCACGTCTCGCACTACTTCGAGCGCGTGAACGGGACCACGATGGCGACCGTGACTCACCCGGAGCCGGAGCGGGTCCCGCGCGAGTGGCCGTGGAACGCGGCTCTGTTCCTGGCGACGGTCCTCACCACGCTGTGGGCGGGGGCGGTGATGGAGGGAGCGCCTCTGGACGTCTTCCTGCGAAGCCCGGGCCGTCTGATCGACGGGCTTCCGTTCTCGGCGTCGCTGATGGGGATCCTGACCGCGCACGAGCTCGGGCACTACGTGGCCGCGCGACGCTACGGGCTGCACGTCTCGCTTCCCTTCTTCATCCCCATGCCTCTCTCGCCGATCGGGACGCTAGGGGCGGTGATCAAGATGCGGACCCCGATCTACACGCGCCGGATGCTGCTCGACGTCGGGGCCGCCGGGCCGATCGCCGGCATGGTCGTGGCGATCCCGGTGGCCGTCTACGGCATCCTCGGGTCGCAGGTGCTGCCGATCGAGGGTGGAGGCGGGCTCCAGCTCGGCGAGCCGCTCCTCTTCAAGGCGCTGGTGGCGCTCTTCGCGCCGGCACACCCCGAGACTCACGACCTCTACCTGAACTCGATCGCCTTCGCCGGCTGGATCGGGTTCTTCGTCACCGCGCTCAACATGCTGCCCCTCGGCCAGCTGGACGGAGGCCACGTCCTGTACGCCCTGGTCGGCCGGGCCCAG
>DASZOP010000114.1:0-7098 GCA_035550715.1 Gemmatimonadota bacterium | reverse complement strand
ACCTTCTCGCTGGCCGCCGTGTTCCTCCCCGTTGCTTTTATGGAGGGGATCGTCGGCCGCTTCCTGTTCGAGTTCGGGGTCACGGTGGCGGTGGCGATCATCCTGTCCCTGGTCGTCGCGCTGACGCTGACCCCCATGCTCTGCTCCCGGCTCCTCCACCACGAGGAGCGCCGCCGTAACGTCGTTTTCAGGAAGATCGGCGAGGCCCTCGACTGGACCGACGCCCGTTACCGGAAGGGGCTCGACTGGGTGCTGGCGCACCGCTGGTCCACGATCGGGATCGCAGGAGTCGCCACCATCGTCGGCGGCCTCCTGTTCTTCGTCCTCCCCAAGGAGCTTCAGCCGGAGGTGGACGAGTCTGGGTTCATCGTGGCCTCGGAGACGTCGGTCGCCAGCTCGATCGAATACACCGACCAGAAGCAGAAGGAGCTCGAGGACGTGGTCGCCACGATCCCCGAGGTGGAAGGGTTCTTCTCGGCGATCGGCTTATGGGGCGGGTCCAACCAGGGTTTCATGTTCGTGGCCCTGACCGAGCCGGGGGAGCGCGACCGGGCGCAGCACGAGGTCATGGACGAGCTGCGGGGGCGCCTGAACGCCGTGCCCGGGATCCGCTCCTTCGTCTCCACGTTCGGGAGCGCCTTCACGGGCGGCGGCGACTCCGAGCCCTTCCAGTGGGTCATCCAGGGGCCGGACCTGACCCTGTTGAATCAGTACGCGGAGACCCTGATGGCGCGCCTCCGCGAAGAGGTCCCCGGGCTGGTCGACCTCAGGACCGACATGCGGCTCCAGAAGCCCGAGGTGCGGGTCGAGATCGACCGCGACAAGGCTTCCGCGATGGGGGTCGACGTGGGGCAGATCGCCAACACGATCAACGTCCTGATCGGACGGGAAGAGGCGACGATCTACAAGGAGGGCGGGCACCGGTACGACGTGCGCGTCGGGGTCGAGGACGTGCAGCGGAAGCAGCCCGCCGACATCGGCGTCCTCTCCACCCGGGCCGCGAACGGTGATCTGGTCCGGCTCGGCAACATCGTGCGTCTCCAGGAGGACACGGGGATCAACGTCATCAACCGGCGTGACCGTCAGCGGGCGATCAAGATCGTCGGCAACCTCGCCGGCGGGACCTCGCTCGGCGAGGCGGTGGAGGCGGCGGACCGGATCTCCCAGGAGATCCTGCCGGACGGTTATTCGACCGCGGTGACCGGCGCCTCGGAGACCTTCCAGGAGACCCTGTCGTCGATGCTCTTCGCGCTCTTCCTGGCCGCCGTGATCACCTACATGCTGCTGGCGAGCCAGTTCGAGTCCATGGTCCACCCGTTCACGATCATGATGGCGGTGCCGCTGGCCGGCCTGGGGGCGCTGGGGCTCCTGCTCGTGACCGGACAGTCGGTCAACCTGTACTCGTTCATCGGGCTCATCCTGCTGATAGGACTCGTCGTCAAGAACTCGATCCTGCTGGTCGACTACACCAACCAGCTCCGCCGCCGGGGCGTCCCGCGGGATGAGGCGATCAAGCAAGCCGGTCCGGTGCGCCTAAGGCCGATCCTGATGACGTCATCGACCGTCGTCTTCGGCGTCCTGCCGATCGCGCTCGGGCTCTCGGAGGGCGCCGAGCTCCGGCAGCCGATGGCGATCGCCGTCATCGGCGGCCTCACGACGTCGACGTTCCTGACGCTCCTCGTGATCCCGGTCGTGTACTCGCTCATGGACGACGGGATCCTGTGGGCGAAGAGCCGTCGGGCGGCGTTTCAGCGGCACGGGTGGCGGGGGGCGTGGTCGCCGGCACGCCCCAAGCCGTAGCGCGCGAGCCCGCCCGGGGTCCATGTCGCCCGGGCCGGCGCTCCGCGGCGCGGAGCCTCCTCGCCGCTGCGCGGCTGCGGGGTCTCCGCTTGCTCCCGCGCACACGGCCCGGGCGACATGGACCCCGGGCGGGCCCCACCGTTCGAGAACGCGGCGTGGAATATCCATGGCGCCCGATCCTGCTGGTGGCCATGGCGGTTCTTGTCCCGATCGAGGCTGTGGCCCAGCCAGGCGCTTCCCACGAGCCGTCCGTGGCGGTCGTGGCCGGGGGCTCGGAGTACGACCTGAGCGGCACGGGCTGGGGTGGGTTCGTGGCCGGTCGGGTGGGCGTCCCGTGGGCCGGCCCCCTCGTCGTGGAGCCGGGGCTCGAGGTGTTCAGCTACGAGTCCCAGTCCGATGTGCGGCACACCCTCCTCCTGCCCGAGGTGCAGCTCCAGGTCGCACGCCGAGAGGGCCGGATGCGTCCGTACGGAGGTGTCGGAGGCGGCGTGATGGTCGATTTCTCCGACTCCGGGACGCATGGAGACTGGACGCTGTCGGCCTCAGGGGGGGTTCGGTTCGCGCTCACGGAGGCCATGGATCTGATCGGGGAGCTCAGGCTGCGGAGCCTCGCCCCGTGGAAGGGGACGATGGCGGATCTCGGCGTGGGACTGGGGTGGGACTGGTGACGCCCCCGCCGTCAGCCTGCCGCTCGCCGCGCTGGGCTCGCTACGGCTTGACCTCCTCCAAGCGCCCGGTTTCGACGTCGTAGACGAAGCCGCGCACCAGGTCGGTGTGCGGCAGGAGCGGGTCGTCGCGTAGCCGGGCGATCGACCGTCGGACGCTGGCCGCGAGGTCGTCGAAGGCCTCCAGGGCGAACACGGGTCGCCGGCCGGTCTCGGCCTCGATCTCCGCCTTGACCTCCTCCTCGCGCAGCCTCAGGAGCCCGCAGCCGGTGTGCTGGACGAGCGCGATCTCGAGGGTGCCGAGGAGGCGCTGCGAGAGGAGGAGCGAGCGGAGGACGTCCTCGGTCACGACGCCGCCGGCGTTCCGGATCACGTGCGCCGCGCCGGGCTCGAGCCCCAGAATCCGGTAGACGTCGAGCCGCGCGTCCATGCAGGCCACCACCGCGAGCCGCCGGGAGGGGGGCGCCGGCAGCCCGGCCTGGTCGAACCCCCGCGCGTACGCCTCGTTCTTCCGCAGCAGATCGTCGATGGCGGTCATGTTGGGGCGTGCCGCCGTAGGTCCACGCGGTTCCCTATCCCCGGGCCGCCGCGAGCTTCTGCAGGTACTCCTCGATCCGGGCGGCGTTGGTCCCGACGTCGCTCATGCCGACGCGGGAGACCGAGCGGACGTCGACCCGCGAGCCGCCTTCCGGCCGGCCGGCCACCCGGACCACCACGTCGTCCTTGAAGCCGAACCAGAACGTCGTGTCGGTGGCCTCGATGCGCCCTTCGGCGGGGTCGCTGTCCACGATCTCCCATCCCATGTCGCGGGCCGCCCCTTCGGCAAGCCCGAAGACCTCGGCCGGCGGGGCGTCCAGGACGAGCGGGCCAAGGTCCGGGTAGCCCTCCCGCTGCTGGACGGCGATCGAGTCGCCGCCATACTCCGCCGGGTTGGGCGCGTCCGCCCGCAGCGGAAGGACGGCCTCGAGGGGAGGCGGGTTGTCCAGGTCGGTCGTGATGTCGTGAATCGGGGGGACACGCTCGGCGGTCCGCCGCCACTGCCAGGGGACGTAGGCGGTGACCAGCCCGATCACGAGTCCGAGGAGGGTGAGGACGAGGGCGCCGCGCCGCGGCGCCCTGAGGGCGGACATCATCCCGAGCAGGGAGATCGCCGCTCCACCGATCGCGGCGTGGACGGCCCACCGGAGCACCTGGAAGCCTATGCGGAAATCCCACCAGCCCCATCGCGTACCGAGGCCCGCCAGCATGGCGGCGAGCGCGGCGGCCACCGCGAGCAGGAACCCCAGAATCCCGATTCGACCCTTCATGACGACCTCCTTCGCTCGAGCCAGGTTTTCCGCAGGATCGCCCATGGTCCGGGATACCGCCAGCGGCCGTTTCCCCTCGAAAGATGGATCTCGGCACCGGCCAATCTCGACGCGCGGTTTCATGGTTCGCAAGCCCGTTTATTTGACCCTCCCCCGGGGCTCGCCTAGCCTTGCCTCCTCGATGGCCGCGACCCCCATCCGCACCGAAACGCCCGACCCCCGGCCGCCTTCGGCCCGCATCGACCTCCCGCTCGTCACCAACAACCTTCCCGACGTCGAGCGCGAGACGATGGAGGTCGATGTCCTGATCGTGGGCGGGGGGCCGGCGGGGCTGGCGTGCGCGATCCGGCTCGCCCAGCTCGTCGAGGAGCGAGGGGTGGATCTCTCGATCCTCCTTCTCGAGAAGGCGGCCTCCTTCGGCGGGCACCAGGTGTCGGGCGGGGTCATGGATCCGCGGGCCCTGGCCGAGCTCCTGTCCGACGCCGACCTGGGCGGGATCCCGGTCTCGACCGAGGCGAGGAAGGACGGCTTCTGGTACATGACCGAGGGCCGCGCCCTCCCGAGCCCGATCGTCCCCCCGATGTTCGTCAACAAGGGGAA
The DNA here is from genome assembly GCA_035550715.1 of Gemmatimonadota bacterium. Classification (GTDB taxonomy): domain Bacteria; phylum Gemmatimonadota; class Gemmatimonadetes; order JACCXV01; family JAHWKZ01; genus DASRVA01. Next base: position 2,726 of record DASZOP010000114.1, on the reverse strand, counting down.
GCGGATCGTCTCGCTGGCCCAGGTCTGCAGGTGGATGGCGGCGCGGCTCGAGGATCTGGGGGGAATCGACATCTTCGCCGGCTTCGCCGCGGACCACATCCTCTATGAGGGCGAGCGCGTCGTCGGCGTCCAGACGCGGGACCAGGGCGTCGGACGGAACGGAGAGGCCCGGCCCAACTACGAGCCGGGCTACGACCTGAGGGCCAGGGTCACCGTGATCGCCGACGGCGTGCGCGGCAATCTCACCAAGGAGCTGGTGGCGCGGCTGGGTCTGGAGGGCAGGAATCCCCAGGTCTACGAGACCGGGGTCAAGGAGATCTGGCGCGTCCGCCCCGAGGTCCACGAGGAAGGCACGGTGATCCACACGGTCGGCTGGCCGCTCGAGGCGTCGGAGTTCGGCGGCGGCTGGATCTACCACTTGCCGGACCGCCTCGTCTCGGTGGGCCACGTGGGCGGGCTCGACGCCGCCGACCCGTTCTTCGATCCGCATCGCAAGTTCCAGGAGTTCAAGACCCATCCCGCCGTGCGCCGGATCCTCGAGGGTGGCGAGATGGTCGAGTACGGGGCCAAGGCGATCCCGCTGGGCGGCTGGTACTCGATCCCGCGGCTGGCGGTGGACGGGGCGCTCCTGGCCGGGGATGCGGCGGGGCTCCTCAACAGCCAGAAGCTCAAGGGGATCCATCTGGCGATGAAGAGCGGGATGCTGGCTGCCGAGACCGCGCTCGAGGCGGTGGTCAAAGGCGACACGTCGGCGGCCACGCTGGGCGCCTACGACCGGGCGGTTCGCGCGTCGTACATCGGCGACGACCTTCGCAAGGTCCGGAACGTCCACCAGGCGATGGCGCTGGGCGGTCGCTGGGTGGGCATGGCGCGAGTGGGCCTCCAGTGGCTGACGGGCGGCCGCGACTGGAGCGACCGGCTCGGCTCGGAGGAGGACCACGCGGGGTACGAGACGGTGGAGGAGCATTACGGGGACCGCGACGCAAAGGCCCCCAGGGGCGGGTTCGACGGCGTGCTCACGTTCGACAAGGTGACCGACGTCTACCACTCGGGCGCCGCCCACGACGAGGACCAGCCGAGCCACCTGGTCGTCCTCGACACCGACATCTGCCGGACCCGCTGCACGATCGAGTACGGCAACCCGTGCGTCCAGTTCTGCCCGGCCCACGTCTACGAGTGGGTGGACGGCGACCTGAAGCTGAACCCCTCGAACTGCGTCCATTGCAAGACCTGCGACATACGCGATCCCTACCAGATCATCTTCTGGGTGCCGCCCGAGGGCGGGGGCGGGCCGCGGCAGACGTACGCCTGAGGGCCCTTCGTCCATGAACCGACGGCGTTTTCTCGCCGCACTCACGGGCGGTGCCTTCGTGGCCACGGGGGTCGACGCGTTCGCGGTCGAGCCGGGACGAGTCACGGTGACCCGACACACGTTCGGCTCGGGCGACGGCCCCCCCCTCAGGCTCGTCCAGCTCACCGACCTCCACCTGCACGCGGTCGGCAGCCACGAGGCTGAGGTGGCGCGGGCCGCCATGCGACTACGTCCCGACCTCATCCTCTGTACGGGCGACATGATCGAACGGCCGGAGGACCTGCCGCTGCTCGATGCCTTCCTGGGGCTTCTCCATCCGGATACCCCCAAGCTGGGGATCTACGGCAACTGGGAGCGGTGGGCGGAGATCGAGCCGGCCCGGCTGGCGGAGGTCTACGGACGGCACCGGGGACGCCTCCTCGTGAACGAGACGTTCACGGGCGAACACGAGGGTCGACCCTACGCGATCATCGGGCTGGACGACCTGGTCCGGGGTCGCCCCGATCTCGCTCGGGCCACGGCGGGCATCGATCCCGGACCGAACCATCTTCTCCTGGAGCACTGTCCGGCGTTCCGCGACGCCCTCCCCGCGGACACGGGATCCTCGTGGATGCTGGCCGGCCACACGCACGGAGGGCAGATCACGCTGTTCGGCTGGGCGCCCTTCCGACCCCGCGGGAGCGGCCGCTACGTGGAGGGGTGGTATCGGGACGCCCGGCCGGTCATGTACGTCTGCCGCGGCATCGGGACGGTCGGGATCCCGGCCCGCTTCTGCGCTCCGCCCGAGGTGGCGGCGTTCGACTGGCGACTGGCGTGATCGGACCGGACGATCGCATGCCGGATCTCGACGCGGCGCTGGCGAGATGGGTCGAGGCGGGGCTCGTCACCGAGGAGCAGGCGCGGGCGATTCTGGCCGCCGAGCGGAGCCGCGAGCTTGGGCCGGTCAGCGAGGCAGAGCCCGAACCCTCCCGCGCCGCCACCGCGCTTGGCTATCTGGGAGCGTCGGTCGCCCTGGTGGGCGGGATCGTGGCCGCGTCGCGGCGCTGGTCCGAGATGGGGACGGGCTCCCGGCTCGCTCTGGCCGGCGGGGCCACGCTGCTCCTCCTGGCCGCCGGCTGGCTGGCCCGCCGGCGGGACCATCCCGCTCTCCGCTCGCTCGACGGCTTTCTTTGGTTTCTCGCCGCCGCCGGCGCCGCGTTCACGGCCGGCCTCGCGAGCCACGAGCTGCTCGAGCTCGAGACCCGTTCGATCTTCCTCGCGGCCGGGCTCGCGATGACGGCGATCGGAATCCCGCTATGGCGGATCCGCCCGGGGCCGCTCCAGGAGATCGCGGTAGTGGCAGGGCTGGCCCTCTCGGTCGAGGCCCTACTCCATCACCTGCCGGGCCCGCCCGACGAGCTCCACGGCATGCCCC
>DASZOP010000113.1:0-7400 GCA_035550715.1 Gemmatimonadota bacterium | reverse complement strand
GATCCATCTACCCCGCGCTCGAGAACTATCCGGAGGAGATCGAGCGTGCGCTGGGCGGCGAGGCGGTCATCACGGTGCCGTTTCGCGACAGCGAGGGAAACGTCTATCAGACCGCCATGGCGCCGCTGGTCGGATTCGTGGACGCGCGCGGCACCCAGCGTGAGATCGTCGCCGTTCTGGGGATCGATCTCCCGGTCGAGTTCCTGGAGGTCTTCCACGACTTCCGCCGGATGACGGTCCTCCTGACCGCGCTGGCGATCGGCTTGACCATCCTCGTCGGGTTCTTCTTCGCGCGGTCGCTGTCACGCCCGATCGGCGAGCTCGTGCGGTCGGCCGAGCGGATGGAGCGCGGCGAGATGACCGAGCCGGTGGCGGTCGAGTCCCGGGACGAGATCGGCTTCCTGGGGGACGCCCTCGAGAACATGCGTCGCGGGATCGTCCGCCGCGACCGCCACCTGCGGACGATGCTGGCCGGCGTCGCCCACGAGATCCGGAACCCGCTGGGAGGGATCGAGATCTTCGCCGGCCTCCTGCGCGACGATCTGCCCGAGGAGGATCCGCGCCGGGCGCACCTCGAGAAGATCGTGCGCGAGGTCCAGCACCTCAAGACGATCGTCAACGAGTTCCTCGTCTACGCGCGGCCGCGGAAGCCCGTCCTCGAGCCCTTCCCCCTGCGCGAGGCGATCGACGACGTAGGGTTCCTGCTGGCCGGTGATGCCCAGGCGCGGGACGTCACGATCGAGACGCGACTCCCCGACGCCGAGCTCCGGGTCTACGCCGACCTCGACCAGGTCAAGCGCGCCCTGGTGAACCTCGTCAAGAACGCCATCCAGGCTTCGCCTCGTGGCGGCCGGGTCGAGATCGAGTCCGATCAGGCCCACGATCGCGTCCGGATCGCGATCCGCGACTACGGGCCGGGGATCCCGCCCGACCGGGTGAAGCAGATCTTCGATCCCTTCTTCACCACCAAGGGCGCGGGTGCCGGCCTCGGCCTCTCGATCGTGCGCTCCATCATCGAGGAGAACGAGGGCGAGATCTGGGTCGAGAGCGTGCCCGGCGAGAAGACGACCTTCTTCGTCGTCCTGCCGGCCGCCAGCAGCGCCGCCAGCCGCTTCCGGGCTGCCGAGCCGACGGCCGCGGTCGGCGGCTGAGGGGGCGAGGGTGGCGCGCATCCTGGTCGTCGAGGACAACCCCACCATGCGGGAGGGTCTCGAGCAGATGCTGGGCCGGGCCGGCCACCAGGTGGCGGTCGCCCCCGACGCGGACCACGCCCTCGCCCTCACCCACGAGCAGGGGTTCGACCTGGTGATCACCGATTACAAGATGGACGGCATGACCGGGCTGGAGCTCCTCGACGCGATCCGGAAAGGGCGGGCGGCGGGCCAGCCGGACGTCATGCTGATCACGGCCTTCGGTACGATCGACATCGCCGTTGAGGCGATGCGGCGCGGGGCGACTGACTTCATCACCAAGCCGTTCGACACCGACGAGCTGAGGGTCAAGGTGAACCGCGCCCTGGAGACCCGCGATCTCCGGCGGGAGCGGGACCAGCTCCGGGCCGAAGCCGAGTACCTGCGCGAAGAGGTCGAGCACCACTTCGGCGACATCGTGGGCGTCTCCTCTTCGATGCGGTCGATCTTCGGCGAGGTCCGCAAGGTCGCCGAGGCGAACTCGTCGGTCTACATCTACGGGGAGAGCGGGACCGGGAAAGAGCTGATCGCGCGCGCCATCCACCGCGAGAGCACCCGCCGCGACGGGCCGTTCATCAAGGTCAACTGCTCGGCGCTGGCGGAGAGCCTCCTGGAATCGGAGCTCTTTGGCCACGAGAAGGGCGCCTTCACGGGGGCGATCAAGGAGCGGAAGGGGCGCTTCGAGCTGGCCCACAAGGGGACCCTCTTTCTCGATGAGATCGCCGACATCCCGCCATCCGTGCAGGTCAAGCTGCTCAGAGTGCTCCAGGAAAAGGAGATCGAGAGGGTCGGGGGCGAAGAGACGATCCAGGTCGACGTCCGGATCATCAGCGCCACCAACAAGGACCTCCGCCCCCTGGTCGAAAGCGGCGCCTTCCGAGAGGACCTCTTCTACCGGCTTCACATCATCCCCATCGAGGTGCCGCCGCTCCGCGAGCGGAAGGAGGACCTCCTTCCGCTCATCAAGCACTTCATCGATTCGATCTCGGGCGAGATGGGGAAGCCGATCGAGGGGATCACGGAGCGCGCGGTGCAGATCCTCCACAACTACGACTGGCCGGGAAACATACGCGAGCTCGAGAACATGCTGGAGCGGGCGATCGTGCTCTCCGACGGACCTGTCCTCGAGCCCGACGCCTTCCCGATCGACGAGCGGAGCGCCCCGCGATCCGCTGCGGCCAGCTACGTCGCGCCGCCGATCGGCACGGTGCCGCTCGACGACGCCCTCGAGCGGCTCGAGCGATCGATGCTGGAGGGCGCGCTGGAGCAGGCCGGTGGCGTAAAGACCAAGACGGCCGAACTGCTGGGGATCAAGACGAGCGCGCTGTACTACAAGCTGGAAAAATATGGGATCACGTCCCACGACTAGGGTCCTGGCCGTCCTCGCGCTGGCCCTCGGCATGCTCGCGGGCGGCCCGGAGGGCGCCCCCGCCCAGGGGCCGGGGATCCCCGAGCTCCGCCGGCTCCTGGGCGAGCGGGAGACCGACATCACGCGGCTGGAGGCCCAGCTTCGGACCCAGGAGCAGCGGGCCGACTCGCTGAGCCGGGCGAAGCGCGGCACCCGGCCGGGGAGCGCCCGGTTCGAGGCGTTGTCCAACGAGATCCTCACTTCCTCGCAGCAGATCACCGGCCTGGCTCGCCGCCTGCGCGTCCTCTATCAGCAGGTGAAGTCGCTCCAGACCGATCTGTATCTGGCCTACAACCGGGAGATCGCGGAAGCCCGACAGCGCATGGACGAGCTGACGGGACGGCCCCGGACGGACCAGACCGCGGCGGAGCTGCGCCGGCTCCTCGGGCGGCTCGAGACCTACGTCCCCGCCCGGGACGAGATCGCGCTGGCGCTGGAGTCGGGCGAGGAGGACCTCCTCCTCCTGGACCTCACCTTCGATGCCCGTGACGACCCGTCGAGGCTCAGGGTCAAGCAGGCCATCGCCCAGGACCTGATCGAGCGGATCGACCGGCGGATCGCGGGCATCCAGAACCAGATCGACCGCGCCGAGCGGCGCAAGCGCGATCTCGAGGAGTTCGCGCGCGTCCGCCGCGACATCGAGCTGTGGGGTGACCGCGAGGGCAGCGGCCGCCAGCTCGACGCCATCCTCGAGGGCCGATCGACCGGTGAAGGCGAGCTGGCGGAGGCCTTCGAAGACCCCGACGCTCGAATCCTCCAGCTCCAACGTCAGCGTGTCGACCTCATCGATCGGCGATCGGAATACGAAAGCCTGGAGCGCCTGTTCGCACAGCGCCTGGAGGAGTTTTATCCTTAGTCCGCAGGAGGAAGCCGTCATGGAACGCTGTTCGTCGACGCGAATCCGGCCCACGGGCCCCCGGATCCGAGCCGTCCTCTGGAGCATGGCGGTGCTCGGAGCGGCCGTTCTTCCGCGAGGGGCCCGAGCCCAGGAAGCATGGGGGTACGAGCAGGACCTCCGCTTCACCTACGAGTTCGACGACAACGTCAACGAGGAGCTGGTCGATCCGGTGCGATCCCAGGTGGCCCGCCTGGCGTACCGCGGGGACCTGCGGTGGGGCGCGAGCGGCGAGCAGCGGCTCACGCTCTCCTATCAAGGCGGCTACAAGCGGCACTTCGGGCTTGTCGGGTCCGACGAGCTCGACCCTTCGAACCAGTTCGTCAACGAGGGCACGGTGGGCTATCTGCGGCGGGTCAGCGAGCGACTCGCCCTGGGCGGCCAGGCGGGGATCAAGAACCGCAAGTGGACTGACGACTTCTTCCTCATCAACGAGGACGGGTTCACGAGCTACATGGGGAGCGCCAACGCGGTCATCGACCTGCAGCCGCTGGCCGAGGACCACGAGGCGCGGATCGAGGTGGGAGCCCGCGCCAGCACGGTCGGCTTCGAGAACCTGGATGCCGTCTTCGGCAGTGAAGGCGTTGGCGGCTTCGCCTCTCTGGCCAAGGAGTTCGGGCCGGACTTCCAGGCGGTCTGGAGCTACTCGCTCGACCGCTACCGGTACGATGGCCGGGCGGTGATCGAGCCCACCGATCCCATCCCCGGGAACGTGTTCCTGAGCCCGACGCGGCCCCGACAGGAGGACCTCCTGCACGAGATCGGGTTGCAGATCACGTGGCTGGGCGACGTGTCGATCCAGGGCGACTACCAGTTCCGGTACAACGACTCCAACTCGTTCGGCTTCTCGTACCTGAGCCACTCGATGGGCCTGCAGGTGCTGCGGCGGCTCCCCTGGGAGATGCTGCTCCAGCTCTATGGGCGGGTCGAGCTGAAGACGTTCAGCGAGCCCGTGCCGAACCTCGAAGGGGCGGGGACCATCAACACCGGCGACGCCGCGGCCGACAACGTGCTCCTGGTGCGTCTGGTCAAGGACGTCTCGACCCACTACTCGATCGAGGGGCGGTACGGCCGCTACCGTAACGAGTCGATCAGCCTCAACGACTTCTATACGAAGAACGTCTATTCGATCGGGATGAACTACCGGCCCTAGCGCCGTCTTGAGCGCCGAGCACCCCGCGGGCGTTTATCCGGTGGAGCTTGCCGCCGATCGGGGCCCTCGGCGCACGGCCCCACCCGTCATGGAGAGCCTCCTCCGGAACCTGACCGTGGCGACGCGCCGTCGTCGTCGCGGCGCTCTCGGCTGGTCGGCGGTCGCGCTCCTTCCGTCCGCCCTCCTGATCCTGGTCGCCTGGGAGGGCCTGGTCGGCCCGGTCTCGACCCGGCGCCCGCTCGGGTACGTCGTGGTGTTCGCCGCGGCGGGGCTGGCGGTGGGTGGTCTGGTCCGTCGGTGGGGGAAGGCCCTGCCGACCGAGCGTGAGATCGCCCGCCGGATCGACCGCTTCTTCCCGCAGACCCGGGGCGGCGTCGCCGAGCTGGATCACCCGGCCGGAAGCCCGCTCGGGCGGGCGTGGCAAGCCGAGGTCCGGGCGTGGCTCGCGGGTCGGGATTGGGGGCGGATCGCACCCGTCGTGGACAGCCCGGAGCGGCGTGCCGTCCGCGGCCGGCGGGCGCTCGCGGCCGGTCTCGCCCTAGCGGCCCTCATCGGAATCCTCGCGGCGCCGGGGCCGGCCGGCCGTGTGGGAGCGGCGCTCCTCTCTCCGCCCTCCGTGTGGACGAGACCGACCGGCGTGTGGGAGATCGTTCCGGGCGACGCCCGGGTCCGGGCCGGGGGGACCGTGCGCGGACGGGCGCGGTTCGACGGCCCGGTGGTCGACGCCGTGCTCGTGGTCGAGCGGCGGCCCGTCGCCGGTGCCTGGATGGTCGAGTCGCTGGGCCGGGGGCCGGCCGGCGGATGGAGCTGGACCGGGGTTTCGTCCGACGCCGAGTACCGGCTTCGCTACGGATCCTACACGAGCCCGGTCCACCGGCTCACGGTGGAGGTCCCGCTGGCCGTCCTCCGGCTGGAGGCGCGCGGTCAGGACGGGCGCTGGTCGCCGCTGGGCGGGCGGACGGTCCCGGGGGGCGCCAGACTCGAGCTCCGGGGCGAGTCGAGCCATGGTCTCGCGACCGCGAGGGTGGAGCTCAGCGGCGGGCGCGGGGCGGGTCTCGAGACGCGCGGGCGGTCCTTCTCGGGGGCCGTGAGACCCTCGGTCGGGACCGGCCGGGTCGTGGTCGAGGACGTCTCGGGCGCCCGCGCGGAGAGCGAGCCCTTTCAGGTCGCGGTGCCGGGCGCCTTCTGGGTCGATCTCCTCTTGCCGGCCGACGACCCGGCCCTCCTGACCGCGGTCCGGGCCTGGGTCGAGGCCCGCGCGGTCTCGGCCGCCGGCCTGACCAAGGTCGGCTGGGAGACCGACGACGGACGGGCGGGAGAGCTGGGCTCCCCGGCCGGCTCCCGCGATACGACCCTGTCCCATCCCGTGCCGCTGGGGGAGGGGGCGGGACCGGGGGACACCCTCCGCTTCCGGGTCGTGGCGACCGACGCCACCGGGCGGCACGCGGCGACCGGCTGGAGGATGGCGGTCGTCGCCGATCGAGGCCGGCTCGCCGAGCTGGCCCGACAGGATCGAGAAGCGGCCGCCGAGCTGCTGGCGGCGGCGATCGCCGAGGCGCGCGAAGCGGGCACGCCGGAGACGTCACGGGAAGGGCCCGCCGCCGACGAACGGCTGAGGGAGGCGGCGGACAGCCTAGCCGCGGCGCTCGAGCGGACCCTGGCCGACCCCTCGCTCCGCCCCGGGCTGGCCGAGCGCGTTCAAGGTTACAAGGACCTCCTCGAGGGAACGTCACGGGCGCGGCTGGCCCCGCCCTCCGGCACGCCTCCCGGACCGGGAGCGGAAGCCGAGGCGCGGGCGGACGTTCTGGAGGCCGTCCGGCGCGGGCTGGCCGATGTGGACTCGCTCCTGGCCATGCTGGAGGGTGCGGACTCGCTGGCTCGGCTGGCGGAGGCCGAGCGCGCGCTCGCGGAACGCGCCCGCCGCGGCTCGTCGGAGGATCTGGCGAGCGAGGTCCGACCCCGGCAGGACGCGCTGGCGGAGTCGGCCCGGGGGGCGGCCTCCGCCCTGCCGGATTCGACGGCGGCGGGGGTCGAAGGGGCGCTCGAGCGGGCGTCCGAAGGCGTCCGGTCCGGCGATCCGGCGGCGGCGTCCGGGGCCCAGGAGGAGGCCGCGGCCGCGCTGTCCCGGGCGGCGGACGAGGCCCAGGCCTCGGTGGACGACGATCTCGAGCGCCGGGCGCGCCGGCGGGCGGCCCTGGACCGTGCAGGCGGCGAAGTCCTCTTCCTGACTGACCGGCAGCAGGAGCTCCTGTCCAGGATGGCCGGGGGCGGTGCCGTCGCCCACGCGGACCGGGTCGCCCGGCAGCGTGTCGTGACGGGTGGCCTCGAGCGGGCGCTGGGCGCGCTGGTCGAGGCGATGGGTGGCCTCCCCGCCGCGGCGGACCTGGGCGAGAGCCTGGCCCAGGCGGTCTACCTGACGCGGGTCGCCGAGGAGAGGATCGTGAACGCGCCCGGCGCCCTCCTGCCCGACGAGGCCACGTTGGCCGCCGGAGCGGCGGCCGACGGGTTGGCCCGCCTGGCCCGGGCGCTTCTCCTTCCGGCCGGCGGTTCCGCCTCGGCCGCGGGGTCGGGGCAGGGCGAGGGCACGGGTTCGTCGCCGGGCGCCACGGCGGCCGAGCTTCAGGCGATGGCCGAAGCCCAGCGCGCGCTCGCGGATGCCCTCCAACCCGGCGATGGAGGCCGGGGCGGTAACCCCGACGCGGCGGCCGGTCAGCGCGACCTGGGCCGGCGGCTGGAGGAGCTGAGGAACGCCCT
>DASZOP010000112.1:0-2935 GCA_035550715.1 Gemmatimonadota bacterium | reverse complement strand
TCCACCCGCACGGAGGCGGCCCAGCCGGAAGATCACGCCGCGCTCGTACTCCTTCAGGATCCGGATCGCGTTCGTGAGGATGAACAGGAAGAAGACGACGACGACGGCGAGCACGCTTATGGCTTCCATCACGCCCTCCGGGCTGGGGTCTCGACGGGATGATCCTCGAGCCCGATCTCGGCGGACACGTCGGGCCACGCCTCGAGCGAGTTCAGGAGGAAGTCGGGGTCCGCCGCCGCCAGGGCCTCGCGCCCGGGCGGCCCCGTCGCCACCGCGACGGCGATCGCGCCCACGGCGCGGGCGCAACGGACATCGGCCGGGGTGTCCCCCACGATCACCACCTCTTCGCCTTCGAACGATCTCCCGGTCAGCTTCCGGGCGCGCTCGACCGCGATCGGCGGGAGCCGGTCACGCTCGCGCTCGTCCGATCCGAACGCCCCCAGCCGGAAGCGATCCCAGAGGCCGAAATGATCGAGCTTCAGGCGGGCCCCGGTCTCGACGTTACCGGTGACGAGCCCGAGAACCACGCGCGGGTCCTCCGCCAGCCGGGGCACGAGCTCGGCCACGGCGGGGAGGAGCCGGTGGCCGGTTTCCTTCTCCAGCTCGGCCGCCAGCCCCGTGACGTAGCTCTCGAACACGGCGGCGATCCGCTCGGCGATGTGGTCGTCCCCGAACCCGGCGGCGGTCATCAGGTCGTAGACGATCTGGGGGTCGGTCTTCCCCGAGAAGTCGTCGGTCGCCGCCGCTCCCTCGGTTCCGAAGAACTCGGTCAGCGCGCGCCGGAACGCCCGCCGCGGCGCACCGCCCGCCGAGAGGAGCGTGCCATCGATGTCGAAGAGGATCAGGCGCTCCGCGGCGGGCACGAGCCGAACATACGCCGCGTTCGGGGGGGGTACAAGCGAACCGGAAGCCGGTCCTCAGGCGACCGATCCTTCCTCGCCCACGTACCACCGGAAGAAGAGCGCCGCGATCCCCGTCCACAGGACGACCGCGCCGCCGAGCTTCATGAGGAGCCCGGCGAGCTGCTGGTCCTGGCGCTTGGAGATCCCGGGGATCGGGGGCGCCAGCTCGTAGGTGGCGAAGACCGGCAGCGAGGTGAACGTGAGGTAGAGGAACGGGATCGTCATCGTGATCGTGACCGCGATCAGGTACCCGATCTTGAGGGCGTAGCCGAACCCGGGCCGGGCCGGGAACGGCGCCACGACCGGCCACCAGAGGAGGATCCCGCCCCCGAACCAGAGCATGTCGATCAGGAAGGACCCGGCCTGACTCCCCATCAGCGCGTCGACGACGACCGGCCAGTGGGTGACGAGGACCACCAGGTTGAAGGCGAGGAAGGCGGCCGCCGGGTGGGTCAGCCGAAGAATCCCGGAAGTCCGGGCCCGCCCCGCCAGGCGCTCCCACACCGCCCCCGGGATCCCGAGGAGCAGGAGCGCCGGCGCGATCAGCGCGACCAGCAGGAACTGCAGCATGTGAAGGCTCGCCAGGTAGCCCGCCGCGAGGGCGCCGATCGGCCAGTCGAGGCCGAGCCACAGGGCGGCCAGGGCGGCGCCGAACGAGATCGTACGCCAGGGGCTCCGGATCGGCCCCGCTCCGGTGGCGGGGCGGGTGAGGCGGGCGTAGAGGACGGCGAGGACGACGATCAGCGCCCAGACCCCCACGTACGGCCTCCAGGTCCAGGACCACGGGATCCCCTGGGCGGAGCACCAGAACTGCAAGGCTCAGGGGTGGCCCGGGGTCGTCCCGGCGATCAGGAGCGGCAGGTCGTGCGCCCAGTCGGCCTGCCGCGTGCCGAAAGGATAGACGATCCGTGCCGGGCCGTCGGGCGAGAACGCCACGACCTGAGCGGCGTGCCCGACCGCGTACGAGCCGTCCCCCGCCCTGGGCTCGAGGACGCTCGGGGGGAGGCCCAGCGAACGCTGGATGGCGTCGACCTCGGCTCGATCGCCGCGCAGGCCCACGAACGCCGGGTCGAACCGGTCCAGCCACTCGCGGATCCGGCCCGGCGTGTCGCGCTCGGGATCGGTCGACACGAACACGACCTCGACATGGCGGCGCCGCTCGACCCCGAGGTCATTCAGGACCGCCGCGATGTTTCCCATGTGGATCGGACAGACGTCCGGGCAGTGGGTGTAGCCGAAGAAGAGGAGCGCGGTCTTTCCGCGCGTCTCCTCGAGGAAGTCGTATGGCTCCCCGGCCGTGTCCAGAAGCGTGAACTCCGGGCGCGGGACCGTCTCGGCGAGGACGCGGCCGCGGAAGACCGGGGCCGGGGCATCCTCCCGGCCGCCCGCGGCGGGCGGTTTCCCGCAACCCGTCCACGCCGACGGCACCAGCGAGCCCAAGGCGATCGCGAGGGCCGAAAGGGATCGCGAGCGAAGCCGGATCACGGCGCCGAAGCTAGCCGGTTCGGGGTCTCCCGCACCTCGCCCGCGCCGGCTACGTTGTCGTGCCGTCGCCCCATTCCCGGTCACCCCGTCCCGGAGGCCCCATGGCCGCTCCCACCGCCGGCGAACCCGCTCCCGACTTCGAGCTGCCGTCGACCGGCGGCCGGCCGGTCCGCCTTTCGGACCTCCGGGGCCGGCCGGTCGTCCTCTTCTTCTATCCCAAGGACATGACCTCGGGCTGCACGGCCGAGGCGTGCGCCTTCCAGGCTTCGCTACCCGACTTTTCCACCGTCGACGCCGAGATTCTCGGGATCTCCCGCGACTCGCTGGAGAGTCACGCACAGTTTCGCGAGAAGGAAGGCCTCACCTACGACCTCCTCTCCGACGTGGACGGGGACGTCACCGAGCGTTACGGCGTCTGGAAGGAGAAGAACATGTACGGGAAGAAGCAGATGGGGATCGAGCGGACGACGTTCGTGATCGGGCCGGACGGCCGGGTCGCCAAGGTCTTTCCCAAGGTCAAGGTGGAAGGGCACGCCGACGAGGTGTTG
>DASZOP010000111.1:0-4006 GCA_035550715.1 Gemmatimonadota bacterium | reverse complement strand
GCGCTCGAGGGAAGCGATACCGGGGAGCGTCGCGAGAAGGTCGACGAGGTCGTGAACCTGCTCAGAAAGTTCCGGAGGTCGCCATGAGCGATGGCGGCAGCTCGCGGGCGCTCGCCAGGCCGAGCGAGGAGCCGCGGCGCGCGCTTCCAGAGCGGGAGGTCGAGCTCGCGGTCGAAGGGATGCACTGCGCGTCGTGCGTCGCGCGGGTCGAGTCGGAGCTCGCGGCGGTTCCGGGAGTGACGTCGGCTTCCGTCAACCTGGCCAGCGAGACCGCGCTCGTCCGGGCCATTCCCGGGACGGCCAGCAGGCGGGATCTCGTCGAGGCGGTCCGGCGCGCGGGGTTCGACGCCTCGCCCGTCACCGGCGCCACGCGCGAGGAGGAGACGCGGCGGGCGGAGCGGGTGCGAGAGGAAGCGCGGCTCGGCCGCCGCTTCTGGGTCGCCCTGGTCTTCACGGCGCCCCTCGTCGTCTTCGAGATGCTCCCGCACCTCCTGGTGCCTCTGAGGCTCCATGTGGCGGGGGGGACGGTCCTCGATCCGTGGATCCAGCTCCTCCTGGCGACCCCGGTCGTTCTCTACAGCGGGCAGCGCTTCTTTCGTGGGGCGTGGAAGGGGCTCCGCCACAGGACGGCCGACATGAACACGCTGATCGCCGTGGGGACGGGGACGGCCTACGCCTACTCCGTGGTCGCGACCGTGGCGCCGGGCGCCTTCCGCGCGGCCGGGATCGAGCCCTCCATCTACTTCGAGGCGGCGGCGACGATCGTCACGCTGATTCTGCTCGGGACCTGGCTCGAGGCGCGCGCGCGCGGGCGTACCGGAGAGGCCCTCCGTGCGCTCCTCGACCTCCGATCCGACGGAGCGCGGGTCCGGCGCGACGGTCTCGAAGTGGACGTGCCCGCCGAAGAGGTCGAACCCGGCGACGTCCTGATCGTCCGTCCGGGGGAGCGGATCGCCGTCGATGGCGAGGTGATCGAGGGCCGCACCACCATCGACGAGTCGATGCTGACCGGGGAATCGATGCCGGTCGAGAAGGGCCCCGGCGACGTCGTCGTGGGCGGGACGATGAACCGTGCCGGGGCGATCGCCTTCCGCGCCACCCGCGTGGGCTCCGACACCGCCCTCGCCCGGATCGTCCGCCTCGTCAAGGAAGCCCAGGGCTCGAAGGCGCCGGTCCAGCGACTCGCCGACACGGTGTCCGCCTACTTCGTGCCCATCGTCATCGCGATCGCCATCGCCACGTTCGTCGTCTGGTTCGTCACGGGACCCGAGCCCTCGCTCGCCTTCGCCGTCGTGACCTCGGTCGCGGTCCTCATCATCGCCTGCCCCTGCGCGCTCGGGCTCGCGACGCCCACGGCGGTCATGGTCGGGACCGGCCGGGGCGCCGAGATGGGGATTCTGATCAAGAACGCCGAGAGCCTCCAGAAGGCGCACGCGATCGACACGATCGTCCTGGACAAGACGGGCACAGTGACCCGCGGCGAGCCCGCCGTGACCGATCTGGTCCCCGCGGCCGGGCTCGGCGAGGACGAGCTCCTGGCCCTGGCGGCGGCCGTCGAGCGGGGTTCCGAGCACCCGATCGGCGAAGCGATCGTCCGGGCGGCCGGGGACCGGGGCCTCCAGACGCTCTCCGCCACCGAGTTCGTTGCGCTGGCCGGCCAGGGGGTGGGAGCCCGGATCCAGGGGCGCCAGGTCGTGATCGGGACGCCGCGGCTCCTGTCGGAGCGGGGCGTCCGGCTGGGCGACCTGGGCCGGGAGTCGGCCGAGGATGCGGTCGACCGGCTGGCCGCGGAGGGGAAGAGCCCGGTCCTGATCGCGCGCGAGGGCCTCCTCCTGGGGGCGATCGGGGTCGCCGACACCGTCCAGGAGGGATCGGCGGAAGCGGTGGCCACTCTCCGCGGCCAGGGGCTCGACGTCGTCATGCTGACCGGCGACAACCTGCGGACCGCCGAGGCGACCGCCCGCCAGGTCGGGATCGACCACGTCATGGCCGAGGTCCTGCCGGAGGAGAAGGAGGAACGGATCCGGATCCTCCAGGCGGAGGGGCGGGTCGTGGCGATGGTGGGGGACGGGGTCAACGACGCGCCGGCGCTGGCACGGGCCGACATCGGGATCGCGATCGGGTCGGGGACCGACGTCGCCATCGAGGCCGGTGACATCACGCTGATCCGGGCCGACCTGCGCGGCGTGCCCCAGGCGATCGCGCTTTCCCGGAAGACGATGCGGACGATCCGTGAGAACCTCTTCTGGGCGTTCGTCTACAACGTGCTCGGGATCCCGATCGCGGCGGGGGTCTTCTATCCGTGGACGGGGCTCCTGATGGCGCCGTGGGTAGGGGCGCTGGCGATGGTCCTCTCGGACGTTTTCGTCATGGGGAACTCGCTCAGGCTCCGGGAGGCGCGGCTGGACGGCGGCTGGGCCGCCTCCCCCGCCAGGCCCGCCATGGCCGGAGGCGCCGCGCCATGACGCCGCTCGACTGGGCCGTCGTCCTCGGGGGGGCCGGTCTCGTCGTCTTCGAGCTGTGGTTCTTTCTGGGCGGCCTGCGGGGGCGGAACCGCGGGGCCCGGGGATGACCGCCTGTTCCCATCCTGCGGGGCATCCCGCCGGGGTGGACGACTCGCCCCCCCTGCGCTTGTAGACCGCGATCCATCCGCTTCTCCGGAACGAACGCGAGACATCCAACCGCAGGTCGTCCATGCCCGACTTTCGCGTCACGGTGGTGCTGGCGGTGCTTGCTCTCTCGCTCTACCCTGCCCGGCAGGCCCCGGCGCAGGAACACCGCCATCCAGCCGCGGCGGCCGCCGATTCCTCGGCCGCTGCCCACACGGCCGGCGTGGACGCGATGCCTCCCATGGCCATGCGACCGGGCCCCCTCGGGGTGCCTCGCACGCGAGAGGGATCCGGCACGAGCTGGCTTCCCGACGCGAGCCCCATGCATGCCCTGCACGGCCAGACGGGGAACTGGGAGCTCATGCTTCACGGGAGCCTCTACGTCCACTTTCTGGACGATGGCGGCGACCGCGGCTTCGACCAGTTCGGCGCCACCAACTGGATCATGGGGATGGCGCGCCGGCCGGCGGGCGGCGGCGACCTGACGCTCAAGGCCATGCTGAGCTCCGATCCCTGGACCGTGGGGGAGTGTGGCTATCCCGACCTTCTCGCGACCGGGGAGTTCTGTGACGACGAGCCGCTCCACGACCGCCAGCATCCCCATGACCTCTTCATGGAGCTGGGCGCTGTCTACGAGCGAGCGCTGGCGGACGACCTCGCGCTGCAGCTCTACGGCGGGCCGGTCGGCGAGCCGGCGCTGGGACCGGTCGCGTTCCCGCACCGCGTTTCCTCGTTTCCGAACCCGATCGCGCCCATCGGACACCACTGGCTCGACTCGACCCACATCGCCTTCGGGGTCTGGACGGTCGGGATCTACAGCCGCCGGTGGAAGGCCGAGGGGTCGCTCTTCAACGGCCGCGAACCCGACACCCGACGATTCGACTTCGATCTCGACGCGCTGGACTCGTACTCGGGACGGCTGTCGTTTCTTCCGAACGATCGGTGGGCTCTTCAAGTCTCGGCCGGGGAGCTGAGCGAGGCGGAGGCCCACGGAGCCGGCGATCCTCGGATCGACGTCGCGCGCGTCACCGCGTCGGCGATCTACCATCGCCCGTTGACGGAGGGCGGGACCTGGGCGAGCACCATCGCCTGGGGCCGGAACCTCGAGGACGGAGCCGTGACGCGCGCTTTTCTCGCCGAGACGAACGTCGGCCTGGCCGGCCGGGACTTCCTCTACGGCCGGGTCGAGGTCGCGGAGAAGAGCGGCGGGGATCTGGTCCTGCCTGCGGACCTGGAAGAGCGGTCGTTCACGGTCGGAAAGCTCGGGCTCGGGTACGTCCGTCAGCACGGTCCCGTGGCCGGCCTCGTGGCCGGCCTCGGCGGCGGGGTCACCGTCGCGCGCGTGCCCGACGACCTCGAGCCCTTCTACGGATCGACGTGGCCGACCGGCGTGCAGC